>NZ_JALJRR010000005.1:124390-291580 GCF_024519615.1 Pseudomonas sp. Pse79
CACGTCGCGCACGGGCTTCTTTGAGGCTGATTTGCGGATAACTACCGAGAGACATGCGCTTCTGCACGCCCGCCCAGCAGTATTGAAACTGCCAGATTTTCCCACCGCGGGCCGTCACGTTGAGCGCAAGCCCATCCGTGTCGCCTAGCGTGTAGTCATTGCCGGTGATTCGGGCTTGCCGAACGGTCGTATCCGAGAGTGCCATAGCGAGCTCCTGAACAGAGTCAGGAGCGGATGCTCGTCTCGCTATCCAAGCTGCTCCAGCAAAAAACCGATTCAGTGCATATCCAAATCCAAGATCCTCATTCGGGACTTAAATCGGGACTTAAAAGCACTGGACGGTGCTGGATGTCAGCGGTTCCCGCCGGAACGAAAAAAGGACCCGAAGGTCCTTGTTTCGATCGCTGACAGAATTCAGTGAAACTCTGTAGCGCTATGTTTGGAGCGGGAAACGAGACTCGAACTCGCGACCCCGACCTTGGCAAGGTCGTGCTCTACCAACTGAGCTATTCCCGCGTCTTGGTGAGGCGCATTCTATAGAATCCTCAGCACCCGTCAACCCCTTGATTCAAAAAAGTTTTATTTTTTTTCAACCGTGGTGCGCAGATGAGGCCAGGCAGCGCGTAAATACTGGAGCATGGACCACAGCGTCAGGCCGGCAGCGATGAGCAGCAAGGCGTAGCCCAGCAAGACCCAGAAGGAAAAGTCCGACGGGTTGGCCAGCAGGATCACCAACGCGAGCATTTGCGCGGCGGTTTTCCATTTGCCCATGTTCGACACGGCGACGTGGGCGCGGGCGCCGATTTCGGCCATCCATTCGCGCAGGGCCGAAACGACGATCTCGCGGCCGATGATCACCGCAGCCGGCAAGGTCAGCCACAGGTTGCCGTGTTCCTGCACCAGCAGCACCAGGGCCACGGCCACCATCAGTTTGTCGGCCACCGGGTCGAGGAACGCGCCGAACGGCGTGCTCTGTTCCAGGCGCCGGGCCAGGTAGCCGTCGAGCCAATCGGTGGCGGCCGCAACGGCGAACACCGAACTGGAGGCCATGTAGCTCCATTCGTAAGGCAAATAGAACAACAAAATGAAAATCGGAATAAGCAGGACGCGTAGAACGGTGATCAGATTAGGGATATTCATCGGCACAACTGGCTGCGAGGTGAGAAGGCATTCTACTCGCTGTGCAGATTTGCATAAATCAACTCAGCGAGCTTTTTACTGATACCGGGTGCTTTGGCTATTTCGTCAATGCTGGCACGGGAGAGCTCTTGCAAGCCACCAAAATGTTTAAGCAGGTCGCGTCGGCGTGTCGGGCCTACTCCGGCCACACCTTCCAGGGTTGAGGTTCGCCGGGTTTTGCCGCGACGGGCGCGATGGCCGGTAATGGCGAAACGGTGGGCTTCGTCGCGGATCTGTTGGATCAGGTGCAGCGCAGGCGAGTCGCCCTTCAACGTGAACTCATGGGCGGCATCATTCAAGTACAACGTCTCGAAGCCGGCCTTGCGCGTGGCGCCCTTGGCCACGCCGAGCAGGATCAGGTCGGGCACCGCCAGTTCGTTGAGCACGTCGCGAGCCATGGACAGCTGGCCCTTGCCGCCGTCCACCAGCAGGATATCGGGGAGCTTGCCCTCCCCCTCCTTCAATTTGCTGAAGCGGCGCGTCAAGGCCTGGTGCATGGCGGCGTAGTCGTCGCCGGCGGTGACGCCTTCGATGTTGTAGCGCCGGTAATCGGACTTGATCGGCCCCTCCGGCCCGAACACCACGCAGGACGCCACCGTGGCTTCGCCGCTGGAGTGGCTGATGTCGTAACACTCCAGGCGCTGGGGCGGTTCGTCCAGGTTGAGGACTTCGGCCAGGGCCTCGAAGCGCGCGGCCACGTGCTGTCGATTCGCCAGGCGCGCGCTCAGGGCCTGCTCGGCGTTGGTCACGGCCAGTTGCTGCCAGCGCGCCCGCGTGCCGCGCACGCGGTGGCTGATGTCCAGTTCACGGCCACGCAACGCGTGGATGGCCTCGATCAACGTCGGGAAGTCTTCATGCACCACGTTGACGATCAGTTCCGACGGCAAGTCGCGCTCGGGGCTGCTGACGTAATACTGGCCCAGGAACGCGGCCATGACTTCAGCGACCTCCTCGTCGATCCCGGTCTGCGGGAAGAAGTTCTTGCTGCCCAACACCCGACCGCCACGCACACTGATCAGGTGGACACAGGCGCCACCCGGGTTGACGAACGCAGCGATCACATCGACGTCGCCGGTTCCGCCTTCCATGCTTTGCTGGTCCTGCACACGCCGCAGCAGGGAGATCTGGTCGCGCAACTCGGCGGCTCGCTCGAAATCCAGGGTGCTCGCGGCTTGTTCCATGGCGCCGGAGAGTTCGTCGGTGAGGGCGTTGCTGCGCCCTTCGAGGAACATCACCGAATGGCGCACATCCTCGGCGTACTCCGCCGGTTCAACCAGGCCGACACAGGGTGCCTTGCAACGCTTGATCTGATATTGCAGGCACGGCCGGGTGCGGTTCTTGTAGAAGCTGTCTTCGCACTGCCGCACGAAAAAGGTCTTTTGCAGCAGGCTCAGGCTTTCGCGGATCGCACCGGCGCTGGGGTAAGGTCCGAAGTATTTGCCCTTCTGCTTCTTCGCGCCCCGATGAATACTCAGGCGTGGGAAGTCGCCGTCAGATAAAAACACGTAGGGGTAGGATTTATCGTCACGCAGCAGGATGTTGTAAGGCGGCCGCCATTCCTTGATCAGCGTCTGCTCAAGCAGCAGCGCCTCGGTTTCGTTGGCGGTGATGGTGGTTTCGACCTGGGCGATACGCGCCACCAGGGCCGCGGTTTTCGGCGCGAGGCCGGTCTTGCGGAAGTAGCTCGCCAGGCGGTTTTTCAGGTTCTTGGCTTTGCCCACATACAGCAGGCGCGCCTCGCTGTCGAACATGCGGTACACGCCGGGGCGGCCGCTGCAGGTCGAGAGAAAGGCACTCGGATCAAACGGTGTGGTCATGTCAGGCGCTGGCGTCCACCATGCCGTGGCGCACCGCGAGCAGGGTCAATTCAACATCACTGCTGATGGCGAGCTTCTCGAAAATGCGATAGCGGTAGGTGTTGACGGTCTTGGGGGACAGGCACAGCTTGTCGGAGATGGCCTGCACCTTCTGGCAGCCGACAATCATCAAGGCGATCTGGATTTCACGCTCCGACAGCACGTCAAACGGCGAATCGCTGGTGGGCTGGAAGGACTTGATCGCCAACTGCTGCGCGATCTGCGGGCTGATGTAGCGCTGGCCGGCAAATACCAGGCGAATGGCTTGTACCATCTCCGCCAGGCCTGCGCCCTTGGTCAGGTATCCCGCCGCCCCCGCCTGCAGCAGACGTGTAGGAAACGGGTCTTCTTCGCACACGGTGACCACCACGACTTTGATGTCCGGGTGGCTGCGCAACAATTTGGTAGTGGCGCCAAGGCCGCCGATCCCAGGCATCTTGACGTCCATCAACACCACATCGGGTTTCAACTCCCGGGCCTTGATCAGGGACTCTTCACCCGATTCAGCCTGGCCGACTACTTGCAGGCCATCGATGTCAGCCAGCATTCGTGTAATGCCTGTACGAACGAGATCATGGTCATCGACTACTAGCACCCTAATCAAGCAGACACCTCGCGATATGGTCTTATAGGTTGCTGAACACCTTAGCAAAAAACCAAGGCGCAGACCTAGTTGCAAGTGTCATATATATAGCGCTTGACGCCGGGAAGCGCGCCCGTCGAACGACGCGCAACGCTATTTCCTGGGGGAAAGGTCAGGAATCCCGGGCTACAGCTTGGATTTACCATTCATTATCAACATTGACGAATGTTCAGCCAAGGTTGAGGTCAATCGGTGGATCGCGTCCTGGTCCTCTTTGAACATCGCCCGATAGTTGCCCAGCACCTTTTCTTCGATCTGACTCAAGTTATCCATTTGCGCCGGCGTGGGAGCGCCTGTTAATACGTACAGAAGATCCACGCCTCTTTCGGCCACACGCGATAAATAATCGGCCTTCGGCGCCCGCCCGCCGTTTTCGTATTTGCCTTGTGCGTTCGCTTCAACGCCTCCAATTTCACCAAACACTTTTTGCGACAACCCAAGCCGCTCTCTTTCCTGCCTTAGACGCAAACCGATTCCACTCATTTGGATGTATGATCCTAAATTGGCACACCCCAAGAGGTGATACGCTGATCCCTTGGTTACACAAACTTGAACGGTTTTGAACTATGCCCGGAATTCGTACTGCTGCACAAGCCAAGGCTTGGCTTGAACACCAAGGTAAGTCGGTTCAAGCGTTCGCCCGGGAACACGGTGTCGACCCGGCAACCACGTATCAGGTGCTCGCTGGGCGCAAGAAAGGACGGCGGGGAGAGGCCCATAAGGTAGCGGTCCTTCTGGGCATGAAAGAAGGCATCATCCTTGCCGAGAATGAGCCTCTGAGGCAGGAACAAGAAATATTGCCCTAGGTTCAGTATGCGCTTATTAAGCCGTTGTGCCTGTTTTGCGCAAATGAGTCACTTATTAGTCTGCGGACATGGGCCGACAATCGCGTTCCATGCACCAGAAGCACGCTTCCTCACCCGCAACTTGCAAGCCCTTGCGCTGATAAAGCCTTTTTGCCGGATTGGTTTTAAACACGGTCAACCGTAAAAGACCGCGACCTTGACCGCACGCTTTGAGTGCCATTTGCTCCAGTACCCAGCTGCCTGCTCCACGGCCACGGAACGGTTCGAGAATATGCAACTCGCGAATGTACAGCGCCTGGCTGTCGCGACTCAGGCTGATAAAGCCCACCACGGTATCGTCGCTGCAGATCAGCCAATTCTCGCGCCCCGCCCAGGCCACGTCGAAACCATCGTTGGACCACAGCAAACGGTATTGCGCGTAGTAGCCGCGCATGGCTTCGTAGGTCAGCGTCCGGGCAAATGAGCGGTCCTGGTCAGTCGCCGCGCGCAAGTGAAACGTCATGTCATCGCGCCCCTTCAGCCCACAGTGCTACCGCTTGACCGGTCCAGCGCCCGCCATCGCGACGGGCAATGACCAGCGCGTCGCCCACCCCTGGCGCGGCGGCAAGCACCTGCCCATCGGCGCCCCAGATAGCACTGCGTCCCGCGCACGCCCAGCCGCCCGAGGGGCCACCGTGATTGGCCATCAATACCACCAGGCCATGCTCGGCGGCGTAGCTCTGGAGCAACGCACTGTCCGTTGCGTAGCCGCCTTCACTGATCAGCACGCCGGCGGCGTATACAGTGGCGCCCGCTTGCGCAGCCTGACGTGCATGGCTGGCGTGGGAAAAGTCGGCGCAGACCGCCAGCGCGATCCGATCATCCCGCCACTCAAGCACGTCACCGCCCTGCCCCGCGACAAACGCCACCTCTTCGCCGGGATGCAGATGCTGCTTGGTGTAAACCGCAAGCGAACCGTCTGCTCCCAGCACCAACGCGGCGATCGACACGTCCGCCCCTGGCGCCAAGCGGATCGGCATGCCCACCACCGCCGTCAAGCGCAGCTCCCGCGCCATCTCGCGCAGCGGCGTCAACAGCGCGTCCTCGGGGGCGATTGCCAGCTCAGCCGCCAAGGACGGCTCATACCCGCTCAACGACAGCTCCGGAAACACCAGCACTTGCACACCCTGCTCAGCCGCGGCGCGCATGAACGCCAGGTGCCGCAGGATATTGGCCGGTACGTCGCCGGCGATGGAAATGGATTGAGCAGCGGCAAGAGTCAAGGCAGTCATGGTCGCGTCCCGGCAAGCATTATTGAGTGGCCACCAGCATATCGGCACTCCCCCCATAGTCGTAAGTACCTCCACACAATAGAAATTACCGATTGAATCCACCCGTGCGCCTCTAGTAAGCTGCCACCATCATTTGGAGAGCCACCATGTTGCAACTCACCCACACCCAGGTTTGCCCTGCTGCCAGCGCCTCGCGCTCGGTATCGGCTACCCGTGTGAACGGTTTGAGCGCACTGGTCAGCTTTTATTTTGGGTATTGGTTTAGCCACTGGCGCGCCTGATACCTGAAATCGGCGCCCACTGCTCAAGGGGTCGCCTACCAGAGAAATCTAACCCCCGGTCGGCTCCCCGATCGGGGGTTTTGTTTTTTCAGCCCTGAATACTTTGTTTGATCAAGACCATTTAAAGGAATCACGACATGAACTACGCCACCTATTACCGCTACGACACCAGCACTGCATGGCGATTTAGCAAGCTCCGCTCGGGACAGCCTGCCGCCTCCGATCGGTCACCTATCGGTGGCAAGCCAACACACGTAGCCACTACGGCCAATTGTCGAACACCCCAGTAGGGCAGAGCGTGCGGGAATCGCCCGCCGCTTGCCCAGGAAGCCTTGAAGATGAACTCCTCCGTCGCCGCTCTGCCCGTCTCTACCCTGACCAGCGCCAATGAAGCGCTGACCCTGCGCTTGCCCAGCTCCCTTGAACTCAAGCACCAGTTACCTCTCAGCCCATTCCTCAATGAGCAAATCCACGCCCATCGCCAAGCCGTGCGCGCCATTCTCAATGGCGAAGATTCACGTTTGCTGGTGATCGTCGGTCCGTGTTCGATCCACGACCCGGAATCGGCCATGGAATACGCACGCAACCTGAAGAAACTGGCGTTGGACGTCAGCGACCAGATGCTGCTGGTAATCCGCGCCTACGTCGAAAAACCGCGCACCACCATTGGCTGGAAAGGCCTGGCCTACGACCCGCACCTGGATGGCAGCGATGACATGGCCGCCGGCCTCAGCCTGTCCCGCGAACTGATGCGTGAGATGCTGCGCCTGGGCCTGCCGGTCGCCACCGAGTTGCTGCAACCGATGGCCGCCGGCTACTTCGACGACCTGCTCAGTTGGGTCGCCATCGGCGCACGCACCACCGAGTCGCAGATCCACCGCGAAATGGCCAGCGGCCTGGGCATGCCCGTCGGCTTCAAGAACGGCACCGACGGCGGCGTCGCCATTGCCTGCGATGCGATGCGCTCGGCGTCCCACCCGCACCGGCACTTCGGCGTCGACAGCCAGGGCCACCCGGCGATCATCCAGACCCCGGGCAACCCCGACACCCACCTGGTGTTGCGCGGCGGTCACCGTGGGCCGAACTACGATGCGCAGAGCGTGGCCCAGGTGAAACAGGACCTGGCCAAGTCCAAGGTGACCGCGCGGATCATGGTCGATTGCAGCCATGCCAACAGTGGCAAAGACCCGCTGCGTCAGCCGGCAGTGTTCAATGAAGTGCTGGAGCAACGCCTGCAGGGCGACACTTCGCTGATCGGCATGATGCTCGAAAGCCACGTGTTCGAAGGCTGCCAACCATTGGGCCCGGCGATGAAATACGGCGTGTCGGTGACCGACGGTTGCCTGGGTTGGGACAGCACCGAGCAGCTGTTGCGCAGCGCAGCTCAACGCTTGCGCGAACACGCCATCGGCTGAGCAATGGACACCGGCTTGCCTGCAAAGCGCGGGCAAGCCGGACGGCCGCCAACCTGGAGAGCAACCTCAAGGCCCTGTAACTGACCTTGAGCGCTGCCGACATGTTGCAGGTTGCGGGCCGTGACGGGGCCAGCGCCTGATAACCCCAATGGCATCGCGCCGACGCGGAACTAAACCCCGGCCACCGGCGTGCGCGATAATTCCCGCAGCCAGGGCAATACCCGCAGGCCCGCGGCGGCCTCGGGTGGGTCGATGATGTCCATGAAGTGCTCGAGGTTGATGTTATCCGGTACGCCGGGCAAGCGGACCAGTACCTGCGGTGTCGAGCCGACGGGTACGCCCAGGTCCAGGTGATCGTAGACCAGCACGTGGCGTACCTGGGCCTGCGGCCCACCGGCGTGGGCCGCCAAGCCTGCATTGACGATCAGCACATCAAAGGGTTTGGCCGGGATCGCCGTGAGGATCTGGACCTCTTCAAAGGTTTGCACCGGCACAATCCGGTGATACCCCAATCGGTTGAGCATTTTTTCGATATACAACCGTTGCAGGTGCTGTTCATCGGCAATCAGGATGGTCAGTGCTTTGTTCGGCATGGCAAACCCCTGGCAGGCTGTGCTCGTTGAGTGAGAGCAGCCCATTTTCCAGACATATCCCGCAGACAAAATCAGGCATGTTCCCCCTTCATGTAGGAGTTGTCCCAAATCCACCGAATAACCACCCAACCGCGTCAAGGTTGATTGCAATAAACGCTCAAGCTGTGATGCAAATCATCGATCGCCTGCTCGACGTCCTCAACCGCTGCCCCCAATGCCTGGAGGTCCTGCCGTTCGCACACGGCCTCCAAGGTTTCGCAACAAGCGATCAGCGCGTGCGCCTTGACCATCCGCGCGCCGCCTTTGGCGCGGTGTGCCAGGTCATGCAACTGGGCAAAGTCGGCCTGGCGTCGCAATGACGGCAATAGCCGTTGATCGGCTTCCAGACTGTCGAGCAGCGGCATCAACAATTCGTTGAGCGCGGCATGATCGTCCCCCGTCAGCATGATCAGCGCTCCCAGATCGAACGCCGGTTCGGCTTGCGGCTCGCATAGGCTCGCCATGCGCGGCGCCAGGGCCGATCGCAAGTCTTCGAGCCCGGTGGGCTTGAACAGGCACCCGTCCATGCCCGCCTGGCGGCAGCGCTCGGCTTCTTCGGGTTGAGCATTGGCGGTAAACCCCAACAGCAGGCACGGCACCAGGCCTCGCTCGTGCTCTTGAGTACGAATATCCCGCGCCAATGTGTAACCGTCCTTCAGAGGCATATTGCAATCGGTGATCACGCCATCGAAGTGCCCGGCCTGCCACAGCGCGAGCCCCTGCACACCGTCCTCGGCCGTGGTAATGCGATGCCCCAGGAAGCTCAACTGCCGGGCCAGCAGCAAACGGTTGGCCGGGTAGTCATCCACCACCAGGATACTCAACGCGCGTGTCGGTGGGCTGTGCGGAGCAGGCGCCGAAGCCGGCGCCGGCAGCGCGGCCGCCAGGCTCAGCGCCACACTCACGTCCACCCGGGTGCCCTGCCCCAGCACGCTGCTCAGGTGCAACTGACCGCCCATCATTTCGCACAGACTGCGACTGATCACCAGCCCCAGGCCGGAACCGCTGCGCGCCGATTGTTCAGCGTTGCTGCCCTGGCTGAACGGGTTGAACAGCCGCTGCTGGTCCTGAGCACTGATGCCCATACCGGTGTCTTGCACCCACAACCTGAGCCGCAGTTGATCCTCGGCGACATCGCCCTGGGCGCCCAGTTGCACCTGGCCTTTGCTGGTGAACTTGATGGCATTGCTGAGCAGGTTCGAAACCACCTGCTTGAAGCGCAGCGGGTCGATCAGCACCGGGCGATCGAGCGCCGGATCGAGCGTCACGCGCAGCGCCAGCCCTTTGGCCCGCGCGAGGCCTTCGAAAACCCGCACCACCGAGGCCAGCAGCTCACGCAGGTTGGCGGGCTCCTGGGCCAGGGACAGGTGGCCGGATTCGATCCGGGCGATGTCCAGGATGTCGCCGATCAATTCCAGCATGCCGCGCGAGGCCACCGACGCCACTTCCAGCGCATCGCGATCCGCCCGACCTTGCTCGGCGCTTTTGAGCGCCAGCTCGATCATGCCGATCACCGCGTTCATCGGCGTCCGGATCTCGTGGCTCATGGTGGCCAGGAACGTCGTCTTGGCGCGGTTGGCGGCGTCGGCATCGTCCTTGGCTTCCTGCAACTGGCCCAGCAAGCGGTGGCGCTCACTCACATCCACCCAGCCGGCAATCATACCCACGACCTTCTCGTCGCCGTCGCGGTACGGCAGCATCCAGTGGTAAATCGTGAGGACTTCGCCGCCCGGCACCCTGAGGATCCGGTCATGAATCTGCGGCTCGCCCCGCGCCATCAACTTCAGGTAGTCGTCATGGTACGACTGGGCTTGCGGCGGGTTACCGGTGTCGGTTTCCACCACGGTCTTGCCGATCACGTCTTCGAGCTTGAAACCGAACACGTCGAGGTAGGCATTGTTGCAGGCCATCAACCGCCCCTGGCGATCGCGCACGTAAATCGGGTGAGGCGTGCCGTCGATCAACACGCTCATAAAGCGCATCTGATCGCTCAACGCCCGCTCGGCCTGGGCGCGCTTGCGAATCAGGCTGCGCAGGTAAAAGGCCCAGCACAGGGTGATCAACAACAGCACCGCGGCGAGACTGAAACCCTGGATGATTGCGTTGCGATGGCGCAGCCAGTAGCTGTCTTCAATGATGATCTCGCTGCGCCAGTGATTGGTCAGCTCATCCAGTTCCTCAGGTGTGATGCTCAACAATGCCTTGTCTAGGATCGAATACAACTCAAGTTGGCTGCGGTTGACGCCAAACGTGATCCGCGCCGGCTCCGTGCCGACGGTGCTGGTCATACGCAAGCGGTCGCGGTAATGACGCGCGATCATGTAGCGCGCACTGATGAGCGAAATAACAGTCGCATCGGCCCCGCCATTGGCCACCAACTCCATGGCGGCTTCGGGGTTTGCGCTGTCGATAAACTCAATACCGGGGTAATCCCGCGCGATTTGCTCACCCAGGCTGTTGCTGCGAATGAACGCCAGGCGCTTTCCGGGCAAGTCTTCCAGGGTAACCAGCCGCTCGTCTTCGGCGCGCACCACCAGCACATACGGGTTGGACAGGTAAGGCCGGGTGAAGCGCAACTTCTCGGTCCGCTCGACGCTGGGGGTAATCACCGCCAGCATGTCTGCCTGGCCAGCATTGACCTCATCGATTTGTCGAGGCAACGAACTGCCCTTCACCACATCGAACTTCAGGCCCGTGCGCAAGCTGATCCGCGCCAGCACCTCCGCGCTCAGCCCTTCGAATTGCCCTTGCTCATTGAAAAACGACAATGGCACGAACTTGTCGAGCACCGCCACTTTCACCCGCGGGTGTTTCTCCAGCCAGCGCTGCTCGCTGTCACTCAGGCGCAGCCGTTCGGCTTCCATGAAACCGCTGCCGCCAGCACTCCAGCGGCGCAGAATATCCATCTGCTGGTTGACCGGCACGATGGCCAACGCGGCGTTGATGATATTGCGCAGGCGAATATTGTCCTTGGTGAACGCAAACCCGAAAGGGTTGACCTCCAGGCCGGAAAAATCCGCCACGCGCACATTATTGAGGTGGTTCTTGTTGATCAGGTACCGGGTGCTGATGGCATCGCCCAGGTACGCATCGGCCCGGCCGAACGCCACCGCACCGATGGCTTCGAAGGTCGAGGCAAACAGTTGCAACTGCGCGTGGGGGTAGAACCGCTGCACGGCATCGGGCTGCATGTAGTGATACAGCATGGCCACGCGTTTGCCGGCCAAGTCCGCGCTCAGGGCCTGGGTGTCTCCGATGCGGGTGACCAGGGTGGGTTGATCGTTGGCGTAAGAGCGTGACAGCTCCAACTCAGGGTCTGCGGCTTCATAGCCGTTGGCCGAGCCAACGAAATCCACCGCGCCCTGCTTGAGCGCTTCAATCACTTCATCGCGGGTGTCGTAGCGTCGCACCTCGATGATGATATTCAACGCCTGCGCCACCAGCGCCGCATAATCGGCGGTAATGCCCTCAAGCTCGTCGTTGTTGTTGCTCAGGTCGAATGGCGCGTAATCCGGCGCCGACACCCCCATCACCAACGTGCGCCGCTCACGTAGCCAGCGCCAGTCGGTTTCATCCAGTATCAGGCGGGGGTTTTCGAGCTGAGAGTGCCCCAACAGGCGCAGCGCGTGTGGCTGATCGACGGCCACTGCGAGCATGGGCAACAGGCCCATCAACAAGATAGCGGCGAGCCGCTTAAACGCAGTGGCAGTCATTTCAGATCAAGTGATTGCGCTGGGCGAACTTGGATAAATGCACGACGGAGGACATGCGCAACTTCTCCTTCAGGCGGGTTTTGTACGTGCTGATGGTCTTGTGGCTCAGCAGCATGTCCTCGGCGATTTCCTTGTTGCCCAGGCCCAGGGCCAGCTTCTGCAGCACCGTCAACTCGCGGTCCGAAAGAGCTTCCACCAACTCGTGCTCGGAGGTCTGCAAATCATCGCGGCGCACCGAACTGGTGGGCAGGCTGGGAAAGCAGCTGTAGTTGCACATCACAGCCTTGATTGCTTTTTGCAGCTCGTCCAACTCGCCGGTCTTGGCGACAAACCCCATGGCACCGGCCCGCATGCACCGGGTCGAAAAAAACACCGCCAAGTAGGACGTGAGCACCAGGATCTTGCACGGCAGGCCCAAGGCCTTGATCCGACTGATGACCTCCAGGCCACCCAACTTGGGCATCGCCAGGTCGAGAATCACCAGGTCCGGGCGCCCTTCTCTGGCCTTCTGCACGGCATCCGCGCCATTACCCGCTTCATCAATTTCAGTAAAACCTTCCTGCTTCAACAGAAATTTGACAGTGGCACGAATAAACGGGTGGTCATCCACTACTAACGCTTTGCTCATAAAACACCCCTGAGAGGACAAAGTACGCTGACACATCACACGGGACCCAGCCACCTGTGAGAATTGACAGTCCCGACGAACGGTACAGTCCCTCAGAGCGCCAACAGACGGGTGCCTGGTCCCTTCCCTTGAAAATCACCACGAACATATGAAGCCATATCATTGCTGCCGGCCAGCCGCAGCGATCAACCTTAGCAATGGGGTGATGTTTCTTACGAAGGGATAATCCTGACTGCGTGTAGGACTTTTCCTTACAAAAGCATAGCCAATCCTGGGTATGCCTAGGCTTGACCAGGGTGGATCAGTCGGTGGTACTTGGGCTCCAGAAAGCCTGCACCACCAGGCTCGACATGGAAATGCGCGTCACCAGGGCGTCCAGTTCATCACCGTCCACGGAAGTGGCCGCCAGCGTCGCCTCGATCTCCACTTCTTCGCTGCCAAACGGGCGCACATCAACATCGCTGGCGGGGTAGTTGCAACGTGCCAGCTCGGCTTCCAGCAACACCATGACCGCCTGTTGCTGGCTACGCCGTGCAATCACATAGAGGATGTTGGTCACCTCCGCCGACACCACATCCAGCGGCTGGCGGTTGATGTTATTGACGATCGGCCGCAGCAGCGTATTGGCCGCCAGTACGAACAGCGTGCCCAGCAGCGCTTCGAGGATCAGGTCGGCACCGGCACAGGCGCCCACCGCGGCCGAGGCCCAGAGGGTGGCGGCGGTGTTGAGCCCGCGCACGTTGCCTTCTTCGCGCATGATCACGCCGGCCCCCAGAAAGCCGATGCCCGACACCACATAGGCGACCACCCGCACAGCACCGTCTGCACCGCCCAGGCGGTTGGCCATGTCGACGAAAATCGCTGCGCCCACTGCGACCAGCACGTTGGTGCGCAAGCCCGCCGTGCGCTGGCGGTACTGGCGCTCGAAGCCGATCAAGCCGCCGAGGATAAACGCGGCGGTCAGGCTGACCACGGTATCGATCAGGGAATCGAGGTTGATGTTGTTGATTGCCTGCATAAAAACTCCATGAATGCGGCGGCAGCCCCACTGCCATCGCGGGCAGGCCCGGCTCCCACCGGGCCCAGGGGCGTTCGATACAACTGTTATTGCCAGCCAAACTTACGGATGTAGTAGCCCTTCACCGCTTGGGTCAACGCCATGTACCCCAACAGAATCACGGGCAGGAACACAAAGTACAGCGACGGCAACGCCTGCAGTTTGAAGTAGTGCGCCAGCGGCCCCATCGGCAGGAAAATCCCTACAGCCATGATCACCCCCGTCATCACCATCAGCGGCATTGCCGCACGGCTTTGCAGGAACGGGATTTTCGGGGTGCGGATCATATGTACGATCAGCGTCTGGGTCAGCAACCCCACCACGAACCAACCCGACTGGAACAGGGTCTGGTGGTCCGGGGTGTTGGCATCGAACACATACCACATGAGTGCGAACGTGGTGATGTCAAAGATCGAACTGATCGGCCCGAAAAACAGCATGAAACGGCCCACATCCCCCGGTTGCCAGCGTTGCGGCTTGGCGAGCATTTCTTCATCGACGTTATCGAATGGAATCGCGATCTGCGAAATGTCGTACAGCAGGTTCTGCACCAGCAAATGCATGGGCAGCATCGGCAGGAACGGAATGAACGCACTGGCGACCAGCACCGAAAACACGTTGCCGAAGTTGGAGCTGGCGGTCATTTTGATGTACTTGAGCATGTTGGCGAAGGTGCGCCGGCCTTCGAGCACGCCCTCCTCCAGGATCATCAGGCTCTTTTCCAGCAGGATGATGTCAGCCGCTTCCTTGGCGATGTCCACCGCGCTGTCCACCGAAATACCGATATCGGCCGTGCGCAGCGCCGGTGCGTCGTTGATCCCATCGCCCATGAAGCCCACCACATGGCCGTTGGCCTTGAGCAGGCGCACGATGCGTTCCTTGTGCGACGGCGTCAGCCTGGCGAATACGTTGGTGGTTTCCACGGCCTTGGCCAGTTCGGCGTCGGTCATGTCCTCGATGTCGTTGCCCATCAGCAGGCCTTGCTGCTCCAGGCCCACTTCGCGGCAGATCTTGGCGGTGACCAGTTCGTTATCGCCCGTCAGCACTTTGACGGCCACGCCGTGGGCTTTGAGGGCCTTGAGGGCAGGCGCGGTGCTTTCCTTGGGCGGATCGAGGAAGGCCACATAACCGATCAACGTCAGGTTTTTTTCATCCGCCAGGTTGTAGGTATCGCGCCCCGCTGACATCGGCTGCGCGGCGACCGCGACCACCCGCAAGCCTTCTTCGTTGAATGCCGCGGTCACTTGGCGGATGCGCGCCAGCAACTCATCGGTCAGCGCTTCGTTGGAGTCACCGTGGCGCACCCGGTTGCACACCGACAGAATCTCTTCCACCGCGCCTTTGCAGATCAACAGGTGCGGCTGGCCTTGCTCGGCCACCACCACCGACATCCGGCGCCGGTTGAAGTCGAACGGGATCTCATCGACCTTCTGGAACGCGGTGGCGACTTTCAGCTCGCGATGCACTTCCACGTGTTCCAGCACCGCCACGTCCAGCAGGTTTTTCAGACCGGTCTGGTAGTAACTGTTGAGGTAGGCCATTTCCAGCACGTCGTCGGACTCTTCGCCCCACACGTCCACATGGCGCGCCAGGAAAATCTTGTCCTGGGTCAGCGTGCCGGTTTTGTCCGTACACAGTACGTCCATGGCGCCGAAGTTCTGGATCGCGTCCAGGCGCTTGACGATGACCTTCTTGCGCGACAGAAACACCGCGCCCTTGGCCAACGTCGAGGTGACGATCATCGGCAGCATTTCCGGGGTCAGGCCCACGGCAATCGACAGCGCGAACAGCAGCGCTTCGGTCCAGTCGCCCTTGGTGAAACCGTTGATGAACAACACCAGCGGCGCCATCACGAACATGAAGCGGATCAGTAGCCAACTGACTTTGTTGACGCCCTGCTGGAACGAGGTGGTCGCGCGATCCGTGGCGGTGACGCGCTGGGCCAACGCGCCGAAATAGGTGCTGTTGCCGGTGGTCAGAATCACCGCCGTCGCCGCGCCGGACACCACGTTGGTACCCATGAACAGGATGTTTTCCAGGTCCAGGGGGTTGCGCGTCTTGGCATCCTTCTGCTGGGCGAACTTCTCCACCGGCATCGATTCGCCGGTCATCGCCGCCTGGCTGACGAACAGGTCCTTGGCATTGAGCACGCGGCAGTCGGCGGGGATCATGTCGCCGGCCGACAGCACGATCAGGTCGCCCGGCACCAGTTGCTTGATCGGCAGCTCGATGGGTTTGGCCGCCTCGCGGCGCAACACCGTCGCGGTATTGCTCACCATGTCCTTGAGTGCGTCGGCAGCCTTGTTCGACTTGGCCTCCTGCCAGAAACGTAGCAGGGTCGACAGCACCACCATGGAAAAAATCACCGTGGCGGCCTTCATGTCTTCGGTCAGCCAGGAGATCACCGCCAGCAAGGTCAGCAGCAGGTTGAAGGGGTTCTTGTAGCAATGCCACAGGTGGACCCACCAGGGCAGCGGCTGTTCGTGTTCGACTTCATTGAGGCCGTATTGCTCCCGCAACGCGTCGGCTTCCTGGGCGTCCAAGCCTTCGGCGTGACTGCCCAGGGTGCCCAGCAACTGTTCCGCGCCGCTGTTGGCCGCAGCCACCAGGGTTTGCGCCAGGCTCGGCGGGACTTCGCGGCTGACGCTGGCGTCGGTGACGCTGTCGAGCAGTGCCAGGCGACGGAAATGCCGAGCGATATGCCGGGTCCGCAGGAAGCCGGCAAAGAACTCTTTCAACAGAGTGAAGTTCATGGTGTTACTCCTGCGCGAGGAAACCGTCGTGCAGGTACGGCCAACTGCGCCGCGCCCGATCAAAAAGGCACAGCCAGCCTGGCCCGCCCGCCGCAAAAAGGCAGGCGCGTCCGTAGCAACCTGAGGTGAGTCAGGTGCTGATCAGCGTCGATGAGAGTGGATCGAGGCAGGCGCCAGGACTGGTCGCTGCCGGGATGCCGCTTCTCGCTGTTTGGCGAGACAACGGCATCGGAAGAATGCGCGTTACCTTGCCAAGTCTGTGCCGGTTACCGAAACCGGCCGACGACTGTCACTTGAACAAGTACCCACTGAGGGTCTCCGCTATTGATGAAAACGCGCGAAGCTTACGCCCCGATTACAGGAGAGTAAACCGTAGGAAAGTACCTGCATGATGAATAAGAGGATTCTTCAGGATGGGTTCAGGAACCCCTATCTTGAAGCCCTCCGAGGCATAAATGTGGGAGGGAGCTTGCTCCCGATGGCGGTGGGGCAGTTAGCTTATCTCTAGCTGCACCATCGCCATCGGGAGCAAGCTCCCTCCCACAGGTTGAATGTGTCTATCCGCAGCTAAGGTGCAACAGGTCGATCTAGCGGCACCCGTATCAGGTAATCATCCACCTGCCCACCCACCAGCGCCTTGACCTGAATCGACACCGTATTCAGCTGTCGCCCCATCCTGATCCCCTCGCGAATACGCACCGGCACATACCCCAGTTTCGGCCAGAAACGCTCGGCCTTGCGATTACCGACCACCACCGTCAGGCGCAGCCACTCGGCACCCTGCGTGACGGCCCATGCTTCGAGGTCGGCGTGTAACCGCCGCCCTCAATCATCACGCGTCAGTACTTCCAGCAATTCAATTTCAAAGCGCAAAGGGCTGTTCGGCTTGATATGCGCGCCCATCGAACGTTCGCCATACGCCAGGTGCGCAGGTACGAACAATGTGCGTACACCACCGACTTGCATGCCCATCAACCCCTGGTCCCAGCCCTTGATCACCCGGCCCGTTCCAATCACACACTGAAACGGCTTGCCCCGTTCCCACGACGAATCGAACACCGTGCCATCTTCCAGGGTGCCGGTGTATTGAGTGGTGATCAACGCGCCCTTGACCACGGCCTTGCCGGTGCCGGGGCGGATGTCGGTGATCTGGAGTTGTTCGTCGCTCATGGGGGGGCTCTCGTTGACTGCGCAAAGGCTGGGGTTTTCCCAGAATTGGGTGGGTTTGGCAAGTGGAGGAAGCGTCGGCTCAATGACATTTCTCTTTAACCTGCGGGGCGTTTCCGCCGGCTGGGCAGCACCTCGCGCACAGGCGCTATTTCGAGATCGCACTCGGTGAACATAATCGGAGGGGGCGGTGAATTGATCGCTGGAGTGCATGCTGCCGAGCTGAACCGGCGGCACGCGTTGTGATGAGGGACGATTGCCTCACCACAACAAAAGCAATCACCGCCTCAAAGCTCAAGGCCGGATAGTAAGGTTTTGTCGCGAGAGAGCAGACCTAGTGTCTGCAACACGTCATTGACGGCGCCGACAACGCCCACATTTTTAGGCTGGGGCTTCCCATCGACAACATCCTTCAACGCTGTCAAAAACTCCACCCGGCCCGAATCGACCTTATCGGACTTGCTGTCCTTGGATGAGATACGGCCCTGGGCAGTATTAATCTCTTTATCAAGGTAAGCGCTAAATTCAGACTTTTTCATTGTCAGTTTCCTTCTTCAACAATGCGTGAGGGCACACGCAACAGCTTAAGAAGCTCACTGCATCCTGCCTACTGTCAGAGTTCACAGGTCTGTACCAGTTGCCGGGTGTCGTTCTCACAACCAACGCTAGTGCATGTCGATCCAATTTCGCTGGGACCAAAAGACCTGACCTCTCTCCACGAATAGGGGCAGCGAACTATCAAGAGCCCACTGACACCTCAACCGGAAGCGCCCGATTTTCTCCCGCCCGTCAAATCACCTCTTATGGAACGCCAGCCACTTTGGCTGTAGCCATCCAAAGAGATCACCCCGCAATGAACCAAGCCACAAGCCCTGTACGTGTTTCTGTTGTGCAATTCGATCCCCAGGTCGGTGTGGACCACCGTACCGCAAACCTGCGACGTAGCCTGGAGTTGGCAGCCGCGGCAGCGAACGGCGGCGCCAATCTGATCGTGCTGCCGGAGCTTTCCAGACGATGACGGCAGCACACGTCAATAACGTGTTTATTGCCGCCGCCAGTCGAATCGGCGAAGAGCGCGATGCCCGTTACCTGGGGTGTTCGCTGATTGCCGGGACCAATGGGTGGCCTATCGGCAAGGTGGCGTCGGCCAATCGCCAGGAAATCCTGTTCGCCGATATCGACCTGAGCAACGCGCGCAGTGCGCCCATCTGGAACAGCCTCAATGATCTGCAAAGGGATCGGCGGGTTGACCTGTACGATCAGATGCTGGGCTATATGCAGCATCGAGCATTGCCGCGTTGAGCACGAGCGGCCTCACAACCAATGCCAAAACCGGCTCCAGAACCCACGCCCCAAATCATTCTTGCAACCCGCATATTGCTGCGCATACAGCTGCGAGCGAGCCTGCACTTTGCTGGCCACGGGGGGTAGCCAGGCTTTGCTGGCGTAGGTGCGCTGGCGATAGCCGCCCCAGCCTTCGTGGTAGTTCAGGTATTGGCCGTAGGCGTCGTACTTGTAAACGCCGTTGATGGTGTAGGTCTTGTCCATGTACCAACCGACGAAGTCGATGGCGTCGTCGAAGTCCTGACGGCTGGCGCCGCTGCGGCCGGTGCTTTTGCGGTAGTCGTTCCACACTTCATCCTTGGCCTGGGCGTAGCCGGCGGCGGTGGAGACGCGGCCCCAGGGGATGATCCACAACAGGTAGTTACGCGGAGCCTTGGCGTCCTGCCGAAAGGCCGATTCCTGGTACATGATGGCGAACGGTAACTGGATCGGCACGCCCCAGCGCTTTTGGGTGACTTGGGCGGCGTCGTACCAGTCGGCCTTTTCGCGAAAGATGCCGCAGAGGTCGTTGGGCGTGCGGGGTGGCGAGGTGCCGCAGGCCGCCAGCAGCGAAGTGAGTAATAACAAGCCGACAGCTTTGCCTGCGTTCAAGATGCACCTTTGCGGGATACGCGTAAAAAGCCGGCATTTTACCCATTCAACGCGGCAGGTGAAGAAAGGAAACGTTCAGCGCCGTGCGCAACAGCAGCGTGCGCCAGATCGCACGGGGCAGTTGCGCTGCACTATCGCGCAGCCTGGGTGTCGTAACTCGCATGCGCCCATTCCCAGGAGAAACCATGAGCCAGGACGTCCTCGCCAAAGAAACCAACCGCCGCCAATTGCAGCAGATCATCTCCGGGTTGTCCGACGGGGTGATTTTGGCCGAGCTAGACCAAACCATCCTCTGGGCCAACGAGGCCGCGCTGACCATGCACGGGGTCAGCGCGGTCGAACACCTGGGCGCCAACAATCAGGCCTATGCCGAGCGGTTCGCCTTGCGCTATCGCAATAACCACCCGCTGTTGCCGGACAACTACCCGCTCAGCCGGGTGGCGGCCGGCGAAGCGTTCAGCGACGTGATCGTGGAAGTCAGCCCCACCGGCGACGACGAGCGCAGTTGGGTCCATCGCCTGCGCAGCCTGGTGCTGACCGATTCACGCGGCGAACCGGAGCTTTTGGTGTTGATCCTCAGCGACGCCACCGAATGGGCGAGTGCCGAGCAGCGCTTCGAAAAAACCTTCAACGCCAACCCCGCGCCCGCCGTGATCTGTCGCCTCAGCGACCTGCGCTATATCAAGGTCAACCAGGGCTTTCTGGAGATGACCGGCTATAACCGCGACCAAGTGATCGGCCGCTCGGTGTATGAACTGGACGTGCTGGAACACGCCGAGCGCAAGGACCTGGCCATCCAGCGCCTGGCCGAAGGCGCGACCATCCCGCAGATGCAGGCCGAATTGAGATTGCCCGAGGGCGGCAGCAAGTTGGTGATCGTGGCCGGCCAGCCGTTGGACATGAACGAGGAAGACTGCATGTTGTTTTCCTTCACCGACCTGGAACCGCGGCGTAAGGCAGAAATCGCCCTGCGCCAGAGTGAGGAGCGCTTCGCCAAGTCGTTCCGCCTGACGCCGGTGCCAACTCTGGTGTGCAACGCCGACAACCGTCAGGTGGTGGATATCAACGAAGCCTTCATGAGCATTACCGGCTACACCAGTGAAGAACTGATCGGCAAAGCCATCGAAGACATCGACTTCATCGACAGCGCCCAAGCCTGCGCGCAGTTGTTCGCCACTCTGGAAAAAGCCGGCAACCTCGACGGGCTGGATCTGAAGGTGCGCAAGAAAGGCGCTGAGGTGATCGACTGCGTGGTGTCCGCCGATACCGTGAGCATCCAGGACGTGCCCTGCTACCTGCTGGTGCTGATGAACATCACCGAACGCAAGCGCTCGGAGCTGGAGCTGGTGGCGGCCATCGAAGAAGTGATGCAGGACGCCTCCTGGTTCAGCCAGACCCTGATCGAAAAGCTGGCCAACGCCAAAGGCGCCAACCGACCCAATGTGCCGGGCATTGCCTTCACCGATCTCACCACCCGCGAGCGCGATGTGCTGGGTTTGATTTGCGAAGGCCTGGCCGACAAAGAGATCGCCTCGCGCCTGAAGCTGGCGCCCAACACGGTGCGTAACCATGTGGCCACGGTGTATTCCAAACTGGGGGTGCATAGCCGTAGTGCAGCGATCGTTTGGGCCCGTGAGCGCGGGCTGTTCGCCGGTGAACTGCGTCTGAAAAACAAGCGCTGAAAGTGCAAATGCACTAGTGCGGCTAGTGCGAATTCGCCTTATTGCGCCTAGGTGTAATGCTTAACCTTCCTGAGGTGGGCACAGGCTTTCGATCCTGTGTCGTCGTATTCCACACCCGGAAGGAATTAGCATGTTTACCCTGTCTCAATTGCGAAATTGCATCGAAGAAGGCCTGTCGCCGCTGACGTGCGAATTCACCCTGTGCCGGGACGCGTCGCTGACCCTCAAAGTCTTCGACGCCGAAACCGGCCGGGTCGACCTGGTGGTCACCGGGATCAGCACCAATCGGCTGCAGACCCCGCAAGAAGTGGACAAGATGGTCGAAGAATTACGCTACGAGCTGCACAGCAACCACCTGGGCAAACTCACTCTGGATGACTTGCCTTCAGCCTCGCACCCATGAAATAGAACACCCCGCCACCGACGATAAACGCCCCCAGCATGTAGAACATGTAATGCGCCGGCAGGCTGGCCAACACCAACCCGCACAGCACCGGCCCCAGCGCGGCGCCGAGGTTGGACAGGTTTTGCGCGCCGTAATACATGCCGCGCAGGTGGTCCGGGGCAATACGGTCGATAAACATGTACTCGGCCGGGAACACGACGATTTCCCCCACGGTAAACACCGCCATCGCCAGCACCCACCACAGTACGCTGGTGGACAGCGCAAAGCCGATCAACCCCAGCATGAACATGCTCAAGCCGAAGATCAGCCATTGGCTCAGGTAACGGTGCGAGATGCGCCGACCGATCACGTATTGCAAGGCAATCACCAACACGGCGTTCGTCGTAAGCACCGCGCTGATGACCTTGTAGGTGTATTCAGCAGTGGTGGTGGTCACCAGGTATTGCGACAGGTAAGCCGTGAACTGGCCGAACACCACCGCACTGAGCACGCCGCCAACGGTGAAGCACACCAGGCGCCGATCCTTCAACAGCACGCGGCCGACAGCCAGGAACGACACCGGCTTTTGCGTGGCATCGACAGTGGCCAGCGCACGATCACCCCAGCGCCAGTACAGCAGGAAAAAACCCGCCCCCAACAGCGCCGACAGCATAAACGGCAAGCTGATATCCAACCTGGCCACCATCGCACCAAAGAACGGCCCCACCGCATAGCCGATATTGGTCAGGGTGTACTTGATGGAAAACACCTCGCTGCGCGCGTCTTCCGGCAACAGGCTGGCAAAGCCGGCTTTGATCGCAATATCGATGACCGCGTAAGCCAGGTTGATCAGGATCAGGCAGCCATAGAACGCCCAGATAGTCTGCGCGAGCACCGTACCGATAAAGCCCACGACAAACAGCGCACTCAAGCCCAGCAGTAACCGATAGCTGCTGATGCGATCGACGAGAAACCCGCCATACACGCTGAGCAACGAACCGACGATCAGCGAACTGCCGATCACCAGGCCGACCTGGGTGATGTCCAGGGTAAAGTGCCGGGTGAGGTAGATAACCAGGTACGGAAAGGTGATCGCCTTGGCCAGCGTCAACATCAACGTGGCGGACAGCAACAGCTTCACTGTGCGGGGGTAGTGTCTTAGGGTGGCAAGCATCCTGCTCTCATTCCATGAAGGTAACGCGGCCATTGCAGCCGGTCACCTTACCTCAGTAACCCGAAAAAAAGCAGACGTTGCCAGCGGATTATTGCTTGACCGGGGTGATCTCGAGGATGGTGCCGTTAGTGGTTTTGAGCAGCACAAACCTATTGCCCTCGTGAAATTTATCCTGTAATTTTTCATGAAATTTAACGAAATAAATTTCATGAACCAACAAGAAGAACTCGAAGCCCTGGCAATCCTGATCCACGACCTGCGCAAGTACAAGAAACTCACCCTCGCGCAATTGGCGCAAAAGATCGAGCGTTCGGTGGGTTTCCTGTCTCAGGTCGAACGAGGCCTGTCACGCCCGACCGTGGCGGACCTGACCGCGATCAGCCACGCCCTTGACGTGCCCACCACCTATTTCTACAGCCTGAGCAAGCCCAAGGCCATCAACTGGGTGACGCGCCCCAACGAGCGGCGCACGGTGTATTACGCCAATGGCATCACCGACATCCTGGTCTCCCCCAACATGAACGGTGCGTTTTCGATGCTCGACAGCCTGCTGGCCCCCGGAGCCAATAGCGGTGAGCAGACCATGAGCGACCGCGCCGAGCAGGCCGGGTTTGTGCTGGAGGGTGAGTTGACGCTGTGGGTGGAAGGGGAAGCCGACTCGGTCACCCTGCACCAAGGCGACAGCTTCCACCTGGCCAGTTTCGCCCGTTGCCGCTACGCCAACCTGACCGAACTGCCCGCCCGCGTGCTGTGGGTTTACAACTAGGAGCTACACCCGTGAAAAGCCATTCCTCCACGCTGCTGGCCGAAGTACGGAGCTTTCGCCAGAACCACCCCGACGTGCGTTATGTCGACCTGATCGCCCTGGACATCCCCGGGCATTTCTACGGCAAGCGCTACCCGGTGGAGATGCTGGAAAAAGTCGCCGCCGGCGGCCCCTTGAAGCTGCCGCAGAACGCCGTGCTGCTGGGGGTTCAGGGCGGGTTGTTCAAGATCGGTGATTACTGCTTCAACGACGGCGACCCCGACGCCAACCGCCGCCTGGTACCGGGCACGCTCAAGCCGGTGAGCTGGGAGTCGCAGCCGCTGGGCCAGATGCTGATCACCTCGGACGGTACGCAAGCACCGATCGAATTCGAACCGCGGGAAGTATTGGCCAAGGTCCTGGAACGCCTGCACCACAAAGGCATTCACCCGGTGGTGGCCTTTGAACTGGAGTTTTACCTGTTCGACAAGCAGCTCGACAACGGCCTGCCGCAATTCGCCCGCGACCCGCTGAGTAACGACGCCGACGACCAGCCCAACCTGCATATCGAGCGACTGTCGCGCTTCAGCGAGGTGCTCGACGATATGGCGCAAACCGCCAAGGACCAAGGCATCGACATCACGGTGATCACCGCAGAACTCGGCCCCGGCCAGTTCGAGATCAACTTCGGCCACTTGGACGATGGCCTGCGCGCTGCCGACTGGGCCGCCCTGTTCTGCCGCAGCACCCGCGGCGTGGCGCTCAAGCACGGCTACCGCGCCAGCTTCATGGCCAAGCCCTACCTGCAATTCCCCGGCAGCGGCATGCACGTGCATGTCAGCCTGTACGACGGCGCCGGCAACAACATACTCGCGGCCCATCAACAGCAACCCCTGCGCCACGCCGTGGCCGGCTGCCTGGAGTTGCTGCCGCACTGCATGCCGATCTTCTCGCCGAACCACAACGCCTTCCGCCGCCTGGGCGGTACGGTCAACGCCGCCACCCGTGCCAGCTGGGGCTTCGAAGACCGCGATGCGTGCGTACGCATCCCCGAGTCCGACCCGCGCAACCTGCGTATCGAACACCGCCTGGCCAGCGCCGATGCCAACCCGTACCTGGTGTTGGCGGCGATTCTGGTGGGGTTGGAGCATGGGCTTGACGCCAAGCGCGACCCCATCGCCCCACTGAACGACGACCGCAACAGCGGCACCGACTTCCCCCTGGAAATGCTCGAGGCCGTGCGCGCCATGCAACATCAAGCGGTATTGCGCGATAAGCTGGGCGCGGAATTTGTCGACGTGTACTGCGAGAACAAACGCCAGGACCACTTGGCGTTTCAGCAGGAGATCAACACGCGGGAATACCGCTGGTTTCTCTAACCCCCCATGGAATCACCGATGACCGACCAAAGCGCCCCGGCCCTCAAGGAAATCTTCAACGTCGAACGCCTGCAACACATCGCCACCGAAATGACGGCGGTGTACCCGGCGTTCGACGCCCAGGGCTTTCTCCAGCACGCCAAGGCCGGGCTGGCCGAGTTGTCGGTGATGCAGCGCGTGGCGCGGGTCAGCGACAGCCTGCATGCGGTGATCCCGCTGGATTACCCACAGACTCTCACGCGGCTCTATGCCCTCGCGCCGCGCTTGAACAGCGGCTTTGTCAGCCTGTTCCTGCCGCACTACGTGGCGAGTCATGGCCGGGATGACTTCGAGCGCTCCATGGCCGCGCTCAAATATTTCACCACCTTTGGCTCCGCCGAATTCGCGATCCGGCACTTCTTGCTGCACGACTTCCAACGCACCCTGGCGGTGATGCAACAGTGGTCGCTGGATGACAACGAACACGTGCGCCGCCTCGCCAGCGAAGGCTCGCGACCGCGCCTGCCGTGGTCATTCCGCCTGGCCGACGTGCAGGCCACCCCCGCGCTGTGCGCGTCGATCCTCGACAACCTCAAGGCCGACAGCAGCCTCTACGTGCGCAAGTCCGTGGCCAACCACCTCAACGACATCACCAAGGACCACCCCGATTGGGTCCTCAGCCTGATCGAAGGCTGGTCGCTGGATAACCCGCACACCGCCTGGATCGCCCGCCATGCACTGCGCAGCCTGATCAAGCAGGGCAACACCCGCGCGCTGACGATCATCGGCGCGGGAGCCAAGGCCGAGGTCAAGATTCATCACCTGCGCGTCACGCCGGCGGTGATCACACTGGGGGAGCGGATCAACCTGACCTTCAGCCTCGAATCCACCGCCGCCGCACCACAAAAACTGGTGGTGGACTACGCCATCGACTACGTAAAAAGCGCCGGCCACCGTGCGGCCAAAGTGTTCAAGCTAAAGGCCTTTACCCTTGGCGCAGGCGAGCAGCAGCACATCAGCCGCGAACAACATATCCGTGAACTGACCACGCGCAAGCACTACCCGGGCAAGCACGCGGTGCATGTGCTGGTGAATGGAGAACGGCTGGGCAGCGCGGAATTCGTCTTGCGCGATTGACTCAGTTCAAGCAACACCACAGATCCAATGTGGGAGGGGGCTTGCCCCCGATAGCGGTGCTTCAGTCATGCATGTTTGGGCTGACACACTGCTATCGGGGGCAAGCCCCCTCCCACATTTGGATCTCCATAGATCAGATAGACCCTGATATGCTTTTGTTCTTGCTTGGCCTTATAGCCGACCTGATCTTGGAAGCTGAATCCGGTCAAAAGTGTGGGAGGGGGCTTGCCCCCGATAGCACTGCTTCAGTCATGCATGTTTTGGCTGACACACTGCTATCGGGGGCAAGCCCCCTCCCACATTTGGATCCCCATAGATCAGATAGACCCTGATCTGCTTTTGCTCTGCTCTTGCTCTTGCTTGGCCTTATAGCCGACCTGATCTTGGAAGCTGAATCCGGTCAAAAGTGTGGGAGGGGGCTTGCCCCCTCGACCTGATCTTGGAAGCTGAATCCGGTCAAAAGTGTGGGAGGGGGCTTGCCCCCTCCCACATTTGGATCCCCATAGATCAGATAGACCCTGATCTGCTTTTGCTCTGCTCTTGCTCTTGCTTGGCCTTATAGCCGACCCGATCTTGGAAGCTGAATCCGGTCAAAAATGTGGGAGGGGGCTTGCCCCCGATAGCGGTGAATCAGTCATGCATGTTTTGGCTGACACACTGCTATCGGGGCAAGCCCCCTCCCACATTTTTGATCCAGGTTCTTCAGGTGGACCCGCCGAGCAACAGTGCCTGCTCCCGCGCGCACAACTCCACCACGTAATCCCACAACACCCGCAGCCGCACCGACTTGTGCAGTTCCCGGCGCGAGCTGATCCAATAGCTGCGCTGAATCCCCTCCCCCGGCAACAACGCCACCAGGTCCGGATCACCGGCCGCCATGAAGCACGGCAACACCGCAATCCCCAGCCCGGAACGCGCCGCCTGGTGCTGGGCGATCACGCTGGTGCTGTGGAACACCACTTTGGGGTTGCGGCAGAAGCTGCTGAGCAGTTTCAGTTCCTGGCTGAACAGCAGATCGTCGACGTAATCGATCCAGGCATGGGCGGCGAGGTCTTCGCGTTTTTCAATCGGCGGGGTGCGCGCCAGATACGCGCGGCTGGCATAGAGCGCCAGGCGGTAGTCGGTGAGTTTGCGCGTGACCAGTTGATCGACGCTGGGGCGTTCGAGGTGGATGCTGATTTCGGCTTCGCGGTTGAGGATACTGACGAAACGCGGCACGGCCACCAGCTCCACTTCCAACCCCGGATAGCGCTCGAACAGCCCGCCCATGCGGCTGGCGAGGAACATCACCCCCAGCCCTTCGGCCACGCCCAGGCGGATCTTGCCCAGGGGCGCGGCGGTGTGGGTCAGTTCGTCTTCGGCCAGCAGCGCGACGTTTTCCATGGCTTCGGCGTGTTTGAGCAGGGCCTCGCCGGACGGCGTCAACTCATAGCCGTGGGCGTGCTGCACGAACAACGCGGTGCCGAGGCTTTTCTCGATCGCCTCGATATGCCGCGCCACGGTGGCGTGGGTGGTTTTCAGGCGTTGCGCGGCGGTGAGCAGGCGGCCGCTGCGCTGCAACTCAAGAAAAAACCGCAGGTCATTCCAGTCGAACATAGCGCCTCCAATCCGTGAGCCTGGGCCGCGCTGTTTAAAAACGCACAGCCGCTGGGTAAAAACTAACATTTTTAAGACGAAAACTAACAACTAGGATGGAGCCAATAAGAAAAACAAGCGAGACCTCAGATGCCCACTGCAACTGCTGAATACGATTACATCGTCGTAGGCGCCGGCCCCGCAGGCTGCCTGCTGGCCAATCGACTGTCCGCCAACCCCGCCCACCGTGTGCTGTTGCTTGAAGCCGGTGGTCGCGACAATTACCCCTGGATTCACATCCCCGTCGGCTACCTGTTCTGCATCGGCAACCCACGCACCGACTGGTGCTTCAAGACCGAAGCCCAGGCCGGCCTGCAAGGCCGCGCCCTGAGTTACCCGCGGGGCAAGGTGCTCGGCGGTTGTTCGTCGATCAACGGCATGATCTACATGCGCGGCCAGGCTCAGGACTACGACGGCTGGGCGGCGGCAGGCAACCCGGGCTGGGCGTGGGAAGACGTGCTGCCGCTGTTCAAGCACAGCGAAAACCATTTTGCCGGCGGTTCGGCATTTCACGGCGACGGCGGCGAGTGGCGCGTCGAGCAACAGCGATTGCATTGGCCGATCCTGGATGCCTTTCGCGAGGCCGCGGCGCAAAGCGGCATCGCCAACGTCAGCGACTTCAACCAGGGCGATAACGAAGGCTGCGGTTACTTTCAGGTCAACCAGAAGGCCGGCGTCCGCTGGAATGCGGCCAAGGCGTTCCTCAAACCGATCCGCCATCGGCCGAACCTGACGGTATTGACCGAAGTCGAAGTCGACCGCGTGTTGCTGGAAAACGGCCGCGCATCGGCAGTGGTCGGGCGTCAGCACGGCCAGTCGCTCCGTTGGAAGGCCCGTAAGGAAATCGTGTTGTGTGCTGGCGCCGTGGGTTCGCCCGGCATTTTGCAGCGTTCGGGGATTGGCCCCGCCAACGTGCTCAAACCGCTCGGCATCAATGTGTTGCATGAACTGCCGGGGGTTGGCGGCAACCTGCAGGACCACCTGCAACTGCGGCTGATCTACAAGCTGGAAAACGCGCGCACCCTGAACCAGATCGCGGGCAGCGTGTGGGGCAAAATGGGCATGGGCCTGCGTTACCTGTATGACCGCAGCGGCCCGCTGTCGATGGCGCCCAGCCAGCTCGGTGCGTTTGCCCGCTCGGGCCCGGAACAAACCTCGGCCAACCTTGAATACCATGTGCAGCCGCTGTCCCTGGAGCGCTTCGGCGAGCCGTTGCACGCGTTCCCGGCGTTTACCGCGTCGGTCTGCGACCTGCGCCCGCAAAGCCGCGGGCGTATCGATATTCGCTCGGCCAACCCGGCGGATGCGCCGTTGATCCAGCCCAATTACCTCAGCCATCCGCAAGACCTGCGGGTGGCTGCCGACGCGATTCGCCTGACTCGACGGATCGTCGCCGCGCCGGCCCTGAGCCCGTTCAAACCGGTGGAATACTTGCCCGGCGATGCGCTGCAAACCGAAGAGCAACTGCACGAAGCCGCGGCGCGCATCGGCACAACGATCTTCCATCCGGTGGGCACCTGCCGCATGGGCAGTGACCAGGACGCGGTGGTCGACGCGCAGTTGCGGGTGCATGGCGTGCCGGGGCTGCGCATCGCCGATGCCTCGATCATGCCCCGCATCACATCCGGCAATACCTGCTCACCGACGCTGATGATCGCGGAGAAAGCCGCGCAACTGATCCTTTCACCGAACACTGTAGGAGCGAGCTTGCCCGCGAAAAACACAAAGGCGCCGCGTTCATCCAGATTTCCCGCGTAATCGTTGGCGATTTTCGCGAGCAAGCGCGCGCCTACAGAGGAACGGAAAACAGACCGGTGCTGAGGTTGGCACCGACAGTGGAACAACAATAAATAATCACTGTGAGGGATACCCGATGTCAGAACATGCTCAAACCCTGGGCTCGGCGGTCAGCACGAGCACCGTCAGCGAATCGAGAAAAGTCATCTTCGCCTCGTCCCTGGGGACGGTATTCGAGTGGTATGACTTCTTCCTCTATGGCGCCCTCGCGGCGGTGATCAGTAAACAGTTCTTTGCCGGGGTCAACGACACCACGGCGTTTATCTTTGCCTTGATGGCCTTCGCGGCCGGCTTTGTGGTGCGCCCGTTCGGCGCGCTGGTGTTTGGCCGCCTGGGCGACATGATCGGGCGCAAGTACACCTTCCTCGTGACCATTATCCTGATGGGTGTGGCGACGTTCTGCGTCGGCCTGTTGCCGACGTATGCCAGCATCGGCATCGCGGCGCCGGTCATTCTGATCGCCCTGCGCATGCTGCAAGGCCTGGCGCTGGGCGGTGAATACGGCGGCGCAGCCACCTATGTGGCCGAACACGCCCCCGCCGGCAAGCGCGGCCTGCACACCAGTTGGATTCAATCCACCGCCACCCTGGGGTTGCTGTTGTCATTGCTGGTGGTGCTGGCCTGCCGCTACTTCACTGGCGATCAGTTCGAAGTGTGGGGCTGGCGCATTCCGTTCCTGTTTTCCATCGTGCTGCTGGGCATTTCCACCTGGATCCGCATGAGCCTGCATGAATCGCCGGCGTTCCTGAAAATGAAGGAGGAAGGCAAGGCCAGCAAGGCGCCGATCCGCGAGTCCTTCGGCAAGTGGGAAAACCTCAAGGTGGTGCTGATTGCGCTGTTCAGCATCAACGGCGGGCAAGCGGTGACCTTTTACGCGGCGCAGTTCTATGTACTGTTCTTCCTCACGCAGTTCCTGAAGATGGACCCGGCCCTGGCCAATATGCTGCTGATCATCAGCGTGGTGATTGGCGCACCGTTCTTTATCTTCTTCGGCTGGCTGTCGGACAAGATCGGGCGCAAACCGGTGCTGATGCTCGGCCTGCTGCTGGCGACCGCGCTGTACTTCCCGATCTTCAAGGGCCTGGCGCACTACACCAACCCGGCGATGGACCAGGCCAGTCGCCAGGCGCCGATCACCGTGCTGGCCGACCCGGCCACCTGCACCTTCCAGTTCGACCCGGTGGGCAAGGCGCGTTTTGACAGCCCGTGCGACAAGGTCAAGACCTTCCTGGTCAAGCAAGGCCTGCCCTACAGCAGCGCCGCCGCCCCCGCGGGCAGCCCGGTGCAGGTGAGCGTGGGCGACGTGCACATCGATGGCTTTGACGAGTCGGCCCTGCGCGCCGCCGTGACCCTGGCCGGCTACCCGACATCGGCGGATGTGGCGCAGGTCAACAAGGTGATGGTGGTGGTGCTGATCGTGGTGCTGATCCTGATCGCGGCCATGTGCTACGGCCCGCTGGCGGCGTTGATGGTGGAACTGTTCCCGACACGCATCCGCTACACCTCGATGTCCCTGCCCTATCACATCGGCAACGGCTGGTTTGGCGGCTTCCTGCCGACCGTGTCGTTTGCCCTGGTGGTGTACACCGGCGATATCTTCTATGGCTTGTGGTATCCCGTGGTCGTGACCGGGGTGAGCCTGGTTGTCGGGATGTTCTGCCTCAAGGAAACGCGGCATGTGGATATCGACAACAACTGACCCGACCACCTGAACACCGCAGGTCCCCTGTGGGAGGGAGCAAGCCCCCTCCCACATCTGCTCTGCGGCGCCACACAAATTGCTGTACATCCATACAGATAATGGTTGCTCAAATCCCTCGGACTACGCATCCTGCAAGGCATCAACCCGATCTGATGTGATGACCATGCGGCTGTTCCTCTGTGAAAAACCCTCCCAGGCCAAGGATATTGCGGCCGTGCTCGGCGCCACGCGCCGTGGCGACGGTTGCTGGCTGGGCAACGGGGTGACCGTCACCTGGTGCATCGGTCACCTGCTGGAAACCGCCCCGCCCGACGCCTACGACGCCAAGTACAAGCGCTGGGTGCTCGCCGACCTGCCGATCGTCCCGGACAAATGGAAGATGCGCGTCAAGCCCAAGACCGCCGCCCAGTTCAAGGCGGTCAAGCGCCTGCTGGGGGAAGCCTTGGAACTGGTGATCGCCACCGACGCCGACCGCGAGGGCGAAATGATCGCCCGCGAGCTGGTGGAACATTGCCGCTATCGCGGGCCGATCCAACGCCTGTGGCTGTCGGCGCTGGACGACGCCTCCATCCGCAAGGCCCTGGCCGCGCTCAAACCCGGCGCCGAGACCTTCAGCCTGTACCACTCGGCCCTCGGCCGTTCCCGCGCCGACTGGCTGATCGGCATGAACATGAGCCGCCTGTTTACCTTGCTCGGCCGCCAATCCGGTTACCAAGGCGTGCTGCCGGTGGGCCGGGTGCAAACCCCGACCCTGCGCCTGGTGGTCGACCGTGACCGCAGCATCGCCGATTTCGTACCGGTGGCCTACTGGGCCATCGATGTCGACCTGCGCCACGCGCACATGACCTTCACCGCCCAATGGCGCGCCGTCGACGATGCCTGTGACGATCAAGGCCGCTGCCTCAACCCGCAACTCGCCCGGGACGCCGCCGACGCCATGACCCACGCCGCCAGTGCGCGGCTGGTGAGGTTGCGCACCGAACGCATGCGCGAGGTCGCGCCCCTGCCCTTCGACCTGGGGACGTTGCAGGAAATCTGCTCGAAGAAGCTCGGTCTTGGCGCCCAGGAAACCCTGGACATCGCCCAATCGCTGTACGAAACCCACAAGGCCATCACCTACCCGCGCAGCGATTGCGGCTACCTGCCATTGAGTCAGCATGGCGACGCGGCGAAGATCCTTGCCGCCCTGGGCCGGGCCGACGCGGCCGTCAACGAACTGATGCCGCATCTCGATCCCCAGCGCCGCTCGCGGGCGTGGAACGACGCCAAGGTCAGCGCCCACCACGGCATCATTCCCACCGGCGCCGGCAAGGATGCCGGGCAGCTCACCGGCAAGCATCGGGCGGTCTATACACTGATTCGCGCGCGCTACCTGGCGCAGTTTCTGCCCAACCATGAATACGACCGCACCCAGGCGGATTTCGACTGTGCCGGTCAAGCGCTGCGCGCGGTGGGCAAAGTCGTCATCGAGCCAGGCTGGAAACGCGCGCTGCCCGAAGCCCTTGCACCCGCCAAAGGCCGTGAGGCGCCGGTGCCGCAAGCCCTGCCGGCGCTGGTGCAGGGCCAGGATTACGCCGTTGCCAAGGTCAACCTCAAGGACCTGTGGACCCAGCCGCCCAAACCCTTCACCGAGGGCGACCTGATCAAGGCGATGAAAAACGTCGCCAAGCTGGTGGAAGACCCATTGCTCAAGCAAAAGCTCAAGGACACCACCGGCATCGGCACCGAAGCCACCCGCGCCGGGATCATCCAGGGCCTGCTGGACCGAGGCTACCTGGTGAAGAACGGCAAGGCCCTCTCGGCCACCCCGGCGGCGTTCAGCCTGATCGATGCGGTGCCGCGCGCCATCGCCGACCCGGGCACCACGGCGATCTGGGAACAGGCGCTGGACATGGTGCAAAGCGGCGAAATGAGCCTGGAAGAATTCGTCGCCAAGCAAGCGGCCTGGATGAGCAAGCAAATCGCCCGCTGCAACGGTATGCGTATGACCATCACCGGCCCCGCCAGCCCGGCAGGCCGCGGCGCCACCCCGTGGAAGAAGAAACGCACGGCCGCGCCCCGCAAGACGGCGGCCAGCCCAAAGCGGGCGAAAAAGCCGACAAGTACCGGGTAAACCATGAATAAATCCGGCGGATGACGTTTTTCGACAGTTTTAACGCCGCTTTGGTCCTTGCTCCGGCGCCGGCGGTCTAGGATTCTGTAGGGGATTGCTGACTTCCTAACAACAACACCGGAGTGGCCACCATGAAAACCGTCTCAGAAGTACTCAAAGCCAAAGACAAGCAAAACCAGGAAGTCCACACCATTGAATGGGACCACACCGTATTCGAAGCGTTGGTGGTGATGTCATCAAAAAATGTCGGGGCCTTGCCGGTCGTCAAGCAGGGTGAGGTGGTTGGCATCATCAGCGAGCGCGATTACGCACGGAAGCTGATACTCAAAGGCCTTTCTTCCGTCACCACCAAAGTCCACGAGGTCATGAGCTCTCCAGTCATCACGGTCGATGCCCACAAGACAGTCGAAGCCTGCATGAACATCATGACCGACAGTCACCTGCGCCACCTACCGGTGGTCGTCGACGGAAAACTGCTGGGCCTGCTCTCCATCGGTGACCTGGTCAAGGAAGCCATTGCCGAACAAGCCAACCTGATCAAGCAACTGGAGCAATACATTCGCGGCGAATAGGAGAGCCCATGCTCGACATGCTCGAACATCAAGAAGACCACCTCGAGACCCTGCACCGGGCCATGGCCGCACGGCGTTTTCTGGTGCTGACCGGGGCGGGGATCAGCACGTCATCAGGTATCCCGGATTATCGGGACAGCGAAGGCGTGCGCCGAGGCAAGGCGCCGATGATGTACCAGGAGTTCCTGGCCACCCCGCAAGCGCGGCGCCGTTATTGGGCACGGGCGATGCTGGGCTGGCCACGGGTACGGATTGCGCAGCCGAACCAGGCCCACCTGGCGCTGGCCGCCTTGCAACATCGCCAGCGTATCAGCGGGCTGATCACACAAAACGTCGACACGCTGCATGACCAGGCCGGTAGTGAGGATGTGATCGAGCTGCATGGCAGCTTGCATCGCGTGCTATGCCTGGATTGCCATCGGCCCAGCGCACGCGATGTGATCCAACGGTTGATGGAGGCCGAGAACCCGTACCTGGCGGGCGTCGACGCCGTGCAGGCACCCGACGGCGATACGCTGCTCGACGCAGCGTTTGAACAACGTTTTCGCGTGCCCCGCTGCCCCCATTGCGACGGTGAACGGCTCAAACCGGACGTCGTGTTCTTCGGCGAAAACGTTGCCCAGGCCACCGCCGCCAGGGCGATGGCGGCGGTGGAACACGCCGAGGGGCTGTTAGTGGTGGGGTCGTCGCTGATGGCCTATTCGGCGTTTCGCCTGTGCAAGGCGATGGTCGAGCAAGGCAAACCGGTGATTGCCATCAATCTGGGCAAGACCCGTGGGGATGAGTTGTTGCAGCTGAAGATCGCGGCATCCTGCGAGCGGTTGTTGCCGCTATTGGCAGAGCGCCTGGGATAGCCAGGGCACTGCCCCTCAAAAATCAGCGGGAGACCCGGGCAGGCCAACGAACTGCAGCGACCCACCGCACAAAAAATGACGCCTGAGTCACACCTCCTCGCATGCCCCCGTCCCCACGGCGATTTATGTAGTGATCAAAAATAATCACTACATAACCGTTGACGTAACCTTTTTGTCCTTGCATGATCTAGACGTCTCCCGGATCGGGAGCGTTGGTAACAAGCGTTTTGAACAAGCTCGTCTGACCGCCGAGCTGTTTCTTCCGGATGTGCACTGCCCACAAGGCAGATTGATGAAGCTGACCGACCCGAAGGGTTCGGTACAAGGAGCTCAAACGCTGCTTGTCTTCGTTATGAAACCATTGCGTAGCAGTTCATCAGCAAGACTACATGCATCAGGTTCAAGACCCTGCCCGTATTCGGCAGACCGTCACTGACGCCCGGTTTTCGGAACCGGAGACAACTAAGCAGTTTTAACGAATCAATTGATAGATCGCCAACTGGTCAAGGGGCTTACACATGAATCTGAACAACCAACCAACTATCGAAGAATTGGCTGAGATGTTCGCAGCGCAGAAAGACACACTCGACGACCATATCCTGTGGATTGGCAAATCGGGCAAAGTCCAAATTGACTGCCTGGCGCCCCACACCGAAGAAGCCGAGTTCGACAAAAACAACCGTGAACTGGCGGCGCGCCTGAAGATGTACCGCCGTGGCCAGGGTTATGTCGGCAAGAAAGCGGCGGCCGATCGCAATTTCATCGAGCAAGTGTTCGACACACTTAACCATGCGTGGGAGTCTTTCAAAGACAACTCGCAAGTTAAAGTAATCGACCGCTACTACTAAGTACTTCTCAACTAATGTGGGAACTGGCTTGCCAGTTCCCACATTTTTTATGCAACTTCAAAAGTTGGGGTAACGCCCTTTCCCTGCTTCATCGCGGAAAATATCAAACAACACCTGTGCCGCCGCCGACAGTTCATGCCCCGGTTTGGTCAACACACCAATCGGCCGCTCGATCACCGGATCGGTCAAGGTGATGCAATAGGCGCCCGCCTCCTGCATCTGCTGCGCACATAATGCCGGTACGGCGCTGACCCCCAGGCCACTGGCAACCATCTTGCCCACCGTCGCCAATTGATGACTCTCCAGCGCCACCGGCAATTTCATCTGCAAGGCGCCCAGATGCTCCTCCAGCATCACCCGTACCGTCGAGGGTCGTTGCAGGGCAATGAACGGTTGTTCCAACAGGCTTTTCCAGTCGATTTCAGCACGCAGTGCCAAGGGTGAATCCATGGGCACCACGGCAATGAAGCGGTCCAGGTATAACGGCGTAAACGCCAGCGACGACCCCTCGGACGGTTCGAACGCCACGCCCAACTCGACCTGGCGATCACGGACCATTTCCAGCACCTGTTCGTTGATCAGGTCATGCACCGTCACGTTCACATGGGGGTAACGCGCGCGGAATATCTTCAGGATCGGCGGCAGCAGGTTGCCCGCAAACGACGGCATCGCCGCCACCGTTACGCGCCCGCGCTGCAGGGTGAAGCGCTGGCGCAGTTCATCCTCGGCGTTGTCCCAATCGGCAATCAGCCGACGCGCCAGCGGCAATAAGGATTCCCCTTCAGGGGTCAGCGCGACATTCCGTGTATTGCGGCTGAACAAGCGCCCGCCCAGCCCTTCTTCCAGGCCTTTGATGGTCAGGCTCAGCGCCGACTGAGAGAGGTGCAGGCGCTCGCAGGCGGCGGCAAAACTCAGGCTCTGCGCCACAGCCAAAAAGGCACGCATCTGTTTGACGGTCATGACATTACTCCGGACGACGGCTCGACTATGCAGTTTTTTAAATCAATCAACCTTAAAAAACAACTTAACAAATCAATCCGTCGGCGCAACACTCGAGGCATTGGCTGGCCCACTAACAATAAAAGAGGTGCATATGGCAGGTTTCGATAAACGCGTGGCGTCCTATGAAGAAGCCCTCGCAGGCCTGGAAGATGGCATGACCGTACTCGCTGGCGGCTTTGGCCTGTGCGGCATTCCGGAAAACCTCATCGCCGAGATCAAGCGCAAAGGCACCCGCGACCTGACCGTGGTTTCCAATAACTGCGGCGTCGACGGCTTTGGCCTGGGCGTGCTGCTGGAACAAAAGCAGATCCGCAAAGTGATCGCGTCTTATGTGGGCGAAAACGCCCTGTTCGAGAAGCAACTGCTCAGCGGCGAAATCGAAGTGGTGCTCACCCCCCAAGGCACCCTGGCGGAAAAAATGCGCGCCGGCGGTGCTGGCATTCCGGCCTTCTTCACCGCCACCGGCGTCGGCACCCCGGTGGCCGAAGGCAAGGAAACCCGCGAATTCAACGGTCGCCCGTACCTGATGGAAGAATCCATCACCGGCGACTTCGCCATCGTCAAAGGCTGGAAAGCCGACCACTTCGGCAACGTCATCTACCGCCACACCGCCCAGAACTTCAACCCGCTGGCCGCCACCGCCGGCAAGATCACCGTGGTCGAAGTCGAGGAAATCGTCGAACCGGGCGAGCTGGAACCGTCGCAGATCCACACCCCTGGCATCTACGTCGACCGGATCATCTGCGGCACCTTCGAGAAGCGCATCGAACAGCGCACCGTCCGCAAATAATCCCTCCAGCCCGAAGAGAACAAGAGGAACAGCACAATGGCTCTCACCCGCGAACAAATGGCTCAACGCGTCGCCCGCGAAATGCAGGACGGTTTCTACGTCAACCTGGGCATCGGCATTCCGACCCTGGTGGCCAACTACATCCCGGAAGGCATGGAAGTGATGCTGCAATCGGAAAACGGCCTGCTCGGCATGGGCCCGTTTCCCACCGAAGACACCATCGATGCCGACATGATCAACGCCGGCAAACAAACCGTGACCGCGCGCATCGGCGCCTCGATCTTCTCCTCCGCCGAGTCCTTCGCAATGATTCGCGGCGGCCATGTCGACCTCACCGTGCTCGGCGCGTTTGAAGTGGACGTACAGGGCAACATCGCCTCGTGGATGATCCCGGGCAAGCTGGTCAAGGGCATGGGCGGCGCCATGGACCTGGTGGCCGGCGCGGAAAACATCATCGTGATCATGACCCACGCCTCCAAGGACGGTGAGTCCAAATTGCTCAGCCAATGCACCCTGCCGCTGACCGGTGCCCACTGCATCAAGCGTGTGCTGACGGACCTTGCATACCTGGAAATCGACAACGGCGCCTTTATCCTAAAGGAGCGTGCCCCAGGGGTCAGTATTGAAGAGATTGTCAGCAAGACAGCCGGTAAACTAATCGTCCCCGACCACGTTCCAGAAATGCAATTCCAGTGAGGACACATTCCATGCAAGACGTTGTGATTGTTGCTGCCACACGTACCGCCGTAGGCAGTTTTCAAGGATCGCTCGCGAGCATCCCGGCACCGGAGTTGGGCGCTGCCGTAATCCGTCGCCTGCTGGAGCAGACCGGCCTCGACCCGGCCCAGGTGGATGAAGTGATCCTCGGCCACGTACTCACCGCAGGCTCAGGCCAGAACCCGGCGCGCCAGGCGTCGATCCTCGCCGGCTTGCCCCATGCCGTACCCGCGATGACCTTGAACAAGGTCTGCGGTTCGGGCCTCAAGGCCCTGCACCTGGGCGCCCAGGCCATCCGTTGTGGCGATGCCGACGTGATCATCGCCGGCGGCATGGAGAACATGAGCCTGGCCCCCTACGTATTACCTGGTGCGCGCACCGGTTTGCGCATGGGCCACGCCAAGATGATCGACAGCATGATCACCGACGGCCTGTGGGATGCATTCAACGACTACCACATGGGCATCACCGCCGAGAACCTGGTGGACAAGTACGGCATCAGCCGTGAAGCCCAGGACGCCTTCGCCGCCGCGTCCCAGCAAAAAGCCGCCGCCGCCATCGAAGCCGGCCGCTTTGCCGATGAGATCACGCCGATTCTGATCCCGCAGCGCAAGGGCGATCCGGTGGCCTTCGCCGTGGATGAACAACCGCGCGCCGGCACCACCGCCGAGTCGTTGGCCAAACTCAAACCCGCGTTCAAGAAAGACGGCAGCGTCACCGCGGGCAACGCATCCAGCCTCAACGACGGCGCCGCCGCGGTGCTGCTGATGAGCGCCGACAAGGCCAAGGCCCTTGGCCTGCCCGTTCTGGCGCGTATCGCCAGCTACGCCAATGCCGGCGTCGACCCGGCCATCATGGGCATCGGCCCGGTCGCGGCCACCCGCCGCTGCCTGGACAAAGCCGGCTGGAGCGTCGGCGACCTGGACCTGGTCGAAGCCAACGAAGCCTTTGCCGCGCAATCCCTGGCGGTGGCCAAAGAGCTGGAATGGGACGCCGACAAAGTCAACGTCAACGGCGGCGCGATTGCCATTGGCCACCCGATCGGCGCATCAGGCTGCCGCATACTGGTGACCCTGCTGCACGAAATGATCAAGCGCGACGCCAAAAAAGGCCTGGCGACACTGTGCATCGGTGGCGGCCAAGGCGTAGCCCTGGCCCTTGAGCGCAGCTGATTCAAGAGCAACACACGAAAAGGCCCGGTTCCACGAAAAACCGGGCTTTTTTTCGCCTGTCAGTCCGCACGCGGCACCGCAAACACCGCGTTCGCCCGCGCCACGACTTTCTCCTCCACCTGCAGACTCACCGTGGCAAACGCCATTTGCCGGCCACGCTTGTGATGCTCCAGTCGTACCACGATCCACTCCCCCACTTGCACCGCGCCCAGGTAATCGACAGTCATGCTCGCGGTAATCAACGGCAATGGCGGCTCACTGGAAAACGCCATCGCGTAGCCCATGCCGATATCCGCCAGGGTCGCCAACACCCCGCCATGCACCGTGCCGCGGCCATTGGCATGACGGTTGTCGGCGCGCAGGCCGATTTCCAGTTGCAGACCTTCACCCCGGCAATACGCCGGGCCCAACAAGTCGAGCAGCGGGCTGCTGCGCGGCAGTGAGACAAAACCTTCGGGCACGGCGTGAGCGATCATCGCGGAGTCTTCCTTGGAGTCAGGCATGAGGTGTACCCCAGGCCCCACACGGCGACCATTACCATCAGCCGCACATATCCTCTGCAATGCCTGGGGCTGATTCGCCAACCCCGCTCAGGACCGGCCTCAGCGCTTCATACAGCGCTGATAACGCTCATCCACCCGCTGGGCGAACCAGGCAGTGGTCAGGTTGCGGGTGATCTTCGGACTCTTGAGCACGATGCCCGGCAGGATCGCGCGCGGCAGCGGTTTGCCGGCCGCCGTGTCGGCCAGGGCAAACACGCGGGTGTAGAGCGTGGTCTGCTCAAAATCCAATTGCTCGCCCTGCTCCAGCTGACTGCGGATGCTGGGGTTGCGCATGCCCAGCCGGGCGCCGAGGGAACGCACCGCCAATTCGGTGCTGCCGGGCAGCAGCGAGCCGTAGCGGATCAAATCCCCGTCCAGCGCCAACTCGGTGCCTGAGACGCGGCTGACGGCGGCCTGGAACGCAGCGTTGCGGCTGGCGTACCAACCGGCGTTGAAGTCGGCAAACCGGTACAGCGGCCGGTCATAACTCACTGGGTAACCAAGCAAATGGGCGACGCCAAAGTACATGCCGCCACGTCGCGTGAACACTTCCCGACGGATCGTGCCGTCTACCGTGTAGGGATAACCCTGCGCCTGCTTCTGCGCAAAGTCGATGCTGACTTGCATCGGGCCGGCGGTGTGTACTGGGTTGAAACCGCCAAACAGCGTGTTGCCCAAGGGCACCATGCTGATGAAGTCATCGAAGATCCCGCTCAAGTCTTTCTCCGTGCGGGCGGCATTCAAGCGATCGGCGTAGGACTTACCAGTGGGCGAACGCAGTTGCAGTGCCGTGCGGACCAACACCGCCGGCACATGCACCTTGCCAGCACGGCGCAGGATTTCATCCTGGGCGATCTTGCCCATGTTCGGCACAGGTGGGTCGACCTGGTAAGTGGACTCTTGCTCAGTCACCGCCAGCACGGCGCAGATGTTTTCGGTACTCGGGTAGATGTGCTGGGTGTCGAAAGCGGTGTAGATATCCTGGGCCCAACCGTTGCGATCGGCGACCTTGGCGGGCAGCAAACGCACGATCTGCGCCTTGACCTCGGCTTCACTGCGCTCCGGCTGTTGCGGGCCGCGTGCGGTCGAGCAACCGGCCAGCACCAGCAAGGGCGTGAGACACAGGATCAGGCGGCGTAGGTGCATGGGGCTTCCTTGAGGGGCGATGGGCCGGGCGATGCAGATATCGACCGATAAGTCTAACGCGGGTTCGCCCTGTGGCCCCCTCGCCAACACAATGCGAATATGACAGGATCTTTCACCGACCATTCGTACAAGGAGTTTGAATGCCATGCTCAGCATGAACTTTCTCATCACCTGCCTGATCGTTGTGCTGATTCCCGGCACCGGCGTGATCTTTACCGTGTCCACGGGGCTCATGGCCGGCAAGCGCGCCAGCGTGTTCGCCGCGCTGGGCTGTACCGCTGGGATCATCCCGCACTTATTGGCATCCATACTCGGCCTTTCCGCCCTGCTGCACACCAGCGCATTGGCATTCGAAGCGCTGAAATTCGCCGGAGCCGCCTACTTGCTGTACCTGGCCTACGCCACGTGGCGCGATCGTTCGGCCTTCGCGGTGAATGACACGCCAACGGCAACCACGGCTCGTGGCCTGATGCTGCGCGGTTTTTTGCTGAATATTCTCAACCCCAAGCTGACGATTTTCTTCCTGGCCTTCCTACCTCAGTTCGTCACACCGGCCAGCACGGCGCCGGCCTTGCAAATGCTGGTGCTGAGCGGCGTGTTCATGGCCATGACGTTTGCGGTGTTTGTGGTGTATGGCCTGCTGGCCAATGTGTTTCGCCGCGCAGTGATCGAGTCACCACGGGTACAGAACTGGCTGCGGCGCAGTTTTGCGGCGGCCTTTGCGGGGTTGGGCTTGAACCTGGCGCTCGCACAGCGCTGAAAAACGCTGCAACCCACTGTGGGGACGGGCTTACCCGCCCCACAGGTTGGGCGCTTTAGATCCCTGCCAGCGCCAGGTCCATGGCGAAGTAAGTGAAGATCAGGTCCGCGCCGGCGCGCTTGATCGAACCCAGGGTTTCCCGCACCACGCGGTCCTCATCGATCGCGCCTGCCTGAGCACCGAATTTGATCATCGCGTACTCGCCGCTGACCTGATACGCCGCCACCGGCAGGCGCGAGGCTTCGCGGATGTCACGGATGATGTCGAGGTAGGCACCGGCCGGTTTGACCATCAGCGCATCCGCGCCTTCCTGCTCGTCCAGCAGCGATTCACGCACGGCTTCGCGGCGGTTCATCGGGTTCATCTGATAGCTTTTGCGGTCTCCCTTGAGCGCGCTGCCACCCGCTTCACGGAACGGGCCGTAGAGGGCCGAAGCGAATTTGGTGGAGTAGGCCATGATCGGAATATGGGTAAAACCGGCGTCATCCAACGCCCGGCGAATCGCCTGAACCTGGCCGTCCATCGCCGCCGACGGCGCGATCACATCGGCACCGGCACGAGCCGCCGCCACGGCTTGCTTGCCGAGGTTGACCAAGGTCGCGTCGTTGTCGACATGGGCGCCATGCATCACACCGCAATGGCCATGATCGGTGTATTCGCAGAAACAGGTGTCGGACATCACGATCATTTCCGGCACGGCGTCCTTGATGATCGAGGACATGCGCGAGACCAGGCCGCGCTCCTTCCAGGTGTCGCTGCCACTGGCGTCCAGGTGGTGGGACACGCCAAAGGTCATCACCGATTTGATCCCGGCGCGGGCATAGCGCTCGATTTCCCCGGCCAGCTTTTTCTCAGGGATGCGCAACACACCCGGCATGCTGGTGATCGGTACGAAGTCATCGATTTCTTCTTCGACGAAAATCGGCAGCACCAGATCGTTGAGGGTGAACTCGGTTTCCTGGAACAAGCTACGCAACTCCGGGGAGCGGCGCAGACGGCGTGGGCGGGCTTGAGGGAACTGGCTGGTCATGGCTGTCCTGAATAAGGCTAAAAACGTTGGGGCGAAAGCGTATGCCCCCCGACCCCGGCAGCGCAAATGCCAGGCAGGCAATAGTTTATGGCAAGGCCCACAACAATTGCATTGATCTAGAGCTGTAGACGCCCTTCGATGCACACCGCCACAGCACCGCCGACCCAGATCTCATCGCCCTGGCGCTCGATGCGGATACGCCCCGCGCGCCCCATGGCCGTGCCCTGGCTGACCACGTAACAGTTCGGTGCCAGGCCTTCGTCCAACAACCATTGGGCCACCCCGGCATTCAAGCTGCCGGTGGCCGGGTCTTCCGGGGACCCGTCGCCGGCGATGAACGCGCGCACTTCAAAGTGCGTGTCTACAGCGTCGCGTTCGGGATCGCAGGGGGCAATCACGCCCACCGCCAGACCGAGCAACTGCGAGTAATCGGGCTGCAGATCGAGCACCGCCTGGCGGTCGGCCAGCATCACCGCCAGCCAACCTGCGCCGTTGTCCACCCACTGACTGCGCACAATAGCCTCCGGCGCCAGGCCCAACCCCAGCCGCACGCGCTCCAGCAACGCCGCCTCCAGCGGGCCCGAGCGCAACAACGGCGGCGCGATGAACGCCAGCTCATCGCCTTGGCGACGGATACGCACCAGGCCGATTTCGCACTCCTGGATAATTTCCTCCCCTCGCGCAATGCCCCCCGCCTGCAACCATGCATGGCAACTGCCCAGCGTCGGGTGCCCGGCGAACGGTAGCTCCTGCAAGGTGGTGAAGATTCTTACCCGGTAGTCAGCCCGTGGATCGCGGGGCGTGAGTAAAAACGTGGTTTCGCTGAGGTTGGTCCATTTGGCGAAGTCGGCCATCTGTTGCTCGCTGAGGCTGTCGGCCCCCAGCACTACTGCCAGCGGGTTGCCTTTGAGCGACACACTGCTGAAGACATCCAGTTGTTTGAAATCGAAAGTCGGCATGGGCTCAGCTCGGAATGTTCAGGCCACGGATCACTGCCGGACGTGCGACAAAGCCGTCCAGCGCGCGCAGCACATTGGGGAAATCGGCGATGCCGACCAGGTCACCGGATTCGTAGAAACCGATCAGGTTACGGATCCACGGAAACGTCGCGATGTCCGCGATGCTGTAGTCGTCGCCCATGATCCAGGTGCGGCCCAGCAGGCGTTTTTCCAAGACTTCCAGCAAGCGCCGCGACTCGGCGACGTAGCGGTCACGCGGGCGCTTGTCTTCGTAGGCCTTGCCGGCGAACTTGTTGAAGAACCCCACCTGGCCAAACATCGGGCCGATGCCGGACATCTGGAACATCAGCCACTGAATGGTTTCATAACGTGTCGCCGGGTCTTCGGAAAGCAACTGGCTGGTTTTTTCCGCCAGGTACAGCAGGATCGCACCGGACTCGAACAGCGCCAACGGCTGACCGCCGGGGCCGTTGGGGTCGATGATCGCGGGAATCTTGTTGTTGGGGTTCAGCGACAGGAACTCGGGCGACATCTGGTCCTGGGTCTCGAAGCTGACTTTGTGCGCCTCGTAGGGCAGGCCCAGCTCTTCGAGCATGATCGAGACTTTTACCCCGTTGGGCGTGGGCAGCGAATACAGTTGCAGGCGTTCCGGATACTGGGCGGGCCATTTACGGTTGATCGGGAAAGCGGCGAGTGAATTCATCGGGATATCCCTCGGCGGAAACCCCCATGATAATCATCTGTCCGGCATCCTGCATGGGTCATCATTGCGCAACATGCCCTCGCTACTCTCCCCCACGAGCGAACCAAAGTGGCCGAGTGGACTCTTAAGTGCGCTGAACGGTGAATGGAGGCACCCTGTTAATAAGACACGGAACCCGCAGGACGCCGCGTGTGTCACTGGGGCCGGGCTTGTCCGCCTTAATCCGATGCACTGAAGACTCGAGCCCAATGACAATAAAGCCTCTGTGCCTTGCGCAACGCCTCAAACGATATTCATACATCATATTACCGCTGTTGCTGGTCGGCGGCGCCCTCGACCTGACCTTGCAATCGCGCATCAGCCGCGCCGAATCGGTGGACGGCGTGCAAACCCTGGTGTTCCTGCGCCACGGCGAAAAACCCGTCGGCGGCCTGGGCCAACTCAATTGCCAGGGCCTGAACCGTGCGATGAACCTGGCCACCGTACTGCCGGAAAAGTTCGGCAAGGCCAACTTCGTCTTCGCCGCCAACCCGACGCGCAATGTCGAGGAAGGCGAAAAAGATAATTCCTACAGCTACATTCGCCCACTGATGACCATCAGCCCCAGCGCGATCAAGCTCGGCTTGCCGGTGAACATCACGTTTTCGGCGAATGACACCAGCGCCCTCGCCGACGAACTGGTGGAAAACAAGTACCACAACGCCATCATCTACACCGCCTGGTCCCACGGCTATCTGCCGGAATTGATCAACAAGGTGGCCAGCGAAGCGGTGGGCGAAAAGCACACCATCACCCAAGACTGGTCCGGCAATGACTACGACACGTTGTATGTGTTGACGCTCACCTGGCATAACGGCAAGGCCTCGCTGCTGAGCCGCAACTACAAGCAGGGCCTGAACAACGGCGAACAAACCTGCCCACCGGCGACGCAGATCAGCGCAGATATCTGAAGGATGGGCGATAGCGGCGTATGATGCGCGGCTATTGACTCATCTGCGGATCAACACCATGTCCAACCTCGTCTCCACCCAGCCCAACCGGGGCTGGTCGTTCTGGTGGAAACCAGCGCTGTTCCTGCTGGTCGCCTGCATCGGCCTCTACTACGTGAAGTGGTCGCCCTACTACTTCAAGGCGTTCGTCGCCGCCGACAACCACAGCATCGGCGCGTCGATTCTCAATGACCAGCAAACCTCGCCACTGGCCGCGGCGCTGGCCTACGCCCAGGTGTATTTCCTGGCGATCTGGAAAGCCGCCGTTTTGGCGGTGATCTTGGGCTCGTTGCTGCAAGTGTTGATCCCCCGCGACTGGCTGCTGCGCCTGTTCGGGCGTGCCGGGCTGGGTTCGACCCTGCGCGGCGGGCTGTTCGCGCTGCCCGGAATGATGTGCAGTTGCTGCGCGGCACCGGTGGCGGCGGGCATGCGCCGGCAGCAAGTGTCGGTGGGCGCGGCGCTGGCGTTCTGGATCGCCAACCCGGTGCTGAACCCGGCCACCCTGGTATTCATGGGGTTTGTGCTGGGCTGGGGCTTCACGGCGTTAAGGCTGGTGGCGGGGATTGTGCTGGTGGTGGGCGTGTCCCTGGTGGCCCAGCGCATCGCGCGCCCGGAACAAGTGCCGGAAGCAGCGCTGGGCGCGGTGGCCGAGGCCAGCGTGATCGAGTCGCAACCGTTTTTCAGCCGCTGGTTGCGCACCCTGTGGCAACTGTTCTGGAGCACGATCCCGGTGTATATCCTGGCAGTGCTGGTGTTGGGCGCGGCGCGGGTCTGGCTGTTTCCTCATGTGGATGGGGCGATGGCCGACAGCCTGCTGTGGCTGGTGCCGCTGGCGATTGTCGGCACGCTGTTCGTGATTCCGACCGCCGCGGAGATTCCTATCGTACAAACCATGATGACGCTGGGCATGGGCAGCGGCCCGGCTGTGGCCCTGTTGATGACCCTGCCGAGCGTGAGCCTGCCGTCGCTGCTGATGTTGCGCAAGGATTTCGACGCGCGGGTGCTGGTCACCGTGGCCGGCTTGACCATGCTGGTAGGCGTGGTCTGCGGCTTGATTGGAGCGGCGATTCTGTAAGTGGCAGGCGGGGTTGAGGGCCTTATTGCAGGCAAGCATCAACCTCGCAACGCACCACGCTCGCGCAAATACTCCACCACCGCTGCCTGCTCCCCGACAAACTCGATGCGCGCGCCTTTGCTTTCACGCTGGAAGGCGTACATCGGGTCGTAGTACTCGCGCAGCAACCCTTCGATCCACACCCGGTGCAGGTCCACAGCGCCGCTGCGGGTCTGTTCCGCCAGGGCGTCCTGCAGAATCGCCTGCAACCGCTGGAAACGCTCGCCGCCCAGGCGCTTGTGGATATTGGCCAGGCTCTGGGTCAGGCGCTCGCCAAACAGGACGTAGCCGGTTTCGCCAAATACCGCGATGAATTCGGCGCAAAGGTCGACCACGTAATCGCGCAGGATACGTTCGACCCGACCTTCGACAGTGTCTTCCAGCCACACCATCGCAAAGGTCTGCATGCCCTTGTGCAACGGCAACGGCAGCGCACAACTGCCGATCATGCGGCTCTCATCCTCGACCACAAACTGCTCGACGCCGCCCGCGCGTTTTTTTAGCAGGTCCACCGCCAGGCGGTTCTCGAAGTCGATGTTGGACGGTTGCACCGTGGCCCGCTTGCCGAAGCTGGAACCGCGATGGTTGGCGTGGCCCTCCAGGTCCAGGGCGTTGCGCAGTTGGCCGAGCACTTCGGTCTTGCCAGTGCCGGTCATGCCGCCCAGCAACACGAAATCACACTCGGCGACCGCCTGTTCGACGGTCTCCAGCAAAAAACCACGCATGGCTTTGTAGCCGCCGCCGACGCGGTGGTACTCGATACCGGCTTCGGTTTTCAGCCATTGCTGCACGATCTGCGAGCGCAGCCCGCCACGAAAACAGTACAGGTAGCCATCGGGATTGGCCTGGGCGAACCGCGCCCATTGCTCGATACGCCCGGCCTTGATCGCCCCGGACACCAGTTCGTGCCCGAGCACGATAGCCGCTTGCTGGCCCTGCTGTTTGTAACAAGTGCCGACCCGCTGACGCTCGTCATCGGTCATCAGTGGCAGGTTGACCACGCCCGGGAACGCGCCCTTGGCGAACTCGACCGGCGCGCGGGTATCCATCATCGGCCGGTCGTTGAGGAAGATGTCGCGGTAGTCGGTGATGTCAGTCGCCATCAAAACACCTCTACCGCGTGGGTCTGTCGCTCAACCAATTCACCGATGGGCTCAAGGGTCAGGCCCAGTTCGCTGGCGACCGCATGAAACTCGGCGTCGCCCGCGGGCGTAACGGCGATCAGCAGGCCGCCGCTGGTCTGCGGGTCACACAGCACGCGCTTGTGCAGCTCCTGCAGGCGCCCGAGCTTGCTCGCGTAGCTGTCGAAGTTGCGCAAGGTGCCGCCCGGCATGCAGCCCTGGTCCAGGTAGTCCTCGATCCCGGGCAGGCGTGGGACTTTGTCGTATTCGATGCGTGCCGTCACGCCGCTGCCGTCAGCCATTTCCACCAAGTGGCCCAAAAGCCCGAAGCCGGTGACGTCGGTCATTGCCGTGACGCCGGCCAGTTTGCCGAAGCGGCTGCCAGGCTTGTTGAGGGTACACATCCAGTCACGAGCCAGGCCGATATCCGCCTCGCGCAATTTGCCCTTCTTTTCGGCAGTGGTCAGGATGCCGATGCCCAGGGGCTTGGTCAGGTACAAACGGCAGCCGACGGTGGCGGTGTCGTTGCGCTTCATATGGCGCTTTTGCACGATGCCGGTCACGGCCAGGCCGAAGATGGGCTCCGGCGCATCGATGGAGTGGCCACCGGCCAGGGGAATGCCGGCCTCGTCGCACACGGAGCGGCCGCCACGGATCACTTCGCGGGCAACCTCAGGCGCCAGGACATTCACCGGCCAGCCCAGAATGGCGATGGCCATCAACGGGTCGCCGCCCATGGCGTAGATGTCGCTGATCGCGTTGGTGGCGGCGATCCGGCCGAAGTCGAACGGGTCATCGACAATCGGCATGAAAAAATCAGTGGTGGAGACCACGCCGCGCTCGTCGTCGATGGCGTACACCGCCGCATCATCCCGCGAGGCGTTGCCCACCCACAGGTTGGGGTCAAGGTTCTGTGCGCCGCTGCCGGCGAGGATCACTTCCAATACCTGGGGCGAAATCTTGCAGCCACACCCCGCGCCATGGCTGTACTGGGTAAGGCGAATCGGCTCGTTCATGGTGGACCTCAAGCTATCAAGTGCGCGGATTCTAACAGACGGCAAAAAGCCGGCGGGGCTCTTACGAGCACAGCCGGCCTTTTTGGGGTGCTGCGATTACTGGCGGGCGGCCAGCAACCGCTTGTGGCGGTTGCGCCGGGCGATGTTCAAGCACTCGATCGCCGCCGAGAACGCCATGGCCGCATACACGTAGCCTTTTGGCACATGGGCGCCGAAGCCTTCGGCGATCAGGGTCATGCCGATCATGATCAGGAAGCCCAGGGCCAGCATCACCACGGTCGGGTTGTCGTGGATGAACTTGGCCAGCGGTTCAGCCGCCACCAGCATCACGATGACCGAGGTCACCACGGCAACGATCATGATCGGCAAATGCTCGGTCATGCCCACGGCGGTGATGATGCTGTCGATGGAGAACACCAGGTCGAGCATCAGGATCTGGCCGATGGCCGCAGCAAAACCGATGGACACGGCATTGCCGCTGCTGGCCTTCTCTTCAGGCTCCGGGTCCATGCTTTGATGGATCTCGGTGGTTGCCTTCCAGACCAGGAACAGGCCGCCGGCGATGAGGATCATGTCCTTCCACGAAAACGCCTGGCCGAGGATCTCAAACACTGGCGTGGTCAACTGCACGATGAACGCAATGGTGCTCAACAGGCCCAGGCGCAACACCAACGCCATGCTGATGCCGATGCGCCGCGCCTTGGCCCGGTGCTGCTCGGGCAATTTGTTGGTGAGGATCGAGATAAAGATCAGGTTATCGATGCCCAGCACGATTTCCATCACGATCAAGGTCGCCAGTGCGACCCAGGCGGTAGGGCTGGCGGCCAGTTGTACAAGGTAGTCCATAGATCAATCCTGACGTTGTGCTGGGAAATTAGGCTTCTTTACGCGTCGATTCAGACTCGTTTTGCGGCTGATCGTCTTTTTTCTGCGGACTGATCAGGCCTTGGGTCGCTTCACTCAATGCCTGCTCGGCGGCCTTGTGGGTGTCATCGATCACTTGCTTGGCCGATTCGCTGGCCTTGCCCATCACCTGCTGTGCGCTTTTTTCGACCTGATCACAACCGCTGACCACTACTAATGAAAGCGCAAGCAACGATGCCGCGCCCAGAGAATTGAGTTTCATGATGTTTTCCTCATTAGAACCATTGGGTCCAAATAGTGGCCCCTCGATAGCGATGCATTCTATGCAGGGGAACACTTCAGGAAAATTCGTATTTTTCTCGCGTATACTTCGGTTTTAACGAAGTGTAGGCCGGCATGCTCAATTACCGACAATTGCATTACTTCTGGGTGGTGGCCAAGACCGGCAGCATCGTGCGCGCCTGTGAGCAACTGAACCTCACCCCCCAGACCATCAGCGGGCAGATCAGTCTGCTCGAGCAAACCTTCGGTATCGCCCTGTTTCAGCGGGTCGGCCGTCAGCTCGAGCTGACCGAAGCCGGGCGCCAGGCGTTGCCCTATGCCGAGCAGATGTTCCAGACCGGCAACGAGTTGGAGGCGATGTTGCGCGCCCAGCCGAATGAGCAGCAGATTCTGTTTCGCGTCGGGGTGGCGGATGTGGTGCCCAAATCCATCGTCTACCGGCTGATCGCGCCGACCATGGAGCTCAGCGAGCCGATCCGCATCACCTGCCGCGAAGACAAACTCGAACGCCTGCTCGCCGACCTGGCGATCCAGCGCCTCGACCTAGTGATTTCCGACAGCCCCATGCCCACGCATCTGGACATCAAAGGCTACAGCCAGAAGTTGGGTGAATGCGGCATCAGTTTTTTCGCTACCCAAGCATTGGCTGACCGACACCGCGGCGTTTTCCCACAGTGTTTACAGGGCGCGCCGCTATTGATTCCGGGGGCGGAGACCGTAGTGCGCAGCCGCTTGCTGCGCTGGTTTGCCGAGCAACAGATCCAACCGAAGATCATCGGCGAGTTCGACGACAGTGCCTTGATGCAGGCATTCGGCCAATCCGGCAGCGGGATCTTTATCGCCCCCAGCGTGATCGCCGATGAGGTGGTGCGCCAGTACGGCGTCGCGCTGATTGGCCAGACCGAGGCAGTGACCGAATCGTTCTATGCGATTTCGGTGGAACGCAAGGTCAAGCATCCCGGCATCGTGGCGATTACCGAAGGCGCCAGGCGAGAACTGTTCACCGCCCTGCCCTGAGGGTTCAAGCGCCAGTCGGCAGCGGTTTGGCGCTCATCAGCCACAGCGCCAGCAGCATCGACACCAGGATGAACCCGGACGCAGCCAGGCCCAGGCTGGCCAGGCCGAGGGTGTCGATCACATGCCCACCGACCAAGGCGCCGAGACCGATACCGAGGTTTCCACCGGCAATATTCAGCGACGCGGCAAACGCCGGCGCATGCGGCGCGGCCTTCATCAGCCGCACATGGCTGACCAGGAACATCGCCGCCTGGGTCACGCCCCACACGGCCATCGCCGCCGCCAGGCCGATGGTGGAGTGAATCGCCGGCACCAACGCGACCATGCCGCCGATCATGAACCCGCAGAACACCATCGACGCAATCAAGGGGTGGCGATCCACCGCGCGGCCGCCCAGGGAGTTGCCGATCAACCCGACCGCGCCAAAGCCCATCAGGCACCAGCCGACCAGCGTGCCGTCGAAGCCGGCCAGGCGCTCAAGGATGTCGGCAAGGTAGGTGTAGGCGGTGAACATGCCGCTGAAGACCAGGATCGACAGCAGGATATGCCCCTGCATCAATGGACTGCGCAGCAGCTTGAATTGCGAGCGCAACGTCACCTGCGCGTTCTTCGCCTGTGTCACCGGCAGGTAGACAAACAGCAGCAGCGCCTTGGCCAAGGCAATCACCGCGAGGACCGCAAACGCGCTGCGCCAGCCGAACATATCGGAAATCAACGTGCCCACCGGAATGCCGAAGACGGTGGCGCAGACGATCCCGAAGCCGATCTTCTCGATGGCGCGACCGGCGTATGCCGGGCCGACGATGTCCACCGCCGTTTCACTGGCCAGCGCCCAGAACACCGGCAAACCCAACGCCGGAATCAAGCGCGCCAGGGACATCACCCAGATATTCGGCGCCAGCGCCGCCACGCCATTGGCCACGGCGAACATGATCAAAATCGTGATGAACAGGCGCTTGCGCTGGAACCGCGCGCAGTAGGCCGTGAGAAACGGGCCGAACGCCGCCACGGTGAACGCAAACAGCGTCACCAGCAGGCCGGCCTGGGACACGCTGACATTCAGGTCCCGGGCAATCGACGGCAACAGGCCGACGATAATGAATTCTGTGGTCAGCACGGTAAAACCGGCGGCCGACAGCAGCAGGATGGGAAACAGCATGAAAACTCCAGAAACGACAACATCAACGAAAGCCCGGAGGCCCGCTGACGAAGAAGAAAGATGAGAGACGGCGATATTAACAGGATCTGTGCGAATTGGCCGCAAATGGGTGACGGAATGCCGCATCAACAGGGACATTTCCTACAGCATGATAGACTCCGCGCCCGCTTCCTACAGCGCGCTCCACCTGCAATGCTGCGTCCTACTAAAAAAACCAGAGACAACCGTTTATGACTGCTGCCCCTTCCCTTTTCCAACGACTCACGCGCGTCAGCCTGGTCACGCAAATCGTCATCGGCCTGATCGCCGGCATTCTGCTCGCCTTCGTGTCGCCCGACGCCGCCAGGGCCACCGGTTTCATTGGCAAAGTGTTTGTCACCGCGCTGAAGGCCGTGGCGCCGATCCTGGTGTTCGTGCTGGTGATGGCGTCGATCGCCAACCACAAACACGGCCAGGAAACCCACATCAAGCCGATCCTGTTCCTCTACCTGCTGGGCACCTTCGCGGCCGCCGTGGTTGCAGTGATCGCCAGCACGCTGTTTCCCTCGCCGCTGGTGCTCGCCACCCACGACGCCACCGTGAGCGCCCCCGGCGGCATAGGCGAGGTGTTGCAGAGCCTGTTGCTGAGCGTGGTGGACAACCCGGTGAGCGCGCTGATGAACGCCAACTTTATCGGCATTCTGGCCTGGGCCATCGGCATGGGCATCGCGATTCGCCATGCCGGCGAAACCACTCGCACGGTGCTCGATGACCTGTCCAACGGCGTGACCTTGATCGTGCGCGTGGTGATCCGCTTCGCGCCCCTGGGGATTTTCGGCCTGGTGGCCTCGACCCTGGCCACCTCCGGCTTCGGCGCCCTGCTCGGTTACGCCCACCTGTTGGTGGTGCTGATCGGCTGCATGCTGTTCGTGGCGCTGGTGATCAACCCGGCCATCGTGTTCTGGAAACTGCGCCGCAACCCCTACCCACTGGTATTGATGTGCCTGCGCGAAAGCGGCATCACGGCATTCTTCACCCGCAGTTCGGCGGCGAACATTCCGGTGAACCTGGCGTTGAGCAAACGCCTGGGCCTGCATGAAGACACCTACTCGGTGTCGATCCCGCTGGGCGCCACCATCAACATGGCGGGTGCGGCGATCACCATCACCGTGTTGACCCTGGCCGCCGTACACACCCTGGGCATCATCGTAGACCTGCCCACCGCCGTGCTGCTCAGCGTGGTCGCCGCCATTTGCGCGTGCGGTGCGTCGGGCGTGGCCGGCGGTTCGCTACTGCTGATCCCGCTGGCGTGCAGCCTGTTCGGCATCTCCAGCGATATCGCCATGCAGGTGGTGGCCGTAGGTTTCATCATCGGTGTGTTGCAGGACTCGGCGGAAACCGCGCTCAACTCGTCCACCGATGTGCTGTTTACTGCGGCGGCGTGCCTGGGCAAGGAAGAGCAGCCGGTTTAAACAGCGCTCGCAAAAAAGCCCGGGGCCGTTCACAGCGGAACGACCCCGGGCTTTTTTATTTTATGCGCTCAGTACACGGTTATTCAGAAAGCACCCATGTAATCACGCTTGCCCACTTCCACACCGTTGTGACGCAACAGCGCGTAGGCGGTGGTGACGTGGAAGAAGAACTGCGGCAGGCCGTAGGTCAGCAGGTAGGACTGGCCGCTGAAGCGTTTCTCTTTCGGCGTGCCTGGGCGAGTGATGATCTCGATGCCTTCTTTGCCGTCGATTTGCTCGGGCTTGATGCTGTCCATAAACGCCAGGACCTTGGCGATCAGCGCTTGCAGGTCGGCGAAGGTCACTTCGTTGTCTTCGTATTTCGGCACTTCGATCTCGGCCAGGCGCGCGGAAACGCCCTTGGCGAAGTCGACGGCGATCTGCACCTGGCGCACCAGTTGGAACATGTCCGGGAACAGGCGCGCTTGCAGCAAGGCGTTGGGTTCGATGTTCTTCGCGGTGGCGTGGGCTTCGGCTTTGTCCAGCACACCGCTCAGGGCGGTGAGCATTTGCTTGAAGACTGGGACGGAAGCGGCGTACAGGGAAATAGTCATGACAGTCTCATCGGTAAGGGCTGGGTTGGAACCAGCAGCGATTATAGCCATGCCGGCCGCTTGTCTTTTATTTTTTCAGGATTAGGCTAGTGCGTTCACTGCATAGGGAAAGCGCGATGACCGCTGAGCACGATACCGACACCCCTGAGCCGCGCCTGAACAGCACGGAAATCCGCATCCTGGGCTGCCTGATCGAAAAACAGGCGACCAACCCGGAAACCTACCCCCTGACCCTCAACGCGCTGGTGCTGGCGTGCAACCAGAAGACCAGCCGCGAGCCGGTGATGAACCTCAGTCAAGGCCAGGTCGGCCAAAGCCTGCGCGTGCTGGAAGGCCAGGGTTTCACCCGCCTGGTCATGGGCAGCCGCGCCGACCGCTGGGAACACCGGGTCGACAAGGCCCTGGAATTGGTGCCGGCCCAGGTGATCCTGACCGGGCTGCTGTTTCTGCGTGGGCCGCAGACGGTCAACGAACTGCTGACCCGCAGCGGGCGCATGCATGACTTCGAAGACGCCGACCAGGTCGTACACCAGTTGGAACGCCTGATTGCGCGGGGGCTGGCCGTGCTGGTGCCGCGCCAGGCGGGGCAACGCGAGGATCGCTATACCCACGCGCTGGGCGACCCGGCGGATATCGAGGCGATTATCGCGGCGCGCGGCAACCCGGTGGAACGCGGGGCCGGCGGGGTCTCAGTCGAGCGCATCGAAGAGCTGGAAGCGCGGATTGCCGCGCTCGAAGAACGGCTGGCACAGCTGGAACAGGCCTGACACGCTCAACCCCCTGTAGGAGCCGGCTTGCCTGCTCCTACAGGTGATTGGCCGCGCTGTTCAGCCTCGCGCAAACGCGACGGCGCTTTCGAACTGCTCCTGGGTCGGCCGCACCCCGGTGTACAACACAAACTGCTCCAGCGCCTGGATCGCGATCACTTCCAGCCCGGTGATCACGCGCTTGCCTTGGGCACGTGCGCGCACGATCAACGGTGTTTCCGCCGGGATCGCCACCACATCGAACACAGTCTGCGCCTGGTCCACCGCGTCAGCCTCGAAAGCCAACTGATCGGCCTCGGCCCCGCCGGTCATGCCGATCGGCGTGACGTTGATCAACATCTGCGGGCGCAGATCGCCCAATTGCGCCTGCCATTGATAACCCAGGCTCTGCGCCAGCGCCCTGCCCGCCGCTTCGTTACGCGCCACGATCACGCCATTGGCATACCCGCCGTCGCGCAGGGCACTGGCCACGGCTTTGGCCATGCCGCCGCTGCCGCGCAGGGCAAAGGTCGAATCTGTCGGCACTGCATGCTTTTTCAACAGTTGCGCGATGGCGATGTAGTCGGTGTTGTAGGCCTTGAGATGGCCGGCCGTGTTGACGATGGTGTTCAGGGACGCGATGGCTTTGACCGAACTGTCCAGTTCGTCCACCAGGGCAATACTGGCCTCCTTGAACGGCATCGACACCCCGCAACCGCGAATCCCCAACGCCCGGATACCGCCGATCGCGCCGGCTAAATCCTGGCTGCTGAAGGCTTTATAGTAGAAATTCAGACCCAGTTGTTCATACAAATGGTTATGAAATCGCAGGCCGAAATTCCCGGGACGCGCCGACAGTGACATGCACAGTTGGGTATCCTTGTTGGGGTGCATCTGCATGGGTAACTCCTTGAAGTAAGCAAATCGGTACAGACCTTACACAATCTTTACCAATCGGCCGTGCTGTTTTTCAGAAATACGTTGTCTTAAAAGTATCCCCGCGACATTACTTGAGCCAATTGATTGCAGGCCACAAGCGCAGGGGCTAACCGAGGAATGACCATGATTCGTAAAATCCCCAAGATCGCCTTGCTTATCGGTGCACTCGCTATGGCAGGCCAAGCCTCCGCCCACGGTGGTGGATGGGGTGGTCCGGCCGTCTTGGGTGCGTTAGTCGGCGCCGCCGTCGTAGGCTCCGTGGTTGCCAGCCAACCCCGTGAAGTCTATGTGCAGCAGCCGGTGTATGTGCAACCGCAACCGGTTTACGCCGCACCGCCGCCTGTGTACTACGCACCACCGCCGCCGGTGTATGTGCAACAAGAAGTCTATTACCGCCCGGCGCCGGTGTATTACGGGCCACCGCGTGGCTATTACGGCCACCCCCACGGCTACTATGGTCGCGGTTGGTAAGCTTGAACCGATCTGCCTGAACCGGCCTCGCCCACCCGCGGGGCCTTTTTTTGCATGGCGTTTTATCGCACCTCGTGCGGATTGATCGTACCAAGGTCGCTATAAGGACAATGGCCGAGTCGTAATCCCACATCATCGAAGCCGAAAGTCTACTTGCCCGACCGGGTCTAGCGCTGTCATGTTTGTGTCACGACTCACTTTCACTATCCCACCTCTGAACCCGATAACAACAAGGACGGCTGACCATGCCCACGCAAAACCCACACCACGTAGCCGGACTCTGTACGTCCAGCAAGGTCTACAGCGCACTGACCGAACTCAAGCACCTGGAAGGCCACCGCAGCGCAAAATTCCTCGCACTGCTGACCGAAAGCCTGGTGCGCAAAGGCCTGCTCAATGAGCAAGAAGTGGTACACATGCTCGATCAAGTGGTGGAGTGACGCCTGGCGTTGATGTCGACTATCAAGCCGGGTGATTTTTCCTCGACGCTGGCACCCCGTAAGGTGACCCTCATAGCGATTGGAGGTCCATATGCCCACTATTCAGATCATGTCCGTCATCGGCAGCGCCGTTCCTGCCCCCCTGCGCAAGCTGGGTATACTCGCCTGCTGGTACCTGATGCACGATGGCGAACCCGTCAGCGGCCCGCTCACGTCGTTATCGGCTGCCGAGCAACAAGCGGCAACCTTCAGGCTGCGCGCCTGAGGCCTAGGGCAACGGCAACTTGAGCCGCGGCTTGCTTTCGACAAACAACGCCCAGCTGGACATGAACAACGCCGCCACCAGCGGCCCGATCACGAAGCCGTTGAGGCCGAACACCGACAAGCCGCCCAGGGTCGAGATCAGAATCAGGTAGTCCGGCATCTTGGTGTCCTTGCCCACCAGAATCGGGCGCAGCACGTTATCCACCAGGCCGATGACGAACACACCGAACAGGCTCAGCACCACGCCTTGCCAGATCGCCCCGCTCAACAGGAAGTACGCCGCCACCGGCCCCCACACGATCCCCGCGCCCACCGCCGGCAGCAGCGACAAAAACGCCATCAGCACCGCCCAGAGCAACGCGCTGGGAATGTCCAGAAACCAGAAGATCAAACCGCCCAACGCCCCTTGGGTCACGGCAACCAACACGTTGCCCTTGACCGTGGCGCGCACCACGCGGTTGAACTTGAGTTGCAGGCGGCGCTTTTGCGGCTCGGCCAGCGGCACCGCCGTGCGGACTTTTCGCACCAGCTCCGGGCCGTCACGCAGCAGGAAAAACAGCAGATACAGCATGATGAAAAAACTCACCAGGAAATCGAACGTGCCCTGGCCAAAGCTGAACGCCTGACTGGCGAAGAACTGGCTGCCCTGCATCGCACTCTTGACGATTTTCTCGCGCAGGCTTTCCAGGTTGCCCATGCCGAAGCGGTCCAGAAGGTGCTGAAAATAAGGTGGCAGGAAGTTCTTGAACTGTTCGATATACCCGGCCACGTCCAGCTTGCCGCTTTCGACATTTTTGTACAGCGTGGCCCCCTCCTGCACCAGCAAGGCGCTGGTGATGATCACCGGCAGAATCGCAATCACCAGGCACACCGTCAGGGTGGCCAGGGAGGTCAGGTTGCGGTTCCAGCCTGATTTCACCTGCAGGCGCCGCTGCATCGGGGCAAAGATGATGCCCAGGATGACCGCCCAGAACACCGCGCCGTAAAACGGCAGCAATATCCAGATAAAGGCAACGGTCACCAGGGCCAGCAGTAACAGCAGAGTCTTGAATTGCAGGTTGGTTTGATTCATGTCCGATCCAGGTCAAAAAGCCGGGCGCACGCTTGCGTCCACGTGCTTAGTCCGTCGCAAATCCCGGGAGTGCCTTTTTTGTTGCAGCAAGCGTAGACCTGGATCAATAAATCCCTGCACGCGTTCGGCTACGCTCGCGGCCTTTTGGGCCCCACTCCCCATGTCTCTCGTCCTTGCACCCGAACTGCTCGCCCCCGCCGGCACCCTGAAAAACATGCGCTACGCCTTCGCCTACGGCGCCGATGCGGTATACGCCGGCCAGCCGCGCTACAGCCTGCGCGTGCGCAACAACGAATTCGACCACGCCAACCTGGCCCTGGGCATCGAGGAAGCCCATGCACTGGGCAAGCGTTTCTACGTGGTGGTCAACATCGCGCCGCACAACGCCAAGCTGAAGACCTTCCTCAAGGACCTGGCCCCGGTGATCGCCATGGGCCCGGATGCGTTGATCATGTCCGACCCCGGGCTGATCATGCTGGTGCGTCGCCACTTCCCGATGATGCCCATCCACTTGTCGGTGCAGGCCAATACCGTGAACTGGGCCAGTGTGGAATTCTGGCAACAGCAGGGCATCTGCCGGGTGATCCTGTCGCGGGAATTGTCCTTGGAAGAGATCGGCGAAATCCGCGAGCAAGTGCCGGCCATGGAGCTGGAAGTGTTTGTCCATGGCGCGTTGTGCATGGCCTATTCCGGGCGCTGCCTGCTCTCCGGCTATATGAACAAGCGCGACGCCAACCAAGGCACCTGCACCAACGCCTGCCGCTGGAAATACCAGGCCACGCCGGCGGTGGAAAACGTCACCGGCGATATCGTCCAGGAATATCAGCCGGAACCCACACTGGGCATTGGCGCGCCGACCGATCAGGTGTTCCTGTTGCAGGAGGCCAACCGCCCGGATGAACAGATGCCCGCCTTCGAAGACGAGCACGGCACCTACATCATGAACGCCAAGGACCTGCGCGCGGTGCAGCATGTGGAGCGCCTGACCCGCATGGGCGTGCATTCGTTGAAGATCGAAGGCCGCACCAAGTCCCACTTCTACTGCGCGCGCACCACCCAGGTGTATCGCCAGGCCATCGATGACGCCGTGGCCGGTCGCGAATTTGACCGCAACCTGATGACCAACCTGGAGTCACTGGCCCAACGCGGCTACACCGAAGGTTTCCTGCGTCGCCATGTACACGACGAGTACCAGAACTACCAGAACGGCAGTTCGGTGTCGGAACGTCAGCAGTTCGTCGGCGAATTGACCGGCGAGCGCCGGGGCGAGCTGGCGGAGGTCAAGGTGAAGAACCGCTTTGCGGTGGGCAATCACCTGGAACTGATGACCCCCGCCGGCAACTTTCACTTCGACCTGGCCACCCTGCACAACGCCAAGGGCGAAGCCATCGAGGTGGCGCCGGGGGATGGGCACACGGTGTATGTGCCCTTGCCGGCGCAGATGGATCTGCGTTTCGGCCTGTTGATGCGCGACGTCGAGTAACCCCGTTCAGATCCTGAACTGAGCCACCAGTTGGCCCAAGCGCTGGCCGAGGTCGGCCAGGCTGCGCGACGTCTGGGCGCCCAACTGGGTTTCATCGGCCACGCTGTCGACCGCCACGGCAATCTGATGCACGCTGCGGTTGATCTCTTCGGCCACCGCGGTCTGCTCTTCGGCGGCGCTGGCAATTTGCGCGTTCATCGAGTTGATGGTGCCGATCAACTGCGCCATGGTGTCCAGCGACGCCCCGGCTTCGTTGGCTTGGGCCGAGGTGCCGTCCCCGGCATCGCTGGAGCGGCGCATGGCCTCCACGGCGGCGACGGTGCCTTTTTGCAGGCGATCGATCATGCCCTGGATTTCCTGGGTGCTGGTCTGGGTACGACTGGCCAGGGCACGCACTTCGTCGGCGACCACGGCAAAGCCGCGACCGGCCTCCCCCGCCCGCGCCGCTTCGATCGCGGCGTTAAGGGCCAACAGGTTGGTCTGCTCGGCAATCGAGCGGATAACGCCGAGCACGCTGACAATCGACGACACATCCTGCTGCAAGCTGTCGAGGGACACGCCGCTGCTGCGGATATCGTTCACCAACGCATGGATCTGCGCGATGCTGCCGTCCACCACGCGCTTGGCGGCCTGGCCCTCGGCGTCGGTCTGTTGCGCAGCCACGGAAGCGCCTTGGGCACTGCGCGCCACTTCCTGGGCGGCGGAAGACATTTGATTGATCGCGGTGGCCACCTGGTCGGTCTCGTGACGCTGACGCTCCATGGCCTGCTCCGAACGCTGCGCCTGGTCGGACACCTGGCCCACCAGCCCGGTGAGTTGCGCGGTCATTTCGGTGATCTGGCGCACCAAACCGTGGATCTTTTCGACAAACCGGTTGAAGGCCCCGGCCAGATCGCCCAGCTCATCCTGGCTGGTGATAGCCAGGCGCCGCGTCAGGTCGCCCTCACCGGCAGCGATATCGTCGAGGTTGGCTTTCATCAGATGCAGCGGACGCAGGATGGTATTGGCCAGGACCATGCCCGCCGCCGCAATCACCAGCAGCACCAGCACGGCCACACCGAAGATACTCAGCAATACGCCCTCCATGCGCTTCTTGACCTTGGCCTCGACCACCGCCACCTGGGCATCGATGCCATCCAGGTTGACCGAGGTGCCGAATACCATGTCCCACTTGGGCAGGTATTCGGTGTAGCCGAGCTTGGGCACCAGTTCGGTCTGGCCGGGCTGGGTCGAGCTGTATTGCAGGTAGTGGGTGCCGTCCTTGCCGACCTTGACCAGGTCGCGGTTGACGTAGACGCCATTGGGGTCGCGGTTGTCCTTGAAGCTCTTGCCCACGCCGTCTGGGCTGTTGCCCTTGAACAGGCGGATGGTTTCGGAGTCGTAGCCGAAGAAGTAGCCATCCTTGCCGTAGCTGGTATTGGACAGCAGCTTGACCACCTTGGCACGCGCCGCCGTATCGCCCGGGGCGGCGGCGTCGTAGAGCGGTTTGATGGTGGTCATGGCCACTTCCACATAGCTCTGCAGAGTGGCCTTGGCGGCGTCGAGCAAGTGCTGGCGGGTCTCATCCACCTCGTTGCGCGCTTGCCCCTTGAGGATCCACACCGTGGTCAGGCTGATCACCAACGCAAACAACAGCACCGGCACTATGGCCAGGCACAGGACTTTGACCTTCAGGCTCAGACGCATGGCTTTTCTCTCTTATTAGTGGCGGCTTGAGAGGTTAACGGCCAGTTGCGCGGATTCTGTAGGACGACCTCGTCAGAGCGTCATCGCCGCCACCCAGCCAAACACCAGCAGCGGGATGTTGTAATGCAGGAACGTCGGCACCACGGTGTCCCAGATATGGTGGTGCTGGCCGTCGATATTCAGGCCGGAGGTCGGGCCCAGGGTCGAGTCCGACGCCGGCGAACCGGCATCGCCCAAGGCGCCGGCCGTGCCGACGATGCACACAATGGCCAGCGGGCTGAAGCCCAGTTGCACACACAGCGGCACGAAAATCGCGGCCAGGATCGGCACCGTGGAAAACGACGAACCGATGCCCATGGTCACCAGCAGCCCCACCAGTAACATCAGCAACGCCCCGATTCCACGGCTATGGCCGATGAACGCCGCCGACGTTTCCACCAGCGAGCGCACGTCACCGGTGGCCTTGAGCACTTCGGCGAAGCCTGAAGCGGCAATCATGATGAAACCGATCATCGCCATCATCTTCATGCCTTCGGTGAACAGGTCGTCGGTCTCGCGCCAGCGCACAATGCCCGATACCGAGAAAATCAAAAACCCGGCCAGGGCGCCGATGATCATCGAGTCCAACCACAACTGAATGATGAACGCCGAGGCGATCGCCAGGCCGGCCACCAGCAGGGTCAGTGGGTTGTATTGCACCGCGACCTGTTCGACCCGCTCGATTTTCTCCAGGTCGTACACGCGCTTTTTACGGTAGCTGACAAACACCGCCACCAGCAGGCCGACCACCATGCCCAGCGCCGGCAGGCCCATGGCGTGGGTCACATTGACCTGGCTGATATCCACGCCGCTCTTGGCCACGTTGGCCAGCAGGATCTGGTTGAGAAAGATGTTGCCGAAGCCCACCGGCAGGAACATGTAGGGCGTGATCAAACCGAAGGTCATCACGCAGGCGATCAGGCGACGGTCCAGTTGCAGTTTGGTCAGCACGTACAGCAACGGCGGCACCAGCAGCGGGATAAACGCGATATGAATCGGCAGGATGTTTTGCGAGGCAATCGCCACCACCCACAGCAGGCCGATCAGTAGCCATTTGACATGGCTGCCGCCGCTGGCTTCCTGGCGATCGACCAGCAGCAGCGCCTTGTCCGCCAGGGCATGGGCCAGGCCGGACTTGGCAATCGCCACCGCGAAAGCGCCGAGCAATGCGTAGGACAAAGCCACTGTCGCGCCACCACCCAGCCCACCGTTGAAGGCCTGGAGCGTGGCGTCGATGCCCAGGCCACCGGTCAGCCCGCCCACCAGGGCGCCGACGATGATGGCGATGACCACATGCACGCGGGACAAGCTGAGCACCAGCATGGTGCCGACCGCGGCGATGACTGCGTTAATCATGGTTACCTCAAGCAAAAAACAAAATACAGGCATGCCCGCACCGGCATGACTGCCGGTGTGCAGGCTGGAAGGAGGTCTTATTAGAGGGCGCGCACTTTGCAGCAGGCGCGGTCGCATGTCAAAAAACGACGTCGTCTGCAAATTTAAATTGAACGTTTGAATAAAGAAAAAAATACAGCCGCCGATATAAAGGCTCTCTATGTTTTCAGGTAAAGGATGCTCCGCGATGTCCCTCAGACAGCTGTCCATTCAATGGAAAATCACCCTGCTCGCCGGCCTCTGCCTGCTGGGGATCGTGACCCTGCTGGTGGGTCTGTCGCTGTATCGCATGGAACAGAGTTCGCAGCAGGTCAAAGCCTCCAGCATGCACATGCTCGACGAAGCGGCCCGGGCGCGTATCGAAGCCCAGGGCGAAGCGCAGGCGCTGGGCATCCGCCAGCAGTTCATGGATGCCTATCAATACGGTCACGGGTTTTCCCGCCAGGTGCTGTTCCTGCGCGAACAGGCAGAAAAGCGCTTCCTTGACGCCTTCGACACCCGTGAAGACTTGACCCGCCAGGTCAAGGCCGCCTTGCAGGCCAACCCCGACCTGCTCGGCTTGTCCCTGGTGTTCGAAGCCAATGCCCTGGACGGCAAGGATGAGCTGTTCGTCAACCAGCCAGAGCTGGGCAGCAACGACAAAGGCCGATTCGCCCTCTATTGGTCACAGCCGACGCCCGGCAAACTCACCGCCATGTCGCTGCCCGAAAGCGACATGTCCGACACCAGCATCGGCCCGAGTGGAGAAAAGGCCAACGCCTGGTTCACCTGCCCACGCACCACCCTCAAACCGTGTGTGATCGAACCGTACTTCTATGTCATCGACGGCCAAAACGTACTGATGACCAGCCTCGTGTTCCCGCTGATAGTGAATGGCAAAGTCATCGCCTCGCTGTCGGTGGACATCAACCTCAACAGCCTGCAGGCGGTGAGCCAGCAGGCGAGCCACACGCTGTATGACGGCCAGACCCAGGTCAGCATTCTCAGCGCCACCGGCTTGCTGGCCGGCTACAGCCCGGATGCGAGCAAGCTCAGCCAGCGTCTGGACCAGGTCGACACCGCCAGCGGCGCGCAATTGCTCAGCGCCCTGGCCGGCAGTACGCGGATCAGCAGCCTGCGCGCCGACCATCGACTCAAGGTCCTGGCACCGTTCACGCCGATCCCCGGCGGCAAGCCGTGGGGCGTGTTGCTGGATGTGCCGGAAAAAATCCTGGTAGGCCCGGCCGAAGCGCTCAAGGCGCAACTGGACGCCGACAACGCCCGCGGCACCCTGCTCGAGTTGAGCCTGGGCCTGCTCGCCGCCGTGATCGGCCTGGGACTGGTGTGGCTGATGGCGCGCAGCGTGACCCGGCCGATCCTGAGCGTGGCGCACATGCTCGAAGACATCGCCAGCGGCGAAGGCGACCTGACCCGTCGCCTGGACTACGCCAAACAGGACGAGTTGGGGCAACTGGCCGGCTGGTTCAACCGCTTCCTCGACAAACTGCAGCCGATCATCGCCGAGGTCAAACGCTCGGTGCAGGACGCCCGCGGCACCGCCGACCAATCCGCCGCGATCGCCAGCGAAACCAGCGCCGGCATGGAGCAGCAATACCGCCAGGTCGACCAGGTGGCCACCGCCTCCCATGAAATGAGCGCCACCGCCCAGGACGTCGCCCGCAGTGCGGCCCAGGCCGCCCAAGCCGCGCGCGATGCCGACCAGGCCACCCGTGACGGCCTGCAGGTGATCGACCGCACCACCACCAACATCGGCCATCTGGCGGCGGACATGAGCACCGCCATGGCCCAGGTTGAAGGCCTCGCGACCAACAGTGCGCAGATCGGCTCGGTGCTCGAAGTGATTCGCGGCATCGCCGAGCAGACCAACCTGCTGGCCCTCAACGCCGCCATCGAAGCGGCCCGGGCCGGTGAGGCCGGCCGTGGGTTTGCCGTGGTCGCCGACGAAGTGCGCAACCTGGCGCGTCGCACCCAGGAGTCGGTGGAAGAAACCCGCCTGGTGATCGAGCAACTGCAAAGCGGCACCACCGATGTGGTCGGCGCCATGGGCAACAGCTATCGCCAGGCCCAGAGCAGCGTCGAACAAGTCGGCGAGGCGGTCACCGCCCTGCGCCAGATCGGCGCCGCGGTCACAGTGATCAGCGACATGAACCTACAGATCGCCAGCGCCGCCGAAGAGCAAAGCGCAGTGGCCGAGGAGATCAACAGCAACGTGGCGACAATCCGCGATGTCACCGAGTCGCTGTCGGAACAGGCCAACGAATCGGCGCGCGTCAGCCAGGCGTTGAACCACCTGGCCAATCAGCAACAGGGGTTGATGGATCATTTCCAGGTGTGAGTGACCGACACCGACTCTGAAGGAAATCCAATGTGGGAGGAGGCTTGCCCCCGATTGCAGTGGGTCAGTCAAAGGCTACATCGACTGATTCACCGCTATCGGGGGCAAGCCCCCTCCCACACTTTTGATCGGCTGGTCATCGCCTGGCCATGATTAATACATGTAAACGATGTCTCCGGTTTCAAACGTAAAGGATGTCTCCGGTCTGTACCGGAGCAAGCCCCCTCCCCCCCTTTTTGATCGACCTCAGCGTTTGGGCAGTTCGATCAGCACTTTGAGCCCGCCCAGTTGGCTTTCCTGCAACTGCAACACCCCGCCCCACACCTCAACGATATCGCGCACGATCCCCAGGCCCAGGCCATGGCCGTCGGTCTGTTCATCCAGGCGCGTACCACGGCTGAACACCCGGTCGTGTTGGGCTTCGGGAATGCCGGGGCCGTCGTCTTCCACCGCCAGCAGGTAACTGTGCGGCGTCTCGCCGATGCTCAGGCGCACCTGCGCATCCGCCCATTTGCAGGCGTTATCCAGCAGGTTGCCGAGCAGCTCCAGCAGGTCTTCGCGGTCCCAGGGCAATTGCAGGCCAGGGACGGCGTGGTGGCTCAAGTCCAGGTGGTCGCCGTGGACCATGTTCAGGGTCGCCAGCAGGCCCGGCAGTTCGTTCGCGCAATCAAACAAGGCGCCGGGCAGGGTGTCGCCGGCCAGGCGTGCGCGGTTGAGTTCGCGGTCGAGGCGCTGTTGCACCTGTTCAAGCTGTTGGCGCAGCAGCGTGCGCAAGCGCGGCTGATCCTTGAGCGCTTCGCTCGACGCCGCGCTCAACAGCACCGACAGCGGGGTTTTCAGCGCGTGGCCGAGGTTGCCCAGGGCATTGCGTGAACGCTTGAGGCTGTCTTCAGTGTGAGCCAGCAGGTGGTTGATCTGCGCCACCAGCGGTTCCAGCTCCTGCGGCACCTGGGTGTCGAGTTGCGAGCGCTGGCCCTGTTGCAGCTGGGCGATCTGGTTGCGCGCAACTTCCAGCGGGCGCAAGGCGCGACGGACCGTGACCCGTTGCAGGATCAACACCAGCAACAGGGCCGCCACCCCCAGCACCAGGCCGATCTGACGCATCAGCCGAAAGCTTTCACGCACGGGCGTGTAGTCCTGGGCCACGCTGATGGAAATCAATTGGCCGAAGCGCTTGTAGTCCGAACGCAGTACCAACAGTTGCTGGCCTTCCGGCCCCAGCTGCAGATTGCCCTTGAGCCCGGCCGCGGGCAGGCGTGGCAGCTCCTGGTCCCACAACGAGCGGGAGCGCCAGTGGATGTCGGCGAAATCGATACGGAAATAATGCCCCGAGAACGGCCGCTGATAGGCCGGCGCCAGGCGTTGCTCGTCGAGTTGCACGCCATTCGGCCCGCGCACCAGCGCCACCAGCAGGTTCTCGCTGTCGTTGCGCAGACCGGCCTCCAAATAGCGCTGCAAACCGGCTTCGAACAACCACAGGCTGGTTTGCGCCAGCACCACGCCGACCACCACCATCACGCTGATCAGCCCCAGGCTCAGGTGCCGCTGGATCGACTTCATGCAGGACTGGCGCCGAACCGGTAACCCTGGCCGCGCCGGGTCTCGATCACGCTGCGGCCCAATTTGCGGCGCAGGTGGTTGACGTGGACTTCGAGCACATTCGAATCGCGCTCGGTCTCACCGTCATACAAATGCTCGGCCAGATGGCTTTTCGATAGGATCTGTTGCGGGTGCAACATGAAATAGCGCAGCAAGCGAAACTCGGCGGCGGTCAGCTGGATTTCGTCGCCGTCGCGCAGCACGCATTGGCGCCCTTCATCCAGGTGCAGGCCGGCCGCTTGCAAGGTCGGCTGGTTGGCCTGGCCATGGGAGCGGCGCAACAGCGCCTGGACACGCAGGTGCAGTTCTTCGGGGTGAAACGGTTTGCTCAGGTAATCGTCGGCGCCGGCCTTGAGCCCTTCGATGCGCTCGGCCCAGGAATCGCGCGCGGTGAGGATCAGCACCGGGGTGGCCAGCGCGGCCGCGCGCCATTGCGCCAACACCTCAAGCCCGGGCAAGCCGGGCAGGCCGAGGTCGAGGATGATCAAGTCATAGGGTTCGCTGCGGCCCTGGTACGCGGCATCGCGCCCATCGGCCAGCCAATCGACGGCATAGCCCTGGCGCTGCAGGCCGGCCAGCAGTTCATCGGCCAGCGGTACGTTGTCTTCCACCAACAGCAGGCGCATCAGTCTTCCTCGTCTTTGATCAGCGCACCGCTGGTGGCGTCGAGTTTGATCTCGCGCACCACACCGTCGGTCGTCACCAGTTCCACTTCATAGGCATATTGCTCGTCCTTTTTCTCAAGCTCCGCTTCCAGCAGCCGCGAGCCGGGGTGGCGCGCCATGGCCTGCTGCAACAGTTGCTCGAGCGGCAGGATCACCCCCTGCTGGCGCAGTGCCAAGGCTTCGTCCTGGTTGAGGTCGCGGGCTGACAGGCTTGAGCAAAACGCCAGGAGCACCAGCCCCGCCCAGCCAGCGGCGCGTCGATATACCTTCATTACGTATCCTGATGATTCTTGAGCACATGCCCGGTGAGCGCGTCCAATTCAACCTCCCATTCGATGCCGTCGACATCCTCCAGTTCGACCTCGTAGAGGTACTTGCCGTAGACCTCGTCCAGGTCGGTGTCCAGCAGGGTCGAACCGGGATGCAAGGCCAGGGCCGTAGCGTCCAGCTGATCGAAGGCGACAATAGTAACAGTGCCGGGCCCGCGGAGTGACTTGTCGGGGTCGACTGCCTGGGCCTGTGCCGCCAAAGAGGCAATGAACCCGGCGGCGACCAGCATTGTAAGACGCTTCATGCTGAGTCTCCGTTTCACGATATTTGTCCTACACCCGACAGCGTATCCGCGGCAACTTAACTGAAACTGAATTGCCACCATGGCAATTCGCGTCACCCGCGTTTTCCTTCACCCGGCGAGATTTTCTATACTGCCCCGCTCGCTTCAACAGAGACCGGTATGACAGCCATCCACATCAAGTTTCCCGCCCTGACCCTCAAGGCCGGCAAACGCGCCTTTGCGCGCATTCGCGAGCAAGGCCTCAAGCCTGCCGATGTCGGTATCCTTCCCGGTGCGGCAGGCGGGCCCAAGGCCTTGGGCATCCAGGGCCTGGACCTGGCGCTGTTCGGCGAGTGGCTGCCCCGAGCGCCACGCGAACGTGCGCTGATCGGTGCCTCCATCGGTTCCTGGCGGTTTGCCAGCGCCTGCCTGCCCGACCCGGTGCAAGGCCTGCTCGACCTCGGCCGCCTGTACAACGAACAACGCTTCGCCAAAGGCGTGACCATGGCCGAGGTCAGCCAGAGCTGCCGGCGCATGCTCGATGACCTGCTGGCCGGGCGCGATGCGCGGGTACTGGACAACGCCGGCTATCGGCTGAACATCATGGTGGTCAAGAGCCACGGCCTGCTCGCCGATGACCACCGCGGGCGGCTGGGCCTGGGCCTGTCGTCGGTGATTGCCGACAACCTGCGCGGCCGCGCGCGGCTGTCGCGGCATTTCGAGCGGCTGATCATCCATGACCCGCGCCAGGCGCCGCCAGTGCATGCGCTGCGGGATTTTCCGTCGCGCTTCCTCAACCTGAACCTGGGCAACCTGCGCCAGGCGCTGCTGGCGTCCGGCTCGATTCCCCTGGTGATGCAAGGCGTGCGCGACCTGCCTGGCGCCGGTGCCGGCACCTACCGCGACGGCGGCCTGCTGGATTACCATCTCGACCTGCCCTACCACGGCGATGACATCGTGCTATACCCGCACTTCACCGACCGCGTCATCCCCGGCTGGTTCGACAAGGGCCTGCCGTGGCGACGCAGCAATCAACAAGGCTTGCAGGACGTGTTGCTGCTGGCGCCGTCGAAGGACTACCTGGCCCGCCTGCCCCACGGCAAACTGCCGGACCGCAGCGACTTCAAGCGCTTTCTGGGCGATGACGCGACTCGCAACAAATACTGGCAAACCGCAATGAGCGAGAGCCGGCGCCTGGGCGATGAGTTTCTGCACCTGGCCGACCAGGGTGGCCTGGGCGAGCGCTTGCAGGCGCTTTGACCCAGCGGTATGCGCGAGGCGCAATGTAGCTGTTAAACTCGCCGCCTGCCAGAAACCTGACCGAGCTGAAAAATACTGTGGAAATCTTCAAGGAATTTACATTCGAATCCGCCCACCGCCTGCCCCACGTGCCAGACGGCCACAAATGCGGGCGCCTGCATGGGCATTCGTTCAAGGTGGCGATCCACCTGAGCGGCGACCTGGACCCCCATACCGGCTGGATTCGCGACTTCTCGGAGATCAAGGCGATTTTCAAGCCGCTCTATGAACGCCTCGACCACAACTACCTGAACGACATCCCCGGCCTGGAAAACCCCACCAGCGAAGTACTGGCCAAGTGGATTTGGACCGAATTGAAACCCCTGCTGCCCGAACTCAGCGCGATTCGCATCCATGAAACCTGCACCAGCGGCTGCATCTATCGCGGCGAGTAACCCTCACGTCAACGCCCTGCGGGAGCGCCCCATGGAAAACACCTGGCTGGCCCAGGCCAAACGCTTGCAGGCATTGGCTTCCACGGGGCTGCACTTTTGCACCGACGACTTCGAACGCGAGCGCCTGGAAGAAATTGCCGAGATCGCCCACAGCATGCTCGCGCAATTGGGCAATGTGCCGCTGGAGCGCATCAGCGGGCTGGTCCCGGATTTCGCCCAGCGCTATTCGACGCCGATGATCGATGTACGCGGCGCGGTGATCGACGGCGAGCGCATTCTGCTGGTGCGCGAGGCGACCGATGGTTGCTGGGCGCTGCCGGGGGGCTATGCCGATATCGGTCTGTCGGCCGCAGAAAACATCGTCAAGGAGATCCGCGAGGAAGCCGGGCTGACCGTGACGGCGCGGGCGCTCTACAGCGTCACGCACAAGGCCAAGGGCTTGTATCGCCCGGATGTGCGGGACTTCTACAAGCTGTATTTCCTGTGTGAACGGGTCGACCAACTGGCGCCGACGGCCGGGTTCGAAACCACCGAGGTGGGCTTTTTCGCCCTCGACGACCTGCCGCCGCTGTCCCGTGGGCGCACCATCGAAAGCGATCTCGAGGCGGCCTTTGCGTTTCATCGCGGCGAAACCACGCTGACGCTGTTCGACTGATCCAATTTGTATCACCGCTGCACCGCTTTCGTGCCCGATTGGGCACCGCGACCACTCCCGCCCGCGTTCCGCGCCTGTCTGGCGATAAATCCTGTGCATACTGCACAACACCCACCGTGCGCCCGTCACTGCTGCTCAATTGGCACGCGCGGTGCAATAGGCCTGCGTCACTCATTCAGGGAGCAAGGCACATGACGCAGCAAGAACCGGGCAACGATTACCCCCTCAGCGAAGTCCCGATGCACGCACGCAAGGGCCTGGCGTCCACCGCCATGGTGCTGCTGGGCTTCACCTTTTTCACCGCGACCATGTTTGCCGGCGGCAAGCTGGGCGTGGCGTTCAGTTTCGTCGACATGCTCGGCGTCGTGGCCTTGGGTAACCTGCTGTTGGGCATTTATGCCGCAGGCTTGGGTTACATCGCGTTCAAGAGCGGCCTGAACTCGGTGCTGATGGGGCGCTTCTGTTTTGGCGAAGTCGGCAGCAAGCTCAGTGATTTGATCCTCGGTTTCACCCAGATCGGCTGGTACGCCTGGGGCACCGCCACCGCCGCCGTGGTGCTGGGCAAATATTTCGGGCTGAGCCAGGGCAGCGTGCTGGTGCTGATGGTGCTGTTTGGCCTGCTGTTCTGCGCCACGGCCTACGTGGGCTATCGCGGGTTGGAGATTCTGTCCTACATCGCGGTGCCGGCCATGGGCATTCTGTTGTGCCTGTCGATGTGGGTCGCCACGGTGAAAGTCGGCGGGCTGCAAGGCTTGCTGGCGGTGGTGCCGACGTCGGAACTGGACTTGTCGACGGCGATCACCCTGGTGTTCGGCACCTTTGTCAGCGGCGCGACCCAGGCCACCAACTGGACGCGCTTTTCGCGCTCGGCCAAGGTCGCGGTGCTCGCCAGCCTGATCGGTTTTTTTGTCGGCAATGGCTTGATGGTGCTGATCGGGGCTTATGGCGCCATCGTCTATCAACAGCCCGACGTGGTGGAGGTGTTGCTGCTGCAAGGCTTTGCCACGGCCGCGATGGCGATGTTGCTGCTCAATATCTGGAGCACCCAGGACAACACCATCTACAACTTCGCCGTGGCCGGTTGCAACCTGCTGCGCACCCGCCGCCGCAAGACGGTGACCCTGGCAGGTGCGGTGATCGGCACGCTGCTGGCGCTGCTCGGCATGTACGACATGCTGGTGCCGTACCTGATCCTGCTGGGCACGGTGATTCCACCGATTGGCGGGGTGATCATGGCGGACTTTTTCTATCGCTACCGCGGCCGCTATCCGCGCCTGGCCGATGCGCGCCTGCCGGCGTTCAACTGGCCGGGGCTGACCGCCTACGCCGTGGGCACCGTACTGGCGTTCAATTCGCCCTGGGTGGCGCCGTTGGTGGGGATCGTGGCCGCGTCGCTGACCTACATGCTACTCAGCGCCGTACTGCGCGTGCGGGCACCGTTGGCTGACGCACAGGCATGAGCCTGACCATCGCCGATGTGCTCGCCCTGCCGGGGCTGGATTCCCTGTGCCTGCGCGCCGGGGCGGCGGGCCTGGAGAATGCCGTGCGCTGGCCGTATGTCGCAGAGAACAGCGGCATCGCCGAGTGGGTGCTGGGTGGCGAACTGGTGTTCGTCACCGGTATCAATCACCCACGAGACGAAGCGAATTTGCTGCAACTGCTGGAGGAAGCCTGCCTGCGTCAGGTGGCCGGGTTGGTGATTCTCACCGGGCCGGCCTATATCCAGGCGATTCCCCAACGCTTGCTGGACGCCGCCGAAGCCGCCGACATGCCGCTGATCGAACAGCCTTACTCACTGAAAATGGTGCTGGTGACCCAGGCGATCGGTTCGGCGTTGATCCAGTCCGAACAATTGGGCCGCTCGCGGCACGATGTGCTGGAGCGGTTGCTGGCCGGTGACTATCAATCGTTGGATCTGCTGCTGCACCGCGCCGCCCAGTTGGGCATGCCCCTGGCCGGCCATTGGCAAATCGTGCAGTTGCAGTTGGAGGGCAGCGACGCGTTATTTGCCCAGGGTGAGGCCGCGCAGATGGAAGCGCAGTTGGCGCGGCAACACGACAGCATTACCCGGCGCCTGCGGCAGTTGTCGGCCGCGGTGCCGGTACTCGGGCGCGCCGGCCAATGGACGTTGCTGCTGCCGGCCGCCGATGCCGTCGCAGCGCTGGCTAACCGGGAGCAACTGGCCAATTGGTTGAAGCCGCTGAACCTGCGCCTGGCGCCGCTGAAACTGTTCATCGGCCTGAGCGCCGCCGCCCACCCGCCGGCGCGCCTGGCCCAGGCGCAGGATGAAGCGCGCCAGGCGTTGGCCGCTGCGCGGCGCTTCAGCGAACGCGCCGGGCTCTGCGTGTATGACGAACTCGGCGTATTGAAGCTGCTCAGCGGCGTGCGCGATCGTGCGCTGCTCGACCAGTTTCTCAATGACCGCCTGGGCCCGTTGCTGCGCCACGACCTGCACCATGGCCCAAGCCTGCTGCCGACCCTCGAAGCCTGGTTCCACGAGAATGGTAACCTGGTGGCCGCCGCGCAGCGCCTGGCCGTCCACCGCAATACCCTGACGCACCGCGTCCAGCGCATCGAAGCCCTGTGCGGGCTGAGGCTGGATAATTCGTATGACCGCCTGGACATCGGCATCGCGCTGATGATCTGGCGGCTGTCTGCCTGATTGTTTTTAGCCAAGAGGAACTTGCCCATGCACATCATCAACGCCCGCCTGCGCAACCGTGAAGGCCTGCATGATCTGCACCTGGAACACGGCCGGATCGCCAGCATCACGCCGCAAACCACAGCCCCCACGGCGGGGCCCGACGACCTCGACGCGGCCGGCAACCTGGTGATACCGCCCTTCGTCGAACCGCACATCCACCTCGACGCCACCCTCACCGCCGGCGAGCCGCGCTGGAACATGAGCGGCACCCTGTTCGAAGGGATCGAGTGCTGGGGCGAACGCAAAGCCACCATCACCCACGAAGACACCAAGGCCCGCGCCAGGAAAACCATCCAGGCCCTCGCCGCCCACGGTATCCAGCATGTGCGTACCCACGTCGACGTCACCGACCCGGACCTCACCGCGCTCAAAGCCATGCTCGAAGTGCGCGAGGACACTGCGCACCTGATCGACCTGCAAATCGTCGCCTTTCCCCAGGAGGGCATCGAGTCGTACCGCAACGGCCGCGAGCTGATGGAAGAAGCCGTCCGCCTGGGCGCCGACGTGATCGGCGGCATCCCCCACTTTGAATACACCCGCGACCAGGGCGTGAGTTCGGTGAAGTTCCTGATGGACCTGGCCGAACGCAGCGGCTGCCTGGTCGACGTGCATTGCGACGAAACCGACGACCCGCACTCGCGTTTCCTCGAAGTGCTCGCCGAAGAAGCGCGCAGCCGCGACATGGGCGCCCGCGTCACCGCCAGCCACACCACGGCCATGGGTTCCTACGACAACGCCTACTGCGCCAAACTGTTCCGCCTGCTCGGGCATTCCGGTATCAGCTTCGTCTCCTGCCCCACCGAAAGCATTCACCTGCAAGGGCGCTTCGACAGTTTCCCGAAACGGCGCGGCGTCACCCGCGTCAACGAACTGCTGGAAGCCGGCATGAACGTGTGCTTCGGCCAGGACTCCATCGTCGATCCCTGGTACCCCCTGGGCAACGGCAACATCCTGCGGGTGCTCGAAGCCGGGTTGCACATCTGCCACATGCTCGGCTACCGCAACCTGCAAAACGCCCTGGACCTGGTCACGGACAACAGCGCCAAGGCCATGGCCCTCGGCGATCGCTATGGGCTGGAACCCGGCCGGCCGGCCAACCTGTTGATCCTCTCGGCCGACAGCGACTACGAGGTGATTCGCAGCCAGGGCCTGGCGCTGTACTCGATCCGCAACGGCAACGTGTTGATGAAGCGCCAGCCGGCGCAGGTGACGTTTTTGTAGCACGCGGGGTTCGATGGACAGCCGCTGATACGACTCGACGCGATCAGCCGCGCGGCCCCGCATTGAGCTGCGGCCGCGCAGCCCCGAACAGGCTGACGCTCAGCACTGTCGCATCCTGAATCTGCAACCGAACCGGCACCGTACCGCCCGGCATCACCACCGCGACCTCCCCGCCCGCGACCCAACCGGCGCGCCACGCGGCGCACGCCACGGCACAGGCGCTGGTCCCGGAGGACGCCGTCGGCCCCTCTCCCCGCTCGAACACCCGCGCAAGCACTCGATTGCCGGACGCCTGGGCAGCCCATTGCAAGTTGACCCCGGCCACACAGGGCTGGCCACGCCCGGCAGGTGGCGCAAATGCAATCGCCTGCAAGGGCTCGAACAGTACGCTCTGGTGCATCGGCAGATTGTCCGGCAGCGCAGCGGCCTGGTGCACCAACGTCACGCAATGGGGGTTGCCCACCCGCACAAACTGGCTGCGCGTCCATGCCGGGTTGATCGCCGCCAGCGCGGGCACATGGCTGAACGCCCCCTCTTCGGCGCCAGGCAGGTCCGCGCCGACCGCCAGCGGGCCGAACGCCGGCTGCCCCAACGCCAGCCAGAACCCACGCACCTGCTCGTGCAGTGCCGGTTCGACATAGGTGGCCAGCGGCGACTTCGCATCCTGTTTATCGTGATGCACCCGCAGCTCGCAGCCCTGCGTCATCAAGCCCTGATCGCTCAGCGCCTGGGCGAAGATGGTCAGGCCATTGCCACTGCGCTCCGCAAGGGAGCCGTCAGTGTTGACGATCAACAGGTCGAACGGCGGCGCCGCCTGGAACGGCCCGACCAACAACCCATCACAACGGTGCGCCTTGGCGCCAGCCGGACGCGGCGAAGGCCCCCAGCCACATTCGGCGGCAATGGCCGGCAGTGCCCAAGCGTCGCGCCGGCTCGCCGCGAGGGCCGCAGTGTCGGGCACCTCGACCCCGTGGCGACGCAAACAGGCCGGGCTGACCACCCCATAGATATTGCCGCGGGCATCGTAGAACCGGGTCATGGGGTCGCCTGACTGAAAGTCCTTCATCGCTTCGTCCGTCCAATCGTCTGCACACAGAAGCAGCAGCGTATTACAGAACGGTCGGCGCGTGGGAAGTGGTCTGGAAGGTGCGTCATCCGCCGCAGGAAGCCTGGGGTTCAGCAATTCTCACGGGGATTACGCACCTTCCAGACCACCTCCTACACGTCGATGTCCTCTAGGTGGCAGCCAGTGTCCAGAGCGTTCCGTGCTGGCGAAAATAAAACCCGGCGCCAGCGCGAACGCCGCGTGAACCTGGCTCGCTCGATCAGGCTTGATGTGTAAGGATGTCGCGCCGGACATCGTTCGTTGAACGCAAAACCAAGGATTCTCCATGACTGCCATCCCCACCCCAGCGCCCGTGGTTCCCGGGCGGCTGGAGCAAATGTCGACGCGCATCGCCTTCTTCATCGCCGGCTTCGGCATCGCCGCCTGGGCGCCGTTGGTGCCGTATGCCAAGGCCCGCGTCGAACTCAACGAGGGCACCCTGGGCCTGTTGCTGCTGTGCCTGGGGGGCGGCTCGATCATCGCCATGCCGGTGGCCGGCGCACTGGCCTCGCGCTATGGTTGCCGGCGCGTACTGAGCGCCGGGACGGTCCTGATCTGCCTGGCGTTGCCCATGCTCGCCACGGTCAGTTCGATCCCGTTGCTGATGGCCGGTCTGTTCCTGTTCGGTGCGGGCCTGGGTACGGTCGACTCCACGGTCAACCTGCAAGCGGTGATCGTCGAGCGCGCCAGCGGCAAAACCATGATGTCGGGCTTCCATGGGTTGTTCAGCCTGGGCGGCATCGTCGGCGCAGCGGGGGTCTCCGGGTTGCTGGGGCTGGGGTTTTCGCCGCTGCAGGCGACCCTGGTGGTGATCGTCATCATGGCGCTGGCGCTGTTCAAGGCCGCCCCCCACTGGTTGCCCTACGGCAGTGAAAGCGTCGGGCCGCCGTTTGCCATTCCCCACGGCGTGGTGCTGTTTATCGGCGGCTTGTGTTTCATCGTGTTTTTGGCCGAAGGCGCCGTGCTCGACTGGAGCGCGGTGTTCCTCAGCGCCGAACGCGGCCTGGATGAAGCCTACGCCGGCCTGGGTTATGCGGCCTTTGCCCTGACCATGACCGCCGGGCGCCTGACCGGCGACCGGATTGTCCGTCGACTGGGGGCTGCCCGGGTGATCGTCACCGGCGGGGCGCTGGCGGCGGCCGGGATCTTCCTCGCGACCCTGTCACCGGCCTGGGCCATGTCCCTGCTGGGCTATGCGCTGGTCGGCGCCGGATGTTCAAATATCGTCCCGGTGCTCTACACCGCTGTCGGCAAGCAGACCGTCATGCCGGAACACATCGCCGTGCCGGCCATCACCACCCTCGGCTATGCCGGTATTCTCGCGGGGCCCGCGGTGATCGGTTTCATTGCCCATGGCAGCAGCCTGGCGACTGCCTTCCTGTTGATCGGGGGATTGCTCGCAGCGGTGGCGGTCAGCGGCAAAATACTGCAGGTATGAGCAAAGGACATGAGCGGCCTGAATCCTTCAAGTAGCTCATGTACGCCTGATCGTTTCTTCCCTGCCTTATCGTTTCCCGTCCGCAGCGCTGTGCCTGGCAGAACGGTTCAGTGGTTAGCCCAGATGCCGCTCGGTGTCATTGGCCAGACGGCAAGACAACTTGTGCCATAACCCGGCGAGCGTGGAAAACACAGGGCTGGACAACGGTTCCTCCGTGAATGTTCGAGAACCTTTATCGAAGTCTTCGGCGGTGGGCGCCCTGAAGCTGAACTTCGGCGAAGACATGAGGTTGAGTGCCTGCGAACGGGATGTGCTTGGGAGGCCTGCTTCCCGTGCAGGCATCGCCAGGCTCGCAACCGTGTACTGGGAGGGCTGAGATTCAAAGGATGTCGAATTCATAGTCCAGACCTGATTCGGTAGGTGAAGACACCGGCAGCCATTCAACGGCCGATGGCAATCTCTTCGTGGTAAACCCCTTCCTCCCTGACTGAAGTGGTGCTTCCTGCTCACTACGCTTACCAACCTATGCCGCGAGTGACGCGGCATTCGGCTGTGCCCGAGTTAACGCAGCAGTTTCAGCAGTTCGCGTCGCGAAATCTTGCCGTCGCGCTGCCACTCGTCAACATTGTCCATCCGCCCCTGCAGAATCGAACGGGCCATGACTTCCTTGGTCAATTGGATGAGATGGTCAGTGAAGGGGTTGCCCGTCAACGCTTGCGCCGCAAACTCTTTGAGCTTGTCGAGCTTGATGCTGTCGCCCCGACCGTTGCCCTTCAACTGTTGGAAATGGCCGAGCATTTCCTTGATCAGCTGTTTGTCGTCTTTGAGTTTAAAGGGGTTATCGGAACCGATGACGCTCATAATGTCGTCCCTGGACAAGCGGCCATCCGAAGCACCGGTGCTCATGTTTCGATCGAGCGCGCGTACCAGCTCGGGACGCCGCAGCAGTTCCTTCGCCAGGCGGATATTGGCGTCCATCTGCGGGTTGCCGGTCAACGGTCGCTCGGCCATTTTTTTCAGGCTTTCGAGGGTGACTTGCCGCGAAAAATGCCCTTCCCTGAACGCGCCGTAATTGCTCAGCAGCGCCTGGGCCAGTTGCTGATTGCTTTGCTTGGAGTAATGCGGGTCCGGCCGTTCGGGGGTTGGGCGCGGCGGCGGGCCGGGGTTCGGGCGCACATTATCGGGCAGCGGACGTTGCGGCGGCCCCGAGTGATAATGACCGTGGCCGAAGTACGGGCGCGACGACGTGCTGCCGAATGCTGAGCCGAAGTGATACGAATCCCAGAACAGGCTCTGGCTGGCCGATGAGCTCATAGACCGCTCGGCAATGGACATGGGGTCTCTGAAAGACTTGTCATCAGAGGAGTGAGCGACAGACTGCATGAATACTGATGCCGACATTTAGTTCTCCAGTTCGGTTTGATCAGACGCCTTGCCTCAGCGCTCCAGGCGCCCCGACGATCGATAAATCGTCAAGCAAACCAGCGGAAGCAGGCTTATCCTGTGTGGCAGAACTGTGGGAGTCGGTTCCTGATCGCGCTGAAAGTTTCCAGCGCCCAGGTAGGAAGAGCATCTGCTGAGATACGGAACTCATCACCTTCCCGAGCCGTTTCGGCGCAGCCAGCCCCCTCGCCGCCCAACCCGACCCAGGCGCGCAAAAAACCTCGGTTCACCAGCATCAACCGTCAGCGGCGCAGGTGCATGGACTGCAGAATCGCGGCTGGAATTTGTTCGAGCGGCAACTCGCGCTCCACCGCACCGAGCTTGAAGGCCTCCTTAGGCATGCCGTACACCACGCACGACTCTTCATTCTGGCCCAGCGTCAGCGCGCCGTTGTCGTGCATCTCCTTCAACCCGCGAGCGCCATCGTCCCCCATGCCCGTCATGATGATGCCCAGCGCGTTGCCGCCTGCGCTGCGGGCGACCGAACGAAACAGCACGTCCACCGAAGGGCGGTGCCGGCTGACAGGGGGCCCGTCAACGATTTCAACCAGGTATTGGGCACCGCTGCGCTTGAGCAACATGTGCCTGCCGCCGGGAGCAATCAACGCACAACCGGGAATGACGCGGTCGCCATTTTTCGCCTCCCTGACTTCGATCTCGCACAGGCGGTTGAGCCGCTCGGCAAATGCCGCGGTGAAGTGCTCCGGCATGTGCTGCACGATCACGATTCCCGGGCACACCCTGGGCAAGGCGGTCAGCACCAGTTCCAGGGCTTGCGTGCCGCCGGTGGACGTACCAATGGCGACGATGTTTTCGGTGGTGCGCGCCATGGCATGCGTGCTCGCCGGCAGTATGACGTCGGCAGTCAGCTTGACCGGGGCTCGCTCGCTGGACGGCACCATGCGTTTCATGTTGGCACGGGCTGCGGCCTTGACGGCACCGGCCAATTCATCGGAACTGTCGGTCAGGAACTGACGCAAATTGAGTTGCGGCTTGGTCACGATACTCACCGCACCGGCGGCCAGCGCTTGCATGGTGGTGGCCGCGCCCTTCTCGGTCAGCGTGGAACAGATGACCACTGGCGTCGGATGTTCGGCCATCAGTTTCTTGAGGAACGTAATGCCATCCATCCGCGGCATCTCGACGTCCAACACGATGACGTCCGGCCATTGCTTGTTCATCTTGTCCATGGCGAACACCGGGTCCGCCGCCGCGCCGATCACTTCAATGGCCGGGTCTTGCCCAAGGGTCGCCGTCAGCACTTGGCGAACCACCGCGGAGTCGTCAATGATCAGTACTTTGATAAGGCTCATATCGCACGCTCTCCATGAGGGCTGCTGAGTGGCCAATGCAGGGCCAGGTAGTTGAGTTCGATGTTGCCATTGGCCAGATCGAACACCACGGTTCGATAACCCACGCCTTCCACATGAAAGTTGTGACACCGCAACTGATGCGAATCGAGCAGGTGCCTGGCTTGCTCGACATTGCGCTGGCCAACGTAGTGATTGTCCGAACGCGCCAGCCCCGGAAACATGTCCCCGCCGCCATACACGCTGATTCTGAACTCCGTCGGCGGCACCTTGATCGCGTGCATTCGGCCGAGCAGCAATTGGAGCGCCTCATCGCCGTAGCGACCATCCAGTGCAGCCGATCTCTTCACTGCGCGCCGGGGCAACAGGTAGTGGCACATGCCGCCCAACAAGCGCCGCGGATGCCAGACCACCAATGCAACGCATGAGCCCAGCACGGTGCGCAGCCGAATAGCGCCTGAACCGAAAAACCACTCGCCGGGATTCAGGTACACCTCGCGGGACGGTGGGGTGTCAGGCATGCGGCCTCCGATAGATCGAAGGCTTGACCAGTCGCAGTTCATCGGTCACGCCATTGAGACTTTCCGAATGGCTGACCAGGAAATAGCCGCCGGGCTTGAGGTGGCTGACCAGGCGCTTGACCACTTGCACTTTGGTCTCGCTGTCAAAATAGATCATCACGTTGCGCAGGAAGATCACGTCAAACATTCCCAGCTTCGGCAACGGATTGTTCAAGTTGATGGCCTGGAAATCGATCCTCGACGCCAGCGCCGGTTCGACCATGAAGCAACCGTGGTTGGCGCCGACGCCCTTGAGGCAATATTTGTTGAGCAACGCTTGGGGAATGCCGCGCGTGCCTTCGAGGGGGTAGCGCCCCTGGCGGGCCGTTTCCAGTACCCGGCTGCTGATATCCGATGCGACGATTTCCCAGGGCCGGCCGCCGAGGCTGTCCGCCAGGACCATGGCCAGGGTGTAGGGCTCTTCACCGCTCGAGCAGGCGCCGCTCCATACACGCAAAGGCCCGCTGCCACGCAGTTCGGGCAGTGCGACATCGCGCAGGAAATCAAAATGCTTGGGCTCGCGGAAGAAGTAGGTTTCGTTGGTGGTCAGCATATCGACCGCCACTTGTAGTTCCGTCGCGTCCTTCATCAGCACTTTGTAGTACGCGCCGTAGGTATTGAGCTTGAACACTTGCAGGCGCTTGGCGAGCCGAGCGCTCACCAACTGTTTTTTGGCATCCGACAGGCTGATGCCGGCGATTTGATGAATGAGAGTGCGAAACTGCAGGAACTCCGCATCGGAGAGAATCACGTTCATGAGGACACTCCCAAAAAACAATCAGGCAGTTGAAGGCAGCAAGGGATCAAGGGTTGCCAGCACATCGACCTGTTCCAGGGACAACACACGACCGATATCCAGCAACAACACAAAACCGCTCTCCAATTTGCCGATGCCCAACAGGAAGTCCGCTCTGACATCGGTCCCGAAATTCAAGGACGGTTCGATATCCTGATCGGCGATTTCAAGGACCTCGCTGACCGCATCCACAATGATGCCCACCGGCTTGCCCCCGGCATTGGCCTGTACCTCAAGGATCACAAAGCAGGTCCTCGAGGTCTGCACCGTGCGCTCGCCGCGAAAGCGCACGCCCAGGTCCAGCACCGGAACCGCCGCGCCGCGCAGATTGATCACGCCGCGGATGCTGGGCGGTAACAACGGCACGCTGGTGATCGGTCCGTATTCGATGATCTCTCGCACGTTGAGCGTGCCGACGGCGAACATCTCATCCCCCAACTCGAAGGTGAGGTATTGGCTAGGGCTCGAGACCGTGGCTTTACCTGGACTTGCGATGGATAACGCCATGACTCACCTCGCATCGATTACTTTGCGGCCGCGCCGGGAGGCGCGGTCGTATACGTCAAGCTCGCATCAAGCCGGCCATCTCATCGACACACAACACCTGCTCGATTTGCAGCAGCGTGACAAACGCACCTCGCACCTTGGTCATCCCCCGGATGAAGTCGGTACGGATCGGGTTACCAAAGGCCGGCGCGGGCTTGATATCGATATCGAGGATCTCGATCACTTCGCTGACCGAGTCCACCACCACCCCCAGCACCTGGGACTCGCCCTCCTTCGCCGCTTCAAGAATGACGATGCACGTTCGGCTGCCCAGCACCGTCACACCCTTGCCAAACCGCGCCTTGAGGTCCACTAACGGCACCACTGAACCGCGCAGGTTGATCACCCCGCGCAGGAATGTCGGCATCATCGGCACCGTGGTCACCTGGTTGTATTCGATGATTTCGCGAACGTTCAGTGTATTGACCGCATACATCTGCTGGTCAGCCAAGAAGGTCAGGTACTGCAAGGGCTCATCGACCTGCGGCGCTGACTCCAAAGTGCTCGGCATAACGGCTGTGGCGCTCATGGGTCAGCTCCCGAAGCGGACGAAACCGCTCTCCACCGCACGGCTATCCTGGTCGAACGTGGATGCCGCGCGATTGATCACGGGCATCGAGGCGGTCCGCCCGGCGCGCTTGCTCTGTACGCTGAAAAAGCCCATGAGTTCCTGCAACTGCTCGGCCTGGCCGCTCATTTCCTCGGCCGTCGCCGCCAGCTCTTCGGAGGCCGAAGCGTTTTGCTGGGTCAGTTGGCTCATCTGCGACATCGCGCTGTTGATTTGCTCAGAGCCGATGGATTGTTCTTCCGAGGCGGCCGCGATTTCCTGCACCAGGTCAGAGGTCTTGGCGATCGAGGGCACAATCTCGTCAAGCAGGTTGCCCGCCCGTTCCGCCAAGGCCACGCTGTTCTTGGCCACTTCACTGATTTCCTGCGCCGCGATCTGGCTGCGCTCGGCCAGTTTGCGCACTTCGGCCGCCACCACCGCGAAGCCTTTGCCGTGCTCGCCGGCACGCGCCGCTTCGATCGCCGCGTTGAGCGCCAACAGGTTGGTCTGGTAAGCGATGGAGTCGACGATGCCGATTTTCTCAGCGATGGTCTTCATCGCCGCCACCGTGTCCTTCACGGCGCGACCGCCTTCCGAGGCTTCCTTGTTGGCTTTACCCGCCATGCCGTCGGTCACCTTGGCATTTTCGGTATTTTGAGCAATGGACGCCGACATCTGCTCCATCGATGCCGAGGTCTGCTCCACCGACGCGGCCTGTTCGGACGCCGACTGCGCCATGCTTTGCGCAGTGGCGGAGATCTCCTCGGAAGCACTGGACAGCGAATCGGCTGAGCCGCGCACTTCGCCGATGATTTCCGAGAGTTTTTCCACGGTACCGTTGACCGAGTTTTTCAGTTCCAGGAACTTGCCTTGATAGTCGCCGTTGATGGTCCGGGTCAGGTCGCCATTGGACATCGCCGACAAGACATCCATGGCTTCAGTAATCGGCACGATGATCGCATCCAGCGAACCGTTGATCCCCAGGATGATGCGGCGGAAATCACCTTGATGCCGAGCGGCGTCAGGCCGGGTATCGAGTTTGCCGATCAGCGCGCTGTCGCTGATCTGGCTGGTGTCTTCGACGAGCGCCAGGATATTGGCCCGCAGTTGCTCGATGTTCTCGTTGATAAAGGCTTTTTTGCCGGGAAATTGCTCAAGCGGTGCCGACAGATTGCCTTCGCCGAACGCGCGGATACAGGCCATGGCTTTTTTCTTCACGCTGATATGGCCACTGACCATCTGATTGATGCCCTGACCGATATCGCGGTACGAACCCGAGAAGCGATCGACGTCGATCATGACGTCAATGTCGCCTTTTTCATGCTCGCTGGACATGTGCTGCATCTCATGGATCAACGCCAGCACATTGCTGCGCAGCAGCTCGATGTTTTCATTGATAAAGGCTTTTTTGCCCGGGAATTTTTCCAGCGACGCCGACAGATCACCTTCACCAAAGGCGCGGATACAGGCCATGGCTTTTTTCTTCACGCTGATATGGCCGTTGACCATCTCGTTGATGCCCTGGGCCATGGAGCGGTAACTGCCGTGAAAGCGGCCAGCATCGATCTGTGCATCGATGTCGCCCTTGTCGTGTTCACTGGACATGCGGTTTATCTCCGCGACCAGCCCATGCAGGCTCGCGCCCAGTTGTTGCATGGACGCCATCAAGCTCGTGGTGTCACCGGGCTTGAGCGTGGCTTTGGCATCCAGCTCCCCCGCTGACAAGCGAGCGGCGAAAGCGCGCACGGCCACCGGTTCGCCGCCGAGTTGGCGCATCAGGTTGCGTCCCAGAAGTGCGCCCACCAACGCGGTGGCTAAAAATGTCAGCGCGCTGACCAGCAGGATGAGGGAGCGGGCATTCTTCTCAGTGGCGGTGGCAACCAATTGGCCCTTGCGCCCCAGTTCCAGGTTGTATTCGCGCAGCTCACCGATCGTCGTCAGCACCGCGCTCTGCAATGGCTGGCTCGCCTCGATCAATGCGCGGGCCGAGGCTTGATCACCGTCGTCGATGAACTTGTCGAAATGCGCCTGCAGGGTCGCGAATTCACCCAAGCGGCCACGTAACTGCTTCAACAGTGCTGCGTCATGGTCGTCGGAGACCAATGCGGCCTCATAGTGATCCAGGGCTTTGCCAATCGCGCTGAAGTTCTGTGCCACGTTCTGTGCATAGCTGGACACGAAGTTTTTTTCGGAATCGTTCAGACGTTGCCATTCCAGGGTGTGAAGGTCGGTGAACGCAGCCGCCGCACGGTCGATTTCCAGCAAGCTGGGCACGGTATTGGTGTTGGCATAACTGGCGCTCGTATTGATTTCACCGGCCAGGTAAAGGCTGGTACCACCCAACACGACAACGCCGAGCGCTGCGGTGAAAACCAACAGCATGATATTTCTGATAACGGTCATGGCGAGGAACTCCTGATGACGCTCATTAAGTCGATAACGGACTTGGGATCGAACGGTGGGTGGCGTCCTTGGCAACGTGTCCTAACAAATTGGGTATATCCAGAATCAGGGCGACGGCTCCACTGCCAAGGATGGTGAACCCGCCGAGCCCATGGGCCTCACCAAACACTTTGCCCAATGGCTTGATCACGGTTTGAAACTCCCCCTGCAAGCGATCGACCACCAAGCCAGCACGCAGGCCGGCGTATTGCACGACGACCACGTTTTCTCGACTGCCCCGGGGTTCTTGCACATCGAACATGTCCCGCAGGCGCAGGATCGGCAGCACATCTCCACGCAGGTCCAGGTAGCCGGTGTCTGCGCCCTGTCCAGGCGCCAGTTCGATGCACTCCTCCACCATGTTCAGCGGGATGACATAAGAGGCCTTGCCCACCCCGATCAGAAAGCCGTCGATGATGGCCAGGGTCAGCGGCAGACGAATCCGTACCGTTGTGCCCTGCCCTTCTTCGCTCTCGAGGCTCACGCTGCCGCGCAACGCGGTGATATTGCGCTTGACCACATCCATGCCCACCCCGCGGCCGGACAGGTTGCTGACCTGGTCGGCGGTGGAGAAGCCCGGCTCGAAAATCAAGTTCAGGATGTCTTTATCCGCCGGTAGCTGGCCGTCCCCCACCAGGCCACGCTCGCGGGCCTTGGCCAGGATTTTGTCCTTGGCCAGGCCACCGCCGTCGTCCGACACTTCGATCACGATACTGCCGGACTCGTGGTAGGCATTCAGGCGTACCGTGCCCTGGGCCGGCTTGCCCCGTTGAAGGCGCGTCGACACGGCCTCGATGCCATGGTCCATCGCGTTGCGCACCAAGTGCGTCAACGGGTCGCCGATACGTTCGACGACGGTCTTGTCCAACTCGGTCTCGCCACCGCCGATCTGCAGCACGATGTCCTTGCCCAGTTCCTTGGAGACGTCGCGCACCACCCGCTGGAAGCGCGTGAATGTCGCGCCGATCTGCACCATGCGCAGGGTCAGTGCCGAGTCACGCACCTCTTCCACCAAGCGCGATAACAGGCTGGTGGCTTCGATCATCTCGCCAATTCCGCTACGCACTGCCACCAGGTTGGCTCCGGCGCCGGCGATGATCAGCTCGCCAACCAGGTTGATCAGTTGGTCCAGCTTGGCGGCATCGACGCGGATCAGGTTGCCTTCGTTGCTCGCCGCGCCCTTGCCGGCCTTGATCAACGGCGCGACTGAATCGGGTGGTGCGTCCAGCTCGCCGCGCATCTCGACCGGAGCTTGCTCACCCTCGTGGGTGACGAGCAGGGCCTGGGACTCCGTCAATGTGCCGCAACGCACCAGCAGCTCAAGCAGCACGGCATTGTCTTCCGGCAATCCGTCGAGATGCGCGCGACAGGCTTGGACAGAGGCTTGCGGTGCAAGGATCTGGACGAGCGCGTCATCGCGCACAAAATCAAAGGCCCCGTCGATGACCTCCCGCGAGGCATCGCTGAGCAGCGCGAGTTCAAAGCCCAGGTAGTTGGTTTCCGGGTCCATCGACGCAAACGGCGGCAACCCCTCGCACAGTGTGACGGTATGCAGCAACTGCCCCAACGTGCTCAGGTAACGCAGGAACGCCAGCGGGTCCATGCCGTTGCGCAATACATCCGGACCAAAGCGCAGGGACAAGTGCCAGTGGCCGGGACTTGCGCCCGGCTCGTCCGCCGGCAACGTGGCTGGAGCGGGCGAAGCGCTCGGCACCGAGCCTTCCAGGTACTGCGCGAGCCGCTCGCCCAGGCATTGGCCCTGGACCCGCAGCGGTTCGTCCAATCGGTCAAGGTTGCCATCCTCGGCCAGCAGGTCGATCAACTGGCCGATATGGTCACGGGCATCGAGAAACAACGCACTCAATGCCTCGTCGACGCGCACTTCCAGGCTGCGGACCCGGTCCAGGACGCTTTCGGCGACATGGGTGAACTCAACGATGGGCATCAAGCCAAACAAGCCGGCCGAGCCTTTGATGGTGTGGGCCACGCGGAACAAGCCGTTGATGGTGTCGAGGTCCTGCGGCGACCTCTCGATCTGCAGCAGTGCGTCTTCCATTTGCAGCAGGAGCTCGCGACTCTCGGCAATGAAAGTCTGCAGCACGTCATCCATGTTCATGGGCTGGGCCATACGATCATGCTCCAAGCGACTGGGCGAAAAGCGGATTGGCGAAGTAGTCGTCAAGACCGCTGAGCCGTATTGCTTCGATTACGGTCGCGCTCGGGTTGCTCAGCAACAGCTGCGTTCCGTCCTTGAGCGACTCGCGTTTGATGAGGATCAACAGTTGCAGACCGGCGCTGTCCAGTTCGTCGACATTGGACAAGTCCAACTCAACCTCATGCGCCAGCGGAAACAACGACAACAACAGGTCTTTTTGTTCAGTGGCGGTGTAGATCGTCAGGGGGCCTTCCATGACCTGGATTCGACGTAGCATCGGTACGGTGCTTTTCATGGAAACCTCCTGGCCAGCGGTCGCTGGTCATTGCTATGGCAGGATCAACTTGGAGACGGCAGTGAGCATTTGCGCCGGCTGAAAGGGCTTGACCATCCACGCCTTGGCACCGGAGGCCTGGCCTTGCTGCTTCATCGCATCACTGGCCTCGGTGGTCAGCATGATGACCGGCGTGAACTTGTAGGCCGGCAATAGCTTGGCCGCCTTGACGAAGCTGAAGCCGTCCATGTTGGGCATGTTCACGTCGCTGACAATCAGGTGGATTTTGCGTCCGTCCAGTTTGCTCAGCGCATCTTTGCCATCACAGCCTTCGATCACGTCATAACCCGCGCCTTTGAGAGTGATGCTGACCACCTGCCGGATGGAGGCAGAGTCGTCGACGATCAGAATGGTTTTGCTCATCGGAAAAGCTCCTCTAGAAAAAGGTGATTTCGCTGTCATCGGACTTGGCGTGCGTGTTACCGCCATGGATAGCGTGTTGCTCCGGCATGGTGTAGGCCGTTGAAAGCTCTTGCAGCCAACGATCACTGACCATCGGGCTGAGGGTATGCCCGCTCAGGCTCGATGCCTGGCGCTCGTCCAATTGCTGCTGGAGCTTGTCCAGGTCGCGGGTAATCAGCGTCAACATCTGGCTGACGCGGTCCTGGAACTGCAAGGCGACCAGCACCTGGGCAATCTCGTCGGCGACGTTGGCGCTCTGCTGTTGCAGGTCATGGCTGTTGCGCACGAGGGTCTGGGCGGTACCGCGAAAATGTTCGATGACCTGCGAGACCACACGCTCCGAATCCGCGAGGGTCAAGGTGTCTTGTTCAGCGTGGTGGCGGGACATTTGCACCGTGCGGGCAATGGCCGCGTTGACGGTATTCACGGTTTCACTGATCTTGCGCCCGGTCTCGCCGGACATACTCGACAGCTTGCGCACTTCATCGGCGACCACCGCAAAACCTCGCCCCGCCTCACCGGCGCGCGCGGCCTCGATGGCGGCGTTGAGGGCAAGCAGGTTGGTTTGACTGGCGATGTCACCGACAAACTTGGCCATCTGCTGAAGTTGTTCGGTGAAGCCGGAGAGCTGCAGGACTTCTTTGAGTTCGCTCTCTTTATTGGAGAGCGCGGAGCGCAGGGCCAGCACGATGGAATTGAGGTCGCGCTGGCCGACTTCCAGCAAGTCGACCAATTGCTGGGAAGCATCTTGCCCGCCGTTGCTGGCCACGCTGTGGCTGATGTTCGATGACAGCGTGCCAAAGCGTTCGCTGAGCTTGAGGATGGACGTTTCGCTGATCACGCGCGCGGCTTCGATCTGCCTGGACCAAACGGGAAGCACGCTGAGGCACACGTCTGACAGGCCGTTATCGACGGCCAATGTCGCCGAGACCTCGGGCGGCTGATCGAGCTGGCGTTGCAGGCTGTTGCAATGCGCCTGGAAGCATCTGTTTGCCCAAAGGCCCAAGCCAACGCACAGCACCAACAACGCGCCCCCTGCCGCCACAGCCCATGCGCTGAAGTCATTGCTGTAGGCAACCGCAAGACCTCCGAGCAGACCGGCCAAGGCGACCGGAAACACTATCAAAGCAGCCGAGGGGGGTGTGGTCTGTTCGCTCACGGTCTGTCTCCCAATCGAAGCATCTCGTCGCCGGTTGATCGGCAGTTCGATTGCTTGAGAGGGATACTGGCCCAATAATGGCACCACGGCCATCGGACCATCCCTATTCCAGGGTAGGGATACCGGCAACCAAGGTAGGAAAATCCCTACACAAGGGGCTTGCTCACGAAATACCCAAGGTCATGGCGAAGCGCACAATGTCCGCCGTAGAGCCGAACCCCATCTTTTCCATGAGCCGGGTCTTGTGGGTGCTGACCGTCTTGTTGCTGATGACCAACTGTTCGGCGATCTGGTTGACGCTCATGCCATGAGCCAGCAAGCGCAGAATCTGAAACTCGCGATCGGACAGGCTTTCAACGTAGGTCTGTTGCTTCAGGCCACTGCTTTGCAGGGCAATCTGCTCTGCCAGCGCCGGGTCCAGGTAACGTTGGCCGCTGGCCACTCGTCGCATGGCAACCAACAGGGTCTCGGGGTCGCGGTCCTTGGTGAGGTAGCCGAGCGCACCGGCGCGCAGTGCGCGTTGCGCAATGTGGATTTCGTTATGCATGCTCAACACCAGGATCGGCAGCTCCGGGTACTGGGTATGCAGGCGGGCGATCAGGATTTCGCCGCTGATACCCGGCATGTTCATATCGAGCAGCAGCAGGTCGATCTCGACCTGGCGCAACAGCTCGATCACTTGCGTGCCACTCTCGGCTTCGGCCACCACCTGGACGTCGGCGACCAGCATGAACAACTGCTTGAGCCCTTCGCGCATGATGGTGTGGTCATCGGCGATCAGCATGCGAATCATTAATACGTATCCTTGTGCATCGGAATGAATGCCTGGACTGTTGTGCCCTGTCCGGGATGGCTGAAAACAATCACTTTGCCGCCCAACATCAGGCCACGCTCACGCATCCCGGCCAACCCCAGGGTCTGCCGGGTGACGGCGTCGGGGTCAAACCCCTTGCCGTTATCCTGGACCTCCAGCAGCCAGTTGGTTTCCTGCGGGCTCAGGGTGACGCTGACCTGTGTCGCTTCGGCGTAACGCGCGATATTGGTCAACGACTCCTGCACGATGCGAAACGCGGCGGTGACGTGGGTATCGGGGAGCGTCAGGGGAATCGACGGCAGGTGTAACACACAGGGAACCCGGGTCAAGGTGACGAACTCGGTGGTCAGCCACTCAAGACCGGAAACCAGCCCCAGGTTTAACGCGGACGGTCGCAGGCTGGTGGAGACATCACGCACGACCTGGATCGTCTTGTCGGTCAGCACCATCAGCCGCTCGACCTGCGGGGTCAGCTCGGGTGTCGAGGCGCCGAATTGAAACCTCAACAGTGATATCCCCATGCGCAGTGCCGTCAAGTGCTGGCCCAGCTCATCATGGATCTCCCTGGCGATCAGTTTGCGCTCCTCTTCCCGCGCCGTTTCGCGACGGGTCGACAGATCGCGCAATTGTGCATTGGAGTTGGCCAGGCGCCGCTCGGCAGCCCGCAGCCTGGAAATATCGCGCCCCACCGCCAACACGCTCACGACCCGCTGGCCGTCGACCTCTGGAACAAAGTGGATCAGTACCACTTTGGGTGCGCTCTTCAACCCCGAGAGCAGAAACTCCTGCTCCGTCGCTTTATTTTCCTGAATCACTTGGGCCACCAATTCGCGAAACAGCTGAGACTGGTGGTTCAGCGGCGCCACCGCGTCCATGGGCATGCCCATCAGTTCCGGCCAGGCCCCGCCCACCCATCTTCGCAGCTGCGCATTGACGTAGAGCACTTCGCCATGAGCACTCAACCGAGCGATAGCGTCCGGGCTGTTTTCGACCAGTGCGCTGATGTCGTGCTGGCGTCCGAGTTCTTTCTGCCGGGCCCTGATCAACAGGGTAATGTCGCGGCTGATCACCAATATCCGCGCCGCCACACGCCCTGAGTCCGCCACCGGCACCAGCGTAAAGTGCAGTTGACGGACTTCGTTGCGAAGCACCATGCCCTCATCCGACTCAACCACCCGCCCGGCGCTTGTGCATTGCTCACAGAGCGCCTGGATTTTTTGCGCGCCCAACCGACCAAAGATCAACTCCAGCGGCTCACCGATAACATCGGCATGCGGTTTGCCCAGCGCGCGCAACAACGCCGGGTTGACCTCGACACAACGCAGGCAACCGACCGCCGTCATTTCCAGCAGGCAAAGCATGTCCAGGGTGTGGTCGAAAATGTCACGGTAACGACGCTCGCGCTCGCGGAGCAACGACTCTGACTGCCAGCGTTCGATCGCGATCGCCGCAATATGACAGGTCTGGCGCACGCGCAGGATGTCGCTCTCATCCGGCCCGATGCCGGAGGCCTGGGACAACTCGAAAGTGCCGAGCACGTGGCCTTGTTTGTCCACGATCGGCTCGGACCAGCCTACGGCAGACGCCGTATTCATCACCGCGCCGGTGCCGAGCGGCGCTACCAGCTGCACCCGGCAGGACCGATGGGGCAAGGCCAATTGCAGATAGTCCACCAGGAGCCCGAGCGTTTCTTCCAGGGGCGCGCCCGTCGCCATTTTTTCGAAAATCCCCAAGCGCGCGTCTTCCAGGACCTGTTGTTTGCACAACTCGGTAATGTCGTGGGCCAGCGCCAACACGCCGATCACCTCGCCTGTCGGGCTGCGCTCGGCCGTCAGGCTGACCGCACAACTGACCAACTCGGTACTGTCCGCGAAGGTCCAACTGTCGAGGAATTGCGCGGTTTCGCCCGTCGCAACGACATGGCGCAGCTGGTTGATATAGTCACCCGCGTCCTCGTCGGGGCTTACCCCTATCGACTCGTCATAAGACATGCCGGTCAAGCGCAAAAAGGCCGGGTTGACGTAAGTGCGCAACAGGTTGCGGTTGTAGCGAACGATGATGTTGGGTGAACTTTCCGCGAGGGTGAGAAATTTGAGTTCGCTGCCCACCAGCGTTTCGCGCAGCTGCCAGTTCTCGGTGATGTCCTCCAGTTGGGACACAAAGCAGAGCGGCTGCCCCTGATCGTCCCGCACCATTCCCACGGTCAACCGCGCCCACACCACCCGCCCGTCGCGATGGATATAGCGTTTATGCAACGTCGCGCCCGACCTTGCACCGCGCTTGAGTTCGTCGATCAACTGCTTGCCGACCTCGCGATCCTCGGGGTGGGTCAGTGCCATGAATGTGGTGGTTTGCAACTGCGCTTCGCTATACCCAAGCAACCTGCAGATGACGCCATTGGCCCGTAGCCAACGACCGCCCAGCGACACCAGCGCCAGGCCGGTGCCGGAGGAATCGAAAATCGACCTGAGCGGGATCTGCGCGTAGCTTTCGGTTTCGGATGGCGGAGCCGACGCGCCCTGGCGGGCAACGACCTCGACAATAAAATACGCATCGCGCCACAACGTCAGGGAGACGTCCAGCCCGCACGCCCCTCTGCTCAACGCCGCGAAACCAGCCCGCGTGTTCCCTGTGGCCGTTTCCAGCGCGGCATAAAACAGCCCATGGTCTTCGGGCCGCAGGAGGGCGATGAACTCGCCGCCCGCTGCCGGAGAAACACCGTTTTGAACTTGCAGATGGGCGAACGCGGGATTGCCGGCGACAACCCGAGCGGCGCGGTCCAGCGCCACAACCGCAATGGACAGACAGCCGAGCACACTCTCGAGGGTTCGCAACGTATCGTCGTCAGCCACTGCCTGTGCGTCGCGAGCCATCATCCCTGTGCCCTCGGTCGTTGAACGGACTTAACGATATTTGCAAGGCGGGTAAAACGCCTAGCAACCTTCTACGCAGCGCTGGAAATCGGAAACGCCTGAACATTGACGTTTTTACGAGAGCACGGCCCCTCACCGCCAACTTGTCTATCTCGCGTTAAAGCGCCTTCAGACCCACGACTCAATCCTTTGCTCGAACTGTAGCCCAATATCAAGCTTCGAAGAGTTGCAGCACGATAGAAGAGAAGGCGCTACAGGAGCTGATCCAAGTCAATACACATGGGCCGTCGCGGGTTTTGCATCACCTCTTGTCTGTGCTCACCCGCAACGCCGAGGCGCAGACCGCTGAGCGTTGCAGCGAACGAAAAAATGATATCATAATGACATCATCACCTGATACCTTGTAGGTAGAACCAAGCAATTGCGAGGGTCATCATGGGCGAAGGCGCTCCTATTCCGTCGAATGAAGCTGAAAGGCTAAAAGAGGTCGCCAAATTTTGCCCCGCGGGCAGCGACTCCGACGAAGTCTTCGACAAAATCGCCGCAATGACCTCGGCGTACTTCAACGCGCCGGTCACGCGGGCCTCAATCGTCGATGAGCTCTGCATTATTGACACTGTCACGCGCGCGCCCATGAGCGAGTTGGACAGAGGCATACTCAATGGCTTCGCTGAACGGGTCATGATGCGTATCTGCAACATGCGCGCTCGTAACTTCGTAGACCAACCCACCGGGTTGTTTAATCGATTGAGGTTTGAGGAAGATATACATCAAACGAACCGGGTAAACAGCGCATGCGAGATTGACGCAGTCGACGTCATTATGCCGAAAGTCCTCAACGATATAGTCAAGGCACCGGGTTATATCTGTGCACAAGACTTGATCCTGGCGATAACGTCGCGCCTACAAAACTGCTACCCAATAATTGCTTGCTTTATAAAATCAGTCCGACGCGATTCGGCTTCATTCTCAATGAATGAGCCGGGCCCTGAGCAAATTTGCGAAACTATTCTGCATAACTTCAAAATATCGGCTACCGAGTCGTTGCAGAAGGCGTAGAAAACCAAGAAGTTCTGCAGCGTTACTTGATAGAAAAACCTATGAGTCCCAAGGCCTTAGAAACCTGGATAGGACAAAGAAACTAGGAGGCAATTATGACGTTGAAGGACTCGCACGCGGCGATTGCGCGCTATTTATATAACGCCACGCCTGCGTCAGTCGTCTACCGATTATATAAATCACCGCTGCCGGGCCGTTTTTTATTACAGCCCTTACTTACCGCCCCGGTAAAACCGAATTATTTTACCGCTGACCGACGACTGACCTGTTCTGCGCTCAAGTTGATCTTGGCCCGAGCCGATAGGCTGATGTGAGAAGGATCGCTATTTACTGATTCAGGGAGGAACCTATGTCGTCATACGGCAACTTGCAGCCGCTTCCTCAGGCTCGCACTTTTTTCCACTTATCGCTCGTAGCCGCTGCCTGTGGCGCGTGCGCCCTGCTATTGAGCGGCTGGCGCACCGACAACCAGACAACGCGCCCAGCAAACGCCTGGGCAAACCGCTGTTTATTCCTCGAACGATAGCAAACCCGGCAATTCAGCCAACCGCACCGCACATGGAGAGGCCTTTCAATGAAATGGTTCTACGATTTAAGGATAGCTACCAAGCTCATCACTTCGTTCTTGCTGGTGTTGGTGCTGACGGCCATGACGGGCGTGTTCGCCATCATCCAGTTGGGCCTGGTTAACGAAACTGCCGCTGAGATGCGCGACAACTGGTTGCCTTCGGTGCGGGTTGTCTCCGGCATTCGTTTTTTTGTCGCCAACTATCGGGTCAAGGAACTGCGCTATCTGATGGCCGAGAGCCCGACGGAACAGGCGCAATATGAACAGGAGATCGTCGACGCCCGCAAGGAAGTCGAGACCCGCATGGCGCGCTATGAAAAAGAGCTGATCTCAAGCCCGGCGGAACAGGCGTTGTTCGATACGCTCAAGACCAGCTGGAACAGCTACCTCAACACCAGCAAGAACCTGTTGGCCGAGTCGCGGCAGGGTTTGAAGGAACAGACCAGTGTCATTCTCAAAGGGGATTCGAAACGGGACTTCGAACAGATCTCCAGCGACCTGGTAAAACTCATCGACCTCAACGACGCCGGAGCCACGGCAGCCAATCAACGCGGTAACGAAATCTACGCCAATGCGCGACTGTCCATCATCGCCGCGGTACTCGTGGCTTTGCTGGTGGGTATCGCGCTGGCGTTGTTTATTTCACGCATCATTTCCACCCCGCTGAAAAGGGCCGTGGATGTGGCCAGCCAACTGGCCGAAGGTAACCTGGCCGTGAAGATCGAAGGTGGTTCCAAGGACGAAACCGGGCGTGTGCTCACGGCGATGCAGGCCATGATCGGCAAGCTTTCGCAGATTATCGGTGAGGTGCGCAATGCCGCCGACGGTCTGGCCAGCGCGTCGGAGGAAGTCAGCGCTACCGCCCAGGCCATCAGCCAGACCACCAGCCAACAAGCCGCAAGCGTCGAAGAAACCAGTGCGTCCATCGAACAAATGAGTGCCAGCATTAACCAGAACACCGAGAACGCCAAGATAACCGACGGCATGGCCAGCAAGGCGGCCAAGGAAGCAGGAGACGGCGGCGACTCTGTTCAGCAGACGGTGCAGGCGATGAAAAAAATCGCGCAACGCATCAGCATCATCGATGACATTGCCTACCAGACCAACTTGCTGGCCTTGAACGCCGCCATTGAAGCGGCGCGAGCCGGCGAACATGGCAAGGGCTTCGCGGTGGTGGCGGCCGAAGTGCGCAAACTGGCCGAGCGCAGCCAGGTGGCGGCTCTGGAAATAGGCGAGCTGTCCACCAGCAGTGTCGAAATGGCCGAACGGGCCGGCCATCTGCTTGGCGAGATGCTGCCGTCGATCAACAAGACCTCCGATCTGGTCCAGGAAATCACGGCCGCCTCCGAAGAACAGGCAGCCGGCGTGGCGCAGATCAATTCGGCGATGAACCAACTCAACCAGGTCACTCAGCAAAATGCCTCCAGCAGCGAAGAGCTCGCTTCCACCGCCGAAGAAATGAGTACCCAGGCCGAACAGTTGCAGCAGGCCATGAGTTTTTTCAGGCTGGACGCAAGCGATCAGGCATCGAACGTCACACTGGGCAAATCCAGCCAGGCAAGCAGCGTATCGCGTGCGGTGGCGCGGGCACCGCGAGCGGTCCCGCAGAAAACCTTCCTCAAGAGCGCAGGCCCCGACGAAAGCGAGTTCACGCGGTTCTGAGCGCAAACCGGACGCGGTGCTTTTTTCATGCAGGAGAGCGACATGGGCGCGTTAACCGATACCCGACAGCCGACGGCGATTCAAAAGCAGGAGGCGCAGTACCTGACGCTCCTGCTGGGCGGCGAAATGTTCGCCATCGATATCCAGGGCATCAAGGAAATCATCGAGTACGGACACGTGACTCCGGTGCCGATGATGCCCGACTTCGTGCGCGGCGTGCTTAACCTGCGAGGTGCCGTGGTGCCGGTGCTGGACCTCAAGGCACGGTTCGGGCAGCCCTGCACGAAGGTCTCTCGACGCAGCTGTGTGGTGATCCTCGAAGCCAGCAGCGAGGACCACCAGGCCCAGGATATCGGGCTTCTGGTGGACAGTGTGTCAGAGGTACTGGAAATTCCGGCGGACGAGATCAAGCCGGCCCCCAGCTTTGGCGCGCGCATTCGCCCTGACTTCATCAGCGGCATGGCCAAGGTCGCCGGCACGTTCGTCATCGTCTTGCAGGTGGACAAGGTGTTGTCGATGGATGAAATGTCTCAACTGGCGGACGCCGGTGACAGCCCCAGCCTCCAGGAGCTGTAAGTCACGAACAAGGAGTTCGGATTGAAACAGATCAATCTTGAAGATCGTGAATTCACCCAGTTCCAGTCCTGGCTCTATGGTGCAGCGGGCATCCACTTGTCACCCATGAAAAAAGCCCTGGTTGCCGGGCGTCTGTTCAAGCGCCTGCAGTTCCATGAACTGGAGAGCTACGGCGCGTATTTCAAAATGATAATGGGCAAGGAGAACCCCGACGAACTGCAGTTCGCCCTGGACCTGTTGACCACCAACGAAACGTATTTCTTTCGTGAACCCAAGCACTTCGAGTTCCTGCGCGAACGGGTATTGCCCTTCGCGTCGCCAGGCAAGACCTTCAGGGTGTGGAGCGCGGCCAGCTCCTCGGGCGAAGAACCTTACAGCCTGGCCATGACCCTTGCCGAAACCCTGCGCAGCACGCCCTGGGAGGTCATCGGATCGGACATCAGCACCCAGGTACTGGCCAAGGCCCGGAACGGGCATTACCCGATGGAACGCGCCAACAGACTGCCGCAGTCCTTGCTCAGTCGATACTGCCTCAAGGGCATCGGCCAGCAGGAAGGTACCTTCCTGATCGATAAATCCCTGCGCCAGCGGGTCAGTTTCGTGCAAGTCAACCTGATCGAAACCCTGCCCCAACTGGGCGAATTCGATGTGATTTTCCTGCGCAACGTGATGATTTACTTTGATCAGGAGACCAAGCGAAAAGTGGTCAGTCGCCTGCTCCCATTCCTGCGACGTGGCGGCTATTTCATGATCAGTCATTCGGAAAGCCTGAACGGCGTCAGCGATGCGTTCAAGCTGGTGGCGCCTTCGATTTATCAAAAACCGTGAGGCGCCGAAGCTGTCGAGCCACTATTCGCTGATGAGCTTCTTCGGGTTGTCACGTTCACGCAGCACACATTGCATTTCCAAAGCCTCATCGAGGGTGAGCTGAAGCTCTTCATCCTTCCAGGGTTTGCTGATGTAGCGGAAAATGTACCCATCGCTGAGTGCCTGCGTGATCATGCTCATGTCGGCATAACCGGTCAGCAGGATATTCATGCAGTGCGGATCGCGCTTATGCACCTCACGGAGCAGGGTCGGGCCGTCCATGAACGGCATGCGCGCGTCGCAGACGATCAGGTCTATGGGGTGCAGTTCGAAAAGGCTCAGCGCCTGCGCGCCACTGGTGGCCAGCAGCAAATCGTAAGGCTTGCCACGCAGTAAGCGGCGCAGGCTGTTGAGGATACTTTCTTCGTCGTCCACCAGCATGACGGTGTAGCGTTTTTCGCTCAACTCGGTGGTGTTCATGCTCAGCATCCTTCAACGGCAGAGGTAGCGTGGGCCTGTACCTGGGGCTGACGTAACGGGAGCCACGCGCGGAAGCAACTGCCCCGGCCCGGTTCACTTTCGACGGTGAGTCTTCCATGGTGCTTGACGATGATGCTGTACGACAGCGACAGGCCCAGGCCCGAGCCCATGCCTACCGGCTTGGTGGTGAAGAACGGTTCGAATATCCGGTTCTGGATGTCCAGCGGGATGCCGTGACCGTTGTCGACGACCTCGACGAACACACCGCCGTCTTCCCTGCCACTGTTGATGATGATTTCGCCATCAACGCCCACGGCATGGCTCGCATTGATGAGCAGATTCAAGAACACCTGATTGATCTGCGAGCCCATGCACTCGATAGGCTCGATATCGCCGTAGCGCTTGATCACCTGAGCCTTGAACTTGATCTCGTTCCAGATAACGTTGAGGGTGCTATCCAGCCCCTTGTGCAGATCGGCCAACTGCCATTCGTAGCTGTCGACATGGGAGAACTCGCGCAGGTCCTTGACGATACGAGTGACCCGGTCCAGCCCCTCGACCGACTCGACGATCAGCTCGTCGATGTCCTGCCGCATGAAGTCGTAATCCGCCTTGTCCCGCATGGCCGCAAGCTCGGGATGAGCCTGCGCATGTTTTTCGTCACTGGCCTGTTCGTAGGCGTCGAGCAATGCGAAAAGATCCACCAGGTAACGCCGCAGGCTGTTGACGTTGGAGCACACAAAGCCGATCGGGTTATTGATCTCGTGGGCCACGCCCGCCGCAAGCTGGCCTATCGCTGCCATTTTCTCGGACTGCAGCAACTGCGCCTGAGCCTCCTCGAGCCGTGCGATCAGCAGCGCCTGGGCGCTCTTTTCCTCTTCCAGCAACTCGTTGAGGTGCGTCAGTTCGAGTTGGCGGGCAGCGGTATCGGTCGTATCGCTTATCGCCAGGCCCACCCCCAGACTGCCGCCATCGGCGTCCTGCACCGGGAAGAACGTGCAGTTCTGATACATGTGCCCGACCAAGCCACTGATCGGCCGGGTGCTTTCGAAGTTGAACAGGTGCGGCCGTTGCTGCCAGGAGGTGAACGCAAAGTTCTGCAGCGTGACGACGCTGTTGATCTTCTGCCGGGTCCAGACCTCGGGCAGTTCCGGAAACACTTCGAACAGCGTGCGACCGACGAGCTCTTCGGCGCTGCGGCCGCTGTTGATGGACATGAAGTGGTTGGAGAACAGCACTTTGCAGTCATGGTCGACCAGCAGCACGCCCATGTTGATGGCCTTGAGCATCGACTCAAGGGTTTCCCGGGAAATTGCCTTGTTGTCTGTCATGAAGACGCCCCTTCAAAGCTCATAGAGCAAGCGATCGATGGCCCGGACCACAACGCCTGCTGTACGTTCGGTGATACAGATCAGCAGGTCGCAGGAGAATTGATGAGCCTGCACCTCGAAACGGATTTCCAACACCATCGCCAGGTGTTCGTTCAGGTTCAATTCATTCAGTGCGTTCGCGGACTCTTCTCTGTGGACCAGAATCGACGGCGCGTCATAACTCACTTGTATCGCCACCTGCTTGGCCAGGCCACTGATGCAGGCGCCGGACAGGATGTTGGTGACATCCAGCATCAGTTCTTCCTGCTGCGCAGGGCCGCCGTCGCTATAGCCGAGCAATTCGGCGAGCTTGTCGGCCCCCATGGAACCAAAGCAAACGAACACCTCTCCGCGTAACTCCCCCAGGAACGACTGGCGGGTGACGATCATGGAGCTTCGACGAAGATGGTCCGGAATCAACAGGTTGTCCTGCTCCCGGATCAGTGGGTGAATGAAAGGAACCGAAAGCGTAACCATGGTGTTGGTCAGCCGGGCCAGTCGTTCGGCGGCCTGCCCCATGGCAATGTTCATCAATTCCTGCAAGGCGTCACGTTGGTCTTCGGTTAGCGCGGCCAAGGTTTCCATCAAAGTACCCCTATGACGTGCAACGCATTGAGTACAGCTTGCGCCGTAACCGGCTTGGCGACGAATGCAGCAGCGCCCAGATCGGATACGCGCTGCCTGGCCAGCGGCTGGATGTCGGCGCTGATCACCACGACAACCACATTCGCGTCCTCGCGCTTGAGCGCCTCAAGGGTCTGGAAGCCATCCATGACCGGCATGGTCAGGTCGAGAAAAAGCAGGTCCACCAAACCGGCGTGATACGCCTCCATCACCTCGGCACCGTTACAGGCCTGGCGAACATCTTCGGTCAGTGATTCTGGCAGGGAACGCAAGACCAGCTTGCGGGACATGGATGAGTCATCAGCGATTAGGACTTTCATGATGCACTCCACATTATGAAGTGTCCTGCAGCCTCGGGAGGGGTCGCAGAAACGAAGATTCGCAAGAACCTTTTAATCACTCTAACCCGACATCTAGCAAAGAGCCATCATCCAATCCTGATATTGCGCGAGGGATTTTCGGAGCCTGTAGGGGTTTCCCTACAGGCCGCCAAAAAGTGTGGCTGCGTGACCTTCGCCCGGCATACCACCGGATCAACCGACGAGGCACATCGCGCCGGGCGCTGACCGCGCTACAGAGTGTAGGAAATACCCACTTGCACCGTGCGCGGCTCGCCAGGGTAGGCGTAGAAGTTCAAGAACGAGCCCTCTTCGTACTCGCGATTGAACAGGTTCTTCACGTCCAGGTTGAGCCTGACCTTTTCGTTGACCTTGTAGTAACCGAGCAGGTCGACGACCGTGTAAGCGTCCATCGCGAACGTGTTGTTGGCCGTCTGCCCGGCACGCTCGGCCACGTATTTGCCACCGGCGCCGAGGCCCAAGCCTTTGAGCGTGCCGTCCTGGAACTCATACACGTTGAGCAGGCTGAAGCTATTGCGCGGAATGTTGGCCAAACGCGTTCCGGTACGGACAGTGGTGTCCTTGGTGACGGCGGCATCCACATAGGCATAGCCGCCGATCATCCGCCACTCGGGCGTCAGGTTGCCGGCCACGTTCAGATCAAAGCCGCGGCTGCGGACCTGGCCCGTCGCGACATTGAAGTCGGAGTTAAAGGGGTCGACACCCTGGACATTTTTCTTCTCGATCTGGTAGATCGCCGCATCGACGCTCAACTGTCGGTCAAGCGCTTCCCACTTCACGCCCATCTCGTAGGACTTGCCCTTCTCCGGATCGAACCCGCCGCCCTGACGACTGGCGCCAGTGTTGGGCTTGAACGAGCGCGCGGCATCCGCGTAGAGCGCGACGGTGTCGGTGAGGTCATACATCACGCCGACGCGCGGGGTGACGGCGTTGTCGGCGGCGTTCCAGCTTCTGACACCGGGTACGTAGGACTCGTAATCGTGCTCGAAACGCTCGAAGCGCGCACCGGCGAGGACTTTCAAGCGCTCGGTCAGTGCCACCTGGTCCTGAACGAAGGCCGCGTAGGTCTTGAGGTTTTCTTTATCGTGTGTCGGCGTGCGGGTCAGCGCCGGACGAGGCTGGCCGTAGACCGGGTTGTAGATATCGATCGGAAAGGTCCCCGCCAAGACGGCGGAACGCTGGATGATCGACTTGTAGTCGTAGTCTTCGTATTCGATGCCAGTGAGCAAGGTGTGATCAAAGCCGCCGGTGGAAAAGTGCCCGGTCAGGTTGAGTTGGTAGTCCTTGTCGGTCCATTCCAGCTTGCGGTAGTTGAAGTTGCGCTGAAGTGTGCGGCCATCGGCATCCAGGCTGGTCGCGCCGTTGGCCTCGACACCGTTGCCCTTCATCGTCCCGTCCAGCCACTGGAAACCACCGCCCAGGGTCCAGTTGTCGTTGAGCAGATGTTCGAAGCGCAACTGGGCCATGTTGTTATCGTTGTGCAGGTCGCCGGCGTACTTCTCACCCCAGAAGGTGTCACGGGACGGCGTCCCACGCTGGTTGGCGAAGCGTGTCAGGCCGCGATCCAGCGGGCGATTGTTACGCATGAAGTCGCCCTCGAAGATCACCTTGGTGGCGTCATTGGCCTGCCAGGTCAACACCGGGGTCACGCCGTAGCGTTCGCTCGAGACATGGTCGCGGAAGGTGTCGCCGCCCTCGCCCACCACGTTCAGACGATAGGCCAGCGCGCCTTGCTCATCCAGCGGGCCGGACGCATCGAGGGTGCCGCGCTTCATGCCCTGATCATTCAATTGGCTACCCAGCGTGACCGTGGGCTCGGCCAGCGGCTGTTTGGATACCACGTTGAAGGTGCCACCGGGATCGCCACGGCCATACAGCATGGTCGCCGGCCCGCGCAGCACTTCAAGGCGCTCGATGCTGTTGGCGTCGGGCATGCTCGGGTAGCCGCGGTTGATCGGGAAACCGTTGCGGTAGAACTCGGCAGTGGTAAAGCCTCGCACGGTGAAGCTGGTAAGCCCTTGCCCGCCGAAGTTGTTCGCCCGGCCGACGCCGCCCGCGTAGTCCAGGGCCTCCTGCAGGCGAGTCGCACCAATGTCCTCGACCACGTCCTTGGGCACTACGCTGATGGACTGCGGCGTTTCATGAATCGATGTGTCGGTACGGGTCGCACTGGCTGAACGTGTCGCGCGGTAGCCCTTGACCGGCCCTTGAGCCGTCTCGTAGTCCATTTCGCCGGTGACCGTGGTCGCCTGCAACTCGAGGCTGCTTTGTTCAGAGGCGGCAACCTGCGCCCAGGCAAAAGGAGTAAACGCCTGAAGCACGCAGAGGGAAATCAGGGTGTGACGCATGGATGTTGGACCTCATGGATGAGCCGACGCGCAGGCAAACCTGCCAAGAATTCGCGGCGCATGATATACCAAACCATTCGCGCATGACATGGATTCTCATTAACTGCTTTTCGCGTATCAGCTTTGTATCAACCGCGTAAAAATCCAGGCAAAAAAAACCACTCGCTAGAGTGGTTCGCTTTTGCCATGGCCGCCTGCCACGGCAGTGCTGGCGCTTGCCTTCATGGGCCGGGAGTCGTGAGGCTGGCGAGAAAGTCAGCGACCAGCCGGTTGAACGTCTCGCCCTGATCGTCGTGGACATAGTGACTAGCGTGCGCGACTTCCACCGTCTGCACCTGCCGATTGCTGTCACGCATCGCCTGCAGCGTCGCGGTGGGCAGGAAGTCCGAACGCCCGCCACGAATGAACAGGGTCGGACAGTCCAAGGCCCGCACCGCCGGCCACAGGTCGGTCGGCTCGATGCTCAGGCGCGCCTCGGCGATGCCTTGCTGATCGTGCCGCCAGCTGATCAGCCCTTCGTGCGCTTTCATCGAATGCGCCAGCCTGGAAGCGAGGCCCTGCTCTGACAAACCCGGGCGCGACGCCTGCCAGAAAGCGCGGGCGCTCGCCCAACTGTCGAAGTGCAACGGCGTCTGGCTCATTTCACGGCGAATACGCGCCGCGCCGTCGCCCTGGCTCGAAGAGCCGGGACCGATGTCTTCGATGATCAGCCCGTGCAAACGCCCTGGGTTTTGCCGTGCATATTCAAGGGCATTGGCGCCACCCAGCGAATGCCCCAGCAACACGAAGCGTTGCAAACCGAGGTGGGCGACGAAGTCCTCCACATCCTCCACATAAGATTGCGTGTGGTAGCTGCTCGGCGTGGCCCAATCGCTCAACCCGCGACCGCGCTGGTCCAGGGCGTAAACGCAGTAACCGGGGCCCAACGCCTGCACCAGCGACTCCCAGGTCTGCGCATAGGCCCGCAAGCCGTGCAGCAGAACCAGAGGCACGCCGCTCGGCGCGCCCCATTGCAGAAAATGCAGGCGCAAGCCTGTGCGATTAGTAAAAAAACAGCTGGCAGGCGACATCGTTGTGCTCCATGAAGGCTGGGCTTGGGCCGGCTTAGAAACGATCGAAACGATACGGGCTCGGATCGATGATCGGGGTATGCCCGCTGACGATATCCGCCGCCAGATGGCCGGCCGCCGGCGAGGTACCGAAACCGTGCCCCGAGAAACCGGTGGCGACAGTCAACCCGGGAATTTGCGCGACCGGCCCAATCACCGGGTTCGAGTCCGGCGTCACGTCGATGGTGCCCGCCCAGGCCTGGGCGATCCGCGCCTGCTCGAATACCGGCCAGGCGGCCTTGAGGTTGTTCATCGCATCGTTGTTGAGCCGCGGGTTGGCGGCCGGGTCCTGCACCCGTACCCGTTCGAACGGGCTGACACTGTCGGCCGACCAACGCCGGGCCAGCGCCAGGTCGTTAAAGAAATACTTGCCCAGCGACACGTTCAACACGCTGCGCTGCGCGCGAAACTGCGGCATGTATTGCTTGGCGAGCAACAGGTGATCGAGGGTCAGGTAGGCGTCCAATTTGCCGCGTTGGGTAATGATGAAACCGCCGTCCTTATGCTTGCGAAAGGAAAAGTCCGGCGCGCCCACGGCGATTTCCGTAGGCCCGTCCATCGGATGCGTGCGCAGCACCGAACAGGTCAAGGCCAAGGTCGGCAACGCCACGCCGAGGTTGCCCAAAAAGCGCCGCGACCACATCCCCCCGGCCAGCAATACCTGATCGCAGCGAATCTCACCCTTTTCAGTGACCACCCCACTGACCTTACCGGCGGACATCTGCAGTGTACGCACCGCACACTGCTCGATGATCACCACGCCCTTGGCCATGGCCGCCTTGGCGATCGCACTGCTGGCCAGGGTCGGCTCGGCCCGCGCATCGGATGGCGTAAAAATACCGCCGGCCCAGTCAGCCACGCCGCCCGGCACCCGTTGCGCGATCTCGCGCTGGCTCAGCAACCGCGAGTCGAGGGACAGATGTTCGACCGATTTCAGCCAGCTTTCATGCATCGCCATCTGCGCCTCGTTGCGGCCCAGGAACATGATGCCCTCTTGCCGATACCCGACGTCGGCGCCGACCCGCTCAGGCATCTGCGCCCACAAGCGATCTGCGGCGAGGGCCAAGGGGATATCGGCGGCGTGCCGGCTGGTCTTGCGCACCCAGCCGAGGTTGCGTGAGGACTGCTCGCCGGCGATACGGCCTTTTTCCAGCACCACCACCGCGATATTGCGTTCGGCCAATGTCAGCGCAGCCGTCAAGCCGATAATCCCGCCGCCAATGATGACGACGGACGTCGCGAAGGGGAACGTGGTTGACGTGTTCACGGGCGCTATAGTCGGGGCCATGATCAAGACTCTGTGAGCGATTGAGGTCGGCCGCACAAGCGCACGGCCGCGTAGCGGTCATTGCGACAGGCGGATGACTTCGACCTGCGCCTTGGAGGCGTTGCGATAGGCCGTCACTTCCAGTTCCACCTTGTAGACCGTCGAGCCCAACGGCGGGCAGGTCACGGTACTGGCCGGATCGACACCGCGAAACTTCTCGCCGATCAGGCCCATGACCGCCGGAACGTCCTTGGGGTCCTGGATGAACACCCGCGAGCACACCACATCGGCCAGGCTGGCGTCGACGGCGGCGAGGGCCGTTTCGATGTTGGCGAATACCTGATGCGTCTGTTCGAGGATGTCCTCGGGGATCAACTTGGTTTGCGGGTTGCGGCCTGCGGTATTGGAGACATAGATCCAGTTGTCCACCACCACCAGGCGTGAATAGCTGGCTTGGTCTTCAAACGGGGAACCGGTCTTGAGCTTGATGATTTTGGTCATGTCGTTGCCTCTTCAGATGGATAAGGGTGGCTTAGCGCAACGCGGGGGTTTCCCACAGATTCAGTTTCACGCCGATGCCTTTTGCGATGGCATTGCGGTACACCACCGTGCCCCAGGCCACGTCTTCCACGGGCATGCCGCCCACCGACATGATGATGATCTCTTCATCGTTCCGGCGGCCCTGGGCATCGCCGGCAACGATCTTGCCGATGTCTTCGAGCTCGTCGCGCTGCATCTTGCCTTCGGCGATCATGTCCATGAACCGCACACCGATCACCGGCACGCAGTGGTGCGCGGGCTTGGGCAACTCTTCGAACCAGGCTTCATAGAGGCCGGTGTTATCCAGCACCTTGCGCACCTCGGAGCTCTCCATGCCTTCATCCAGGGAGCAGGACGCCGGCATCGCCATGAAGGCGCCCGGTTTGACCCACTCACGCTTAACGATTGGGTAGTTCGAGGGGTCGCCGACCTCACCGGAGCTACAATAAGTAACAAGGTCGGCGTCGCGGACCACATCTTCGAGGGTGTCGACGACTTTTATCGTGGTCACCTGTGGGTAGGTTTGCTTTACCCAGGCAATAAAATCGTTGAGGCTTTTCTCGCCGCGCCCCTTGATCTTCAAGGTATCGATCTGCGGGCACACCGCGATGAAAGCGGCCAGCGTGGTCTTGCCCATCACCCCCGGGCCCAGCAGGCCGACGACTTTGGCATCCTTGCGGGCCAGGTGGCGCGCGCCCACGCCGGGAATCGCGCCGGTGCGATACGCCGACAGCAGGTTGGCCGACATGTGCGCCAGCGGTGCGCCCGTGTCGGGGTCGTTGAGCGTGAACATCAGGATCGAGCGCGGCAGGCCTTTGTCGCGGTTGGCGATATTGGAGCCGTACCACTTCACGCCGGCGGTGCAGAAGTTGCCGCCCAGGTAGGCCGGCATCGCCATCATGCGTCGGTCAGCGGTGGGTTTGGGCATGTTCGGGAACGGTGATTCCTTGGGGAAAATCACCATCGCGCCGTGGGAATCGTTGTTCGGGCCCGCCATGCGGTAATCGCCGATATACAGCAGGCCGAACATCTCTTCCATGGTGTCGACACAGGCAAGCATGTCGGTGACGCCAGCGCGGATCATGTCCTGCTCGGACAGGTAGATGAAGTCTATTTTTGTAGTCGTGGACATAATTATTCTCGGGCTGAAGGTGATATCGCTGCGGTAGGCGCGGCTCCCACGCTGTCGAGTCCGAGTATCGGGCTGGGCTTATCGGCGGTATTGTAAATTTCGGACATCGGCGCTTGCCGCGGGCACCTGAGTTGGCGCGATAAATGCCTGAATATTCGCGCATATTGCCAATCGAAGGTTCCGTCATGGTCAACCTGTGTGCGCCGAGGCCGCGGCACCCAACCGCCTACGAACAACCCTGGTTCGTACTCAACTCATCGCGGTATTCGGTGATGCCTTCCGAACACCCGGCGATCTCGCATTTCTATGCCTTCGATGTCGCCCAATCGACCGACGTGCTGGCGGTGCCGGATGGCTGCGTGGACATCGTTTTCGACTGCGATGCCACACGTCCCACCGTGCGGATCTGCGGCACGCCGCTGGAGGCGCAGCGCGTCGAACTGCACCAGCATCATCACTACTTTGGCGTGCGCTTTTCACCGGGGGTCATTCCAGGCTTCATCAATGTGCTGGCCGCGGACCTGACCGAACAGGAGCTGGATCTGCTCAAGGTCTCGGGGTTTGCCCAGCGCATGTTCGAGAACATCGTGCAAACCCCACGGCTGGAAGAGCAGATGAGGCTGTTCAATGACTACCTGGCCCCGCGCCTGATGGGCAGGACCTCGAAACTGACGGCGATGGTGATTCAACAGGCCCTGGTGCATCGCGGTGACCTGCGCATTCAGCAGCTTGAAGACCTCAGCGGCTACACCAGCCGCACCATCCATCGCCAGTTCAGCCAGGACACCGGCATGTCGCCGAAGATCTTTTGCCGCATCATTCGCTGCCAGGCGGCCCTGGAAACATTGAACACCCAGCACGATGTATCCTTCTCGGAACTGGCGCTGGACCTGGGCTTCTCCGATCAGTCACACTTCCTGCGCGACTTCAAGAAGCTGGTCAGTACGACACCCTGTGACTACCAGCGCAAAATTGTGCAGAACGCCTACAGCGACCGCATCAGCTTCGCCTGAACGCGCCGCATCAGGCAGCGTTCCCCCCCCCCTCCTCCGCGCGACGAAAAATAAACCTGCGTCTCCATCATTTCTCCATAAAACCTACGCTGAAAGTGCATGCTTGCCGTGCATCATCCAACCCGTTGCCAGAAAACCGCGCGCCGTTGCAGCATGGCCCGGTAGCACAGGGCACATCGACCGAGCAGAACATGACCGAATCACTCGTTGCATCAACCGCTAATCAGGCACTGATCCTGATCGCCGAAGACGAACCGGAAATCGCCGACATCCTCACGGCCTATCTCAAACGCGCCGGCTTTCAAACCGCGCATGCGCAGGATGGCCGTCGCGCACTCGAACTGCATCAAACGCTCAAGCCCGACCTGGTGCTGCTCGATGTACTGATGCCGAAACTGGATGGCTGGATGGTACTGGCGGAGGTTCGTCACCGCGGCAACACGCCGGTCATCATGCTGACCGCACAGGACCAGGACGTGGACAAACTCATGGGGCTGCGTATTGGCGCCGACGATTACATCGTCAAGCCGTTCAACCCGGCCGAGGTCGTCGCCAGAACCCAGGCGGTGCTGCGCCGCTGCATCGACAATGGCTATTTGACGGGGCGCAGCGTGCTGCGCGTGGACGCCTTCGAAATCGACATCGACAACCATGACGTGAGCGTCAGCATCGATGGGCAGAAACACCCATTGAACCTGACCGTGACCGAATTCAAGTTACTCGCGCAATTGGCAAAGGCGCCCCGGCGCGTGTTCAGCCGCGCCGAGTTGCTGGCCCTCTGCTCGCCCGAGAGCGACAGCCTGGAGCGCACGGTCGACAGCCATATCAGCAAATTGCGCAGGAAAATCGAGGACCTCGGACTGCAAGGCGTACCGGCCAGTATCCGCGGGGTCGGCTACCGGTTCGGGAGCCTGCCATGAAAGGCGCCAACAGCTTGAGTCGGCAGATTATCCTGTCGATGTCGGCCGTGGTCCTGTGTGTGATAACCCTGGCGATTGTCGGGACCTATGTTTTTTATGGGTTGCTGTGGTCGTTTGCTCCGCTGAGCGACGCGGAAATGGATGAGTGGCTGCCCAGCGGCATGGAGTGGGCCTGGATGAGCCTGATCACCTGCGTCAGCCTGGGCGTCGGCGTCGCAGCGGCGATCAAGTTGTCCCGGCGCATTCTGATGCCCTTGAACTCGGTGGCGGCCAGCCTGCGCAGGCTGGCCGATGGCGACCTGGATGCCCGCGCAGTGGCGCCGGATCAATCCTTGGGCGAAGCCGCCTTATTAGTGGATGACTTCAACAGCATGGCCAACCGACTGAAACGCATGGCCGAAGAACAGGCGTTCTGGAACGCAGCGATCGCCCATGAGTTGCGCACGCCGCTGACCATCTTGCGCGGCCGCCTGCAGGGGCTGGCCGAAGGTGTGTTCGAACCGGACACCGCGCAGTTCTATAGCCTGCTGACGCAAGTGGAAGGGTTGACACGCCTGGTTGAAGACCTGCGCGTGGTCGGCCTGGGAGACAGCGGCTACCTCAAGCTCGAACCCGACTACGCCGACCTGGCCGCCGACCTGGAAGCCGAAGCACGGTTGTTCGAATCGAGCCTGCGCAGCGCCGGCTTCGTGCTGCACCTGGACCTGCTCAAGGGGCCGATACGCTGTGACCGCGCGCGGATTCGCCAGGCGTTGCTGGCGCTGCTGGACAACATCCGTCGGCATGCGACGCCGGGCAACGTCTGGGTGCAACTCGGCAGCCAACACTCGCGCAACTTCCTGAGAGTCACGGATGAGGGGCCGGGGGTGGACGACGCTTTCGCGACATATATTTTCGATGCGTTCCAGCGCGGCGAAAGTTCTCGCTCCCGTGCTCAGGGAGGCAGTGGGCTGGGCCTGGCCGTGGTGCGCGCGATTGCCATCGCCCATGGCGGCACGGTGAGCTGTCGGACATCGATTAATGGCGGCACCGTGTTTGAACTCAGTTGGCCAACAACAACGCAGAGCCTGGATACCGACACGGAGTCTACTGAGGTGTAACTGCATATAACGCCAAACCCGCTTGAATATTCAAACCGACAAAGGTGATGGCATGCGCCTCTCTATTTTTATAGTTAATAGAGCCACGAAATATCGCCACTTTGCCTTATTGAACTCACAAGGACGTTGTATCGCGTTCAAGAGCTGCGAAAGGATGCCAACTCAGGGCGAATGGGTCGAAGTCACAGCAATCAATCTTGCCTGGTTCAATCAAACCCTTCCAGGCCACGGGCGCCGGGATAATGAAGCAACACCTGGCAAATGACGTTCAATGTTTTACGCGGACAATTGTTATGCCGACTCTGCATTCCGCTCGCCCCCTTGTTGACTCGAAACAGCTGGAAGCGTCACTGACGCTCTACACACTCAAACTGCGAAAGTTGCAGCGCTTCTGGATTCCCCTGCAGAAGTACGCGCCGCATTGCGTATTGGCGTTGTGGTTGATTGGTGTGTGCGCGTCGTTGATCACACAGTCTTATTGTCACTGGCTGATTACAGCGCCGGCCATTTGCATATTGATCGCCATGGAAATCGTTATCGAAGAAGTGCAGATCAATTTGTTATTGATGACCGAGGAGGCGCGCTATCTGCTCGGCGTCGCCCGCGGTATCTATCCTCCCATGATGCGCTCGACAGGTGGCCCATGCCGTCCGTAACCCCTAGGATTGTGCTCGAAGAAAGCAAAAAGCTCGGTCAGCAATCCGCCAGCCAGACCCTCAAGGCCATTGCCAGGGCCTACCCCGGCAAGCTGTTTGCGACCTTGTCGCTGGTGGCGCTGGAAAATGCACTGCTGCTCGCCTACCCGCTGTTTGCCGGGTTTGCCGTGGACTCGATCATCCGCGGCGATGCCGCCAGCGCATTGCTCTATGCCGGCGTGGTGCTGGGGTTCTGGGTGGTGGGGGCGGCGCGGCGCGCGCTGGATACGCGCACCTTTACGCGCATCTACGCCGATCTTGCGGTGCCGGTGATCCTCAATCAGCGCCTGGAACGCCAGAGCACGTCCAAGGCGGCGGCGCGGGTGGTACTGGCGCGGGACTTTGTCGACTTTTTCGAGAAGCACGTGCCGATCATCGCCACCGCGCTGGTCTCGATCATTGGCGCGGCCGGCATGTTGCTGGTGATCGAGCCATGGGTTGGCGTGGCATGCCTGCTCGCGCTGCTGCTGTGCGTCACCGTGATGCCCGGCTTCGCCCGGCGTAACCAGCGCTTGCATGAGCGCTTGAACAATCGCCTGGAAAAGGAAATCGGCATGGTGGAAGCCGTCGGCGCGCATACCCTGCACCGTCATTATCACCTGCTGTCGCGACTGCGCATCCGCTTGTCGGACCGTGAGGCCATCGCCTTCCTGTTCATTGGCATCCTGGCGGCGCTGCTGTTTGTGGTTGCCATCACGCAACTGGCATTGTCGCCGGCCGTAAAAGCCGGGCATATCTATGCGGTGATGACTTACCTGTGGACTTTCGTCAGTTGCCTGGATGAAGCCCCCTCGATGATCGACCAACTGGCGCGGCTCAAGGACATCGGCAAGCGCGTGAACCCCGGGCTTGGCGAGGCGGCGGACTGATCGCGCATCAGCGCTCGGCCCTGCGCGTTTCCGAGGGCGACTCGCCAAACAATTCGCGGTAATGCGCCGCGAAGTGACTCAGGTGAAAAAAGCCCATGGCCACGGCGACCTCACCGACGTTTTTCTCGCTGGCCGCGGTCGCGATCAACCGCCGCCGGACCGCGTTGAGGCGCAGATTGCGCAGGTACTCGACCGGGCGCAGGCCGGTCACCGCCTGAAAACTGTTCTGCAGGGTCCTGCGGCTGACGCGCAATTGCTCGCACAGGTCGAGGATGCTCAATGGAGTATCGCCGCTGGCAACGATCAACTCCTGGCAACGCCGGACCAGGTAGGCACTGACGGCGAAATTGCCGCGCCGGCAACGCACCTCGTCGCTGGCATGGGTGAACAGGTCCAGGAAGGTGCCGAGCAGCTCATCTTCCAGGATCTTTTCCGAAACGGCGCTGATCGCGTCGGTATGTTCCAAAAGGTGACGAAACAACGGGTGAATACGCTGGTGTATACGCAGCAGTAACGCCTCATCCACACGCAGCTGAGACACGGTGGTCAGGCGTTTAAGCTGCTCGCCGGATAATTCGAAAGCCGCCAGTTTGGCAAAGCGTACCGCGTCAACGTTAATCGCGAAAAAATGCGTGCCTTCCGGAGCATGCAATACGAACTCCTCCGAATCGCGCAGCAGCACCACGCTCTGCGCGTCCACTTGCTGCCCTTGCACCACCGGCGAGCTGCCCAATGACATGGCGGCGCACAAACGGCCTTTGGGCGAGGAACCATGCTGCACCACTCGCTTGTCCAGCACCTCCTGGAAAATCTGGAAGCGATCGCAGGACAACTGGCGCAGTTCACTGGTGAGGCAGCCACGGCCCAGTTGGTCGTAGATCTGCTGCCAGCCCTGGATCGAGCCGGCGTGCTGTTGAGGATCATTGAAGGTTCGGACTTCAGCGAGCATATTCGTCGTTCCTCGGCGGCCTGTGTCTGGTCATTGGCCTGAAGGGGGCTCAGTCATCCCTGACGGCAGCTGGCATTCACACGGGCACAGTGTCCGCCTGGAAAACCAAAGCCAGTTCCGTGCCAAGCATCTGCAGACGATAGGTTCCCGGCTGTATATCGATCGGTGCCAGCAACGCGCCCGACAGCACCACCTGCCCAGCCTCGATACGGTGACCGTCCGCCAGGAGCCGGCGCACCAACCAGCACAGATTGAACAGGGGGTTGTCTTCCCGAGCCTGCGTATCGCCGCTGCCCAGGTGAACCCCTTCGTGCTCCAGACGATAGGGCACGCAGGCATGCTGTTGCGGCTCGAACGGCGACCTCGGCCCCACACAGTAAAGCCCCGCCGCCGCGTTATCGGCGAGGAAGGCGCCAAGCCCGAAACGCCAGCCTTGCCATCGGCAGTCGGCGATTTCGAACGCGGGCGCCACCTCGGCGATGGCCGTCAGAATGTCCTGGTCGCGGTAGTCCCCCGGCGCCAGCGCGTGCCCGAAGACGAACGCCAGTTCGACCTCCAGCTTGGGCTGGATCAGCCGCGCCAACGGCACCGCACTCCCCGGCTCGACCTGCATCGCCTCCGTGAGGCCGCCGTACACCGGTTCGTCGAGAGCAAAGCGTGCTTGCGCGGCTCGGCCAGCGAAGGCGACCTTCCAGCCGCTCGGTTTCTCCCCGGCGGCCACGCGTCGCTCCAGGGTCTGGCGCAACAGCGCGTAGCCTTGCTGCCGGTCCAGCGCCTGCGGTACCAAAGGTGCAATGGCATGAGCGCTGAGCCTCGCTTGGCGCAGTTGGCCGAGTACATCGTCGGGCGTGCTCATGACAGTTGCTCCGCCAGCTTGCGCAATACACCGTCAAGCCGCTCTGGGGTGGTAATGGCCGCGACAAAGCGGTCCGGACGCACCACGACGATGCAGTCGCGCACCTTGGAGAACCACTCGCCCAGCCGGTTATCCACGTCCTCCACACTGATCGCGTCCATCGCCGTCAGCGGTTGGTTGCGCTCCACGCCGCTGCGCGAACGGTTGACCTGGATAAAGCGCGTGTTCCAACGCGCCCAATACGCGGCCATGTCCTCGCTCAGTGGCGCCCGGGGATTGGTACGGTAACCCAGCACGGCATACGAGTTGCCCAGCATGTCGTCGAGGCGCCGACGTTGGCCCTGGGCATCTTCGATATAAGGCTGCACGAACAGTTGCCCGACCAGGTCGTCTTCGCGCAGCTCGGCACGCTCGTGATAGACCAGGCCTTGGGTGATGGTGGCCTTGGGTTTGAACTTGAATTCCAAGAGGTGCGAGCGCAGGTTGTCGACACTGTTGACCGCCTGGAACAGCCAGTCGCGCACGCCGGCCATCAGCGGGTTGGTCAACCCCAGCACGGCGCCCATGTTGTCGGCCAGCGCCACCAGCTCGGTGGCGTGGCCGCGGCGTTCCTGGTCGTAGCTGGCGAGGATCGACGGCGCCGCGCGGCCCTGAATGATCGCCGCCAGTTTCCAGGCCACGTTGGCCACGTCGCGCAGGCCGGAATTGAGCCCCTGCCCGGCCCAGGGCGGCGAAATATGCGCCGCATCGCCGACCAGCGCGACCCGCCCCTGGACAAACCGCGCCGCAACACGGGAGTGGTGGGTGTAAGCGCGGATCCGGATGACGTTCAACTGATCCACGGCCGCGCCGATATGGCCGCGGATCAGTTCACGAATCGTCGCCTCGTCGCACATCTTCGCTTCGTCTTCGCCCTCCAGCAGCATGAACTCCCAGCGCCGCTGCTGATAAGGCAGGTAGATGCACACGAAGGGCCGTTGCGGATCGGCATGCAGGGCGGTGTACGGCGCATCCAGGGTGTCGTTGGCCGTATCGACCACCACCCATTTGCGCGGATGCGTGAGCCCGAGCAGTTCGACGCCCAACTGTTTGCGCACGGTGGAACGCCCGCCGTCGGCGCCAATCACATAGTCCGCCTGCAATTGGTAGAGCTCGCCGTGGGCATCGCGCACCTGCAAGGTCACGCCCTGCTCGTCCTGCTCCAGTTCGAGCAGTTCATGGCCCTGGCGCAATTGGACGCTGGCGTGCTGCACGAGATGTTCGCGCAGGGTGCCTTCGAGCAATTGCTGCATGAAGATGTTCCGCATCGGCCAACCGTACTGCGCGACGCTCGGCTTGACCTCGGCGAAACACACGCCACGCGCGTTGTAATAGCGCAGCGGTACATCGCAGATCATGTCACGTGCGGCCAGCTCGGCAATGCCGATCCCCTGCAGCACGCGCAGCGCTTCATCGTCCATGCCGACTGCGCGGGGATAAGGCAGGATGCCGTCGGCCAGTTCAAGGACGACGCAGTCGATACCGTACATCCCCATATAGTGTGCGGCGGTGATCCCGTTCGGGCCGCCGCCGACAATGACCACCTGGGTTTTGTCCTGCTTCATCGCTAGTCACCGCTTTCTTGTTGTGGTGTTGATCGGATGCCACGCAAGGCCTTGCGCCCGGGCTCAGTGCAGCCCGTCGAGACCTTGCACATCCGCCGCCTGCAAACCGCCGAGCCGTGCATGCAGGCGTCCGCGCGTGGCGAAGGCCCAGATCACAACGATCTCGTCCGGCGAAGGACCGTCACCGAACATCAGCGACATGCTGTCGTAATGGGAGCGCACATACAGTGCATCCTTGTGAGCCAATGGCACGTCAATGGTCGAACCCGGACCGCCACGTTTGCCGGTGGACGGCACCCAGGATTTGCCACCGCCCAGCGCGACACGGATCGGATCGGCGGCAGGGTTGGTCAGGAACGCGTTGCCGTGCTCGTACTCGCCCTCGGTGCCCACCAGGATAGCCTTGCCGTAGCTGACAATCTCGTGCTCGCCGGCCAGTGCGTTGATGCGCCGGCCGAACTCTTCGCCCAGCAACGGCGAGTCGTCCACCAATGCATCCAGCGTCTGGCTGAAGCGGCCGGCATAGGGGTTGGCAATCACTGCGGCGATGGCGTACTTGTACACAGGTTCGCCATCGGCCAACTGGCCGGTTTCGTTGGCCAGGGTTTCTTCAATGAAGCTGTACCATTTACGGATGTGATAGCTGGCGAAATTCGCGGTTTTCATCAGAGCTGCCTCTATTCAAAGTGGGTCGAGTTTAAAGTTCCGGCTCGGCGCGCCGGCGGCCTTGAAGCGGGCCTTGCCAAGTGCGTCGTCGTGCTCGGTCTCGAGAAAGAATTCCATGCGATTACAATCCGGATCGTGGAAATACACGCCATGGCCGATTTCGTGATCGGTGATTTTCACCACCTCGACGCCTTTGCTCAGCAACATGCCGTAGAGCTGGCGCAGGGTGGTCATGTCGCCGGCGATTTCCAATCCGTAGTGCTGCAACCCCAACCCGCCCTGATGGGCGCCGGGTTCGGCACGAATCAACGCAATGTCGTGGTGCTTGGTGCCAAACGCCATCATCACCCAGCTCTCGCCACGGGCACTTTCGTGCATACCCAGGATGTCGGCGTACCAAAGTGCTGACACATCTGGATCACTCACCCATAGCGATAAGTGAGTACGAAGGACTTCGACTTTCATCACGCACTACCTCAGTTTTTCTTGACGATGGATTGATGCCCCGCCTTGATCTGCGCCACGGCGGGGGTCCACAGCACGTCAGCGATCTCACTGAATTCGCGCCACTGCTTCTGCCAGCCGTCACCGCCGTTCTCGGAGGTGAACAAATGGCCGTACTTGGTGCCCGCCACGATTTGCCGAGGGTTCGCCGGGTTGAAGGCGATAGCCCACACACAGGAATTGGGCTGTTGCGGCAGCGGCAACACCTGCCAACTGAGCGCGGCATCATGGGAGACCAGGATCTTGCTGGTGGTGCCCGGCGTGCCGTCGGAGATGCTCAGGTACAGCGTATCCTGCGTGCCCAATGGCGCACTCATGGCGCGCGCGTAATACAGGCCAAACGCTTCGCGGGCGACGATGCCGGTCCAGGTCAGCCCTTCATCAAGGCTGCGGTAAACCGCATTGACGCAAACCACCACGATGACTTTCTCACCGTGATTGGGCAGGACCAGGATGTTGTGGATGTCCGAGTTGAAGTCCCACAGCAGCCGATCATCGACGCGCATCCAGCTTTCGCCGCCGTTACGCGAATGGAACAGCCCGCCCTCCTCGAGGCCGAACCACACCTGGTTGCGGTCGGTGGGGTCGTAGGCGAAGGCCAGCAACCGTGGACGACTGACGCCATCACAGAACTCCGGGATTTCCACCGGCGCGCGATCCCAGCTCAGGCCGCCGTCCAGGGTGCGCCACAGCTCGGCGCGCGAAGGCGCACCGGTGCCGACGAATATCCGCAGAGCATCCTGCGGGTCGACCGCCACCTTCCACACGGTCTGCCCGTTGAACGGCGTGTCGACCTGCTGCCAATGGCCGCCCGTGTCGTGGCTGACGCACAAACCAATGTCGGTGCCGGCATAAATCACGTCCGGCGTGCCGGGGTGAAAGCTCAGCGAACGGGTGATCGCATCGAACTCCAGATCCTGCCCGAGGCCGAGACGATGCCAACTGCGGCCATCGTCGGCGCTACGGATCACGGCCTGGCCGACGGTGGCGACTAATAGGGTTCCGTTACTCATCGCAGTTACTCCTCAGATGAAGATGCCACGGGTCAGGCCGCCGTCGATGCCGATGGATTCACCGGTCACCGCGCCAGCCTTGGGGGACGCCAGGAAGCCGATCAGCCAGCCCATTTCAATGGGCGCCAGCGTGCGGCGAATCGGCGTTGCGTCGATGTAGCCCTGCTCGACCTGCTCCGGGGTCTTGCCCTGCTTGACCCCTTCGCGCTCGTACAGCTCGCGGATGTGCGGGGTGTCGACCACGCCCGGGTGGATCAGGTTGACCGTGATGCCAAACGCGCCCAACTGGTCGGAGAGGGTTTTGGTCATGTGCGCGATCGCCAGGTTGCGCATCCCCGAGAGGACTTTGCTGCTGCGCCCGGTGAGGCCGCCGATGTTGATGATGCGACCGAAACCGCCCGCCTTCATGTGCGGGGTCACGGCCTTGGCACAGCGGAAGTAGCCGATCACTTTGGTGTTGAGATCCGACAGCAACTCGTCGTCGCCGGCATGCTCGATGTCATTGCGCACCACGCCCGACGGCGCCGCGGCACCGTTGACCAGGATGTCGATGCGGCCGAAGTGCTTGTGCGCGGCGGCGACCATTTCCGACACGGCCGACATATCGTTGGTGTCGCAGAACAGCGGCAGTACTTCGTTGCCGGTCTGCGCGCTGATCTCTTCGGCGGCCAGCTGGAGAAACGCCATGCGCCGCGCACAGATCACCACCTTGCAGCCTTCTTCGGACAGAAAGCGCGCAACTTCCTTGCCGATGCCCATGCCACCTCCGGTGACGATTGCCACGCGGCCTTTCAATTCCAGATCCATAGCAGTTCCTCTTGTGATTATTCTGTTCAGCCGAGATCGACAAACACACTTTTGGTCTCGGTGTAGGCGTCGATAACGTTCTTGCCCATTTCCCGGCCCCAGCCGGATTGCTTGTAGCCGCCGAACGGCGAAGCCGCATCGACCACGTTCCAACAGTTGATCCACACCGAACCGGCCTGGAGCTGCGCCGCCAGGCGGTGCGCCGAGCGCAAGTCGCGGGTCCACAGGCCGGCGGCCAGGCCATAGGGCGAGTCGTTGGCGCGCAACACCAGGTCATCGACGTCGGTCCAGCTCATGACGGTGAGCACCGGGCCGAAGATCTCTTCGCGGGCCACGCAGGCACGCTCGGCACGATCGAGGAACACACTCGGCTGGATGAAGTGCCCGCGTTCCAGGTGCTCGGGGCGGCCGCCGCCGCAAATCAGTTCGGCGCCCTCCTCCTGGCCGCGCTGCAGGTAGCCCTTGACCGTATCCAGCTGCCGCGCGGACACCAGCGGGCCCATGCTGTTGGCCGGGTCCAGGCCGTTGCCGAGGACATGGGCGGCAGCGTGGCGCTGCAATTCTTCGAGCACCTGATCCAGCACGCTGGCGTGTACGTACAGACGCGATGCCGCCGTACACACCTGGCCCTGGTTGTAGAAAATCCCATCGGCGGCGCCCTTGGCGGCGCGCACGATGTCGGCGTCGGGCAAGATGATGTTCGGTGATTTGCCGCCCAGCTCCAGCGAGACCTTCTTCATGTTGCCGGTGGCCGCCTGGGCGATCAGCCGCCCGACCTGGGTCGAGCCGGTGAAGGCGATCTTGTCCACGTCAGGATGCTGCGCCAGCGGTGCGCCGGTCTCGGCGCCCAGGCCGGTGATCAGGTTGACCACACCCGGCGGGAAGCCCGCCGCCTCGATCAACTGCACCAGCCGGATCGCCACCAGCGGCGTCTGCTCGGCGGGCTTGAGCACCGCCACACAGCCGGTGGCCAGCGCCGGGCCGAGCTTCCACACGCACATGTTCAACGGGAAGTTCCACGGCACGATCAAGGCGCAGACGCCCACCGGCTCGCGCAACGTGTAGTTGAGCATCGGTGCGCCGCTGGCCGGCGATACCGGCAGCGTGCTGCCTTCGATCTTGGTCGGCCAACCGGCGAAGTAACGAAGGATGCTGGCCGCGCTGGCCGCCTCGGCGCGTGCGTTGGTAATCGGCTTGCCGTTTTCCAGGGTGATCAGTTGCGCCAGCTCTTCGCGGTGCTGGTCGAGCAAGTCCGCCAGGCGAAACAGCAACACGCCGCGCTGGGCCGGTGACTGCTGCGCCCAAGCCCCCGTGAATGCGGCGCGGGCGGCGGCTACGGCGGCATCCACATCGCGCTCGTCGCTGCGTGCGACCTCCGTGAGTGTTTCTTCGGTGGCAGGGTTTTCCACCGCGAACCGGCGACCGCTGGCCGCGTCTTGCCAGGTACCGCCGATGAACAGACGGCCGGGTTGAGACAGGAACGCCTGGACGGCGGGTAACACGTCAAGCTGATTCATTATCGACTCCTTCACAGTGCCATTTCGATCAGGCAAGGGCCCGCATCGGCGGCGGCATTGGCCAGCGCCCGTTGCAGTTCGGCATTGGTGTGTACGGTACGAGCCGGCACGCCGTAGCCGGTGGCAAGGGCTTTCCAGTCGATCCGTGGACGGTCCAGCACGGTCAGGCTGAGGGCTTGCGGGTCGAGTTCGGTCATGCCGAAACGGCGCAGTTCGTTCTGCAGGATCGCGTAACGGTGGTTGGCGGCGATCAGGATCACCACCGGCAATTGCTCGCGGGCGATGCTCCACAGGGTTTGAATGGTGTACTGCGCGCTGCCGTCCGATTGCAGGCAAAACACCCGGGTACCGGGCTCCGCCAGCGCGGCGCCGAACCCGACCGGAATGCCCTGGCCAATCGCGCCGCCGGTGTTGGTCAACACACGGTGCCGCGCCGCACTGGCGGAGGCGGTGAAAAACGGATAGCCGCAAGTGCCCCCTTCGACCGAGACAATGCAGTCGTCCGGCAGCGCTGCGGCCAACACTTGGCCGACCGACTGCGGCGTCAACGCGGCCTCGCCTGGCGGCAGCTCGATCCCCCGCGGGGTCGGCACATAAGCCGGTGCATTCAGCGCGTCGGCCAGCGCGGTCAACGCCCCGGCCACGTCGTCGCCGACGTCGGCCAGCGACAGCAAGCGCTCACGCTCGGCCAGCCGCGACGGAATACCTTCGTAGCCGAAGTAACTGATGGGTTCCGGGACACCGGCACAGACCACCTTGTCGTACTGCTCGAGGATCTCGATGGCCACTTCCGGGAAGTACGGCAGGCGGTCCAGGTCCGGCAGACCGCCGCCCCGGTAGCTGAGCCGGGGAAAGGTTTCGGCGAACAGCCGCACGCCGGGCAATTGCGCCAGACGCCCTGCCGCTTCCAGGCCGGCAACCGACAAGCCTTGATCACCGACGATGAAGACCAGCCGCTGACCATCACGCAAGGCCTGCGCGACCGCTTCGATACGGTCGCCGGCAAAGCGGCGGATCGGCGCCTGCATCCGCGTGAACACACCGTTGTGCGTCACCGCGGCGGCTTGCAGGTCCATCGGCAGGATCAGGCTGGCGATCTGGCCCTTGGCTTGCCAGGCGGCACGCACAGCTTCCTGCAGGTCCTCACCGATCGCCGAGGCGGTGCGCGATGTGCGAACCCAGCCGGACACGGTGCCGGCCAGGGCCTGGATATCGCTGGCCAGGGGCGGGTCGTAGTTGACATGCCATGAGGCGTGGTCACCGATCACATTGACGATAGGCGTGTTGGCGCGCCGCGCGTTGTGCAGGTTGGCGATGCCATTGGCAAACCCCGGGCCCAGGTGAGTCAGCGTCATCGCGGGCTTGCCGGCGACGCGGCCGTAACCGTCCGCCGCTCCGGTACAGACGCCTTCGAACAACGACAACACCGGCTTGAGGGCGGGCGCGCTGGCCATGGCCGCCACCAGCGGGATCTCCGTGGTTCCCGGGTTGGCGAAGCAGTACTCGATACCGCTTGCCGCTGCCGCATTCACTATCAGTTGCGCACCATTCATTATCAGCCCTCTCGCTTGAGCATCTTCTTTGATGAGATTTATCACACATAAAATCACATCAAACAAGCTGTTTTTTACCATTTGTCTCTACTTATGAGATAAATGCCAATTAATCGGTTATGAAAAGTGCTGCGACGATTGCTTTTTCGCTTAACTGCGATAGTGTGGCGTGACGGCCCCCCATCGGGCCGGCCGTCTTTTCAGCGCGGGCGGGCGTGCCTATAGTGCTCACCCGCGTGCCATCCCCTTTTCTAGGAACGAAATGAGCAGTCTGAGCAAGTTGTTGAGTGTCCTGGACCTGTTCGGTCCGCAGACGTTGAAGATCGATCCGGACACCATCGCCGAGCGCATGGGCCTGTCGCGCGCCACCGTGTATCGCTACGTCAAGGACCTGTGTGACGCCGGCCTGCTGACCCGCGTGGATGCCGGCAGCTACGGCCTGGGGCCGCGCGTGATCGAACTGGACTGGATGATGCGCCAGTACGACCCCATCCTCCTCGCCGGGCGCGAGCTGATGCACGAACTGTCCGCCCAGACCGGCCTGGCCGTGTTCGCCAGCGTTTTTTATGACGGGCGCATCATCAACACCTACATCGCCGAACCCAGCGACACCTACCACTTCTCCTTTGGCCGCGGACACCCGCTGCCGTTTTTTCGCGGCGCGCAATCCAAGGTGCTGATCGCCTTTCAGAAAGGTCGACGCTTGCAACGCCTGTTCGAAGAACACATGGCCAACGACCCGGACAGCCCATACGACTGGGCCAGCTTCTCCAAGGCCGCGAAAAAGATCCGCAAGGACGGCTACTGCCTGACCCACGACGAACTCAACCTGGGCCTGACCGGTATCGCCGCGCCCATCATCCGGCCGGATATGGACGAGGTGGTTGGCAGTCTGTCCGCCGTCGGCAGCAGCCAGAGCTTCAAGCTGCTGCGTCAGGAAACCGTGATCGAAATGGTGATGGACACCACACGGCGAATTGCCGAAAACATGCGCAACCCACCGAGCGCCCCCGCGTCCTGAGGGTCAGGAACGCGACGGCCGTCAACCTCAGAATGGCACCGCGACCGTGAATTGGCTGTACAGGTTGGTGCCATTGCCGACCGTCTGGTTGCCGCCGCTGGTGGAGTCCTGCTTCGGCTTGTAGAGGCCGATCAGCGGCGTGACGATCAGGTGCGGGTTGACGGCCCACTCGACGTAGACGTCCAGCTCCCGCGCATCGAGGTTCAGCGCATTGTTTTTGCGCAACGTGTCGAAGTCAAAGTACAGCGCGCCGACCGTCAGGTTCTCCAATGGCGTTGCCTTGAGACCGACGTGATGGATACCGGTGTTGCTGTTGAACGGGCCGGCATAGTTGGAGGCCACCTCGCCCTGGAACCAGGTGCCGTAACCCGTGCTGAGCCCGGTAAACAGCGAATCCCACTTCTGCGAATAACGGGTATAGCGATAGGTCAGCTTCGGCGCCCAGGCGATGTCGGCAAAGGTGTAGCCGGCTTCGCCGTACCAGGCTTTTTCAGGCCCGTCGTCTTTGTCCTGCCAGGCATACTCGAATGCCAGGCTGACGTTCGGCAGCCCGGCATCGCCTTCGCCGCGCACGCTGTAGACGTTCATACCCTTGCGCTGGCGCTGAAAATCGCTGGCCCAGCGCTCGTTCACATCGATGCCATGCACCCAGGTCAACCCCAGAGTGCCGGGCTTGGCGGTGTAATCCAGGGTGCCGGCGGCCAGTTCGGTTTCCGCCTGGGCGCGGTTGTCGGACTTGAGCCACAACACGCTGCCATGCACGCCCTCCTGCCCGCCCAGGCGCAGGACCGCGGTTTGATCGAAGGCATGCCGCGCCGCCAGGTAAAAGGCCCCGCCACGGTTCAGCGCGCCATCCGCCGGGCCCTTGCCCAGGTTCGGCCCGTCGTCGTTGACCAGGAAACCACGACCGATCTTGACCACCTGGCGCCCACCGGAAATATCCACGCCGTCCTTGCCCAGTGCCGGAAACAGGTCGCCGGAACGCCAACCGAGGTAAGCGTCTTCAATTTTCGTGGTGTGTTCGGTGCCGAGGGTATTGCCGGCCGGATCACCGTCGCCCCAGGTCGCGGAACTGACCAGCGCGAACGCGCCATAGGCCGTGCCTTTGCCTGCCAGGGCCTGGTCGCCGCTCAAGCCGTATTTGATGAAGCCTTCGCGCCAGGTCGAACCGCCCGGGGCGCCGTCATAGTTTTTGCGACTGTTGAACTGACCGAATACGGCGGTCATATCGGCGTTGAGATGCCGGCTCTCGTCGCTGTAAACCTCATAGGCATGGGCCTGGCCGACGGCGCAAAGCGCCAATGTGGCAGCCAGGGTGCCGCGGCGAAAGGGAGGGGATGGATACCGCATGGTTGAAACTCCTTGAGGTGCACCTTCAAAGGCTGTCTTAGGTATTCGCATAACACTGGCGCAGCCGCGCTGCGCCAGGCTCGCAAGGGCTAGCCGCAAGCGGCGAGCGCGGTGTCCAGCGCCGCGACGATCAATTCGGCCTCCGCGCCCGTGAGGGTCGGCGGTGGCGAAAGAACGATTTTGTTGCCGATCGGTCGCACCAGCACCCCGGCGCGGCGTGCCGCGTCAGCGATCCGCAAAGGCTGCCCGGCCGCCGGGTTCAGCGGTTCGCGGGTGGTTTTGTCCGCCACTAGGTCGAGGGCAATCATCAGGCCCTTGCCGCGCACTTCACCGACCACGGCGTAACGCTCGGTCAGTGCTTGCAGCTGTTCGAGCAATTGCCCGCCGACCTTGGCGGCGTTGCCCGGCAGGTCCTCGGCTTCGACGATATCCAGCACCGCCAGAGCGGCCGCGCAGGCGGTCGGATGCCCGCTGTAGGTGTAGCCGTGCATGATCACGTTACTGAAGCCTTCGCCGTGCTCAATCGCGTCGACGATGCGCTGATTGAACATCGTTGCGCCCAGCGGGATATAACCGGCGGTGATGCCTTTGGCCAGGCACAGCATGTCCGGCGCGACACCCCAGCCGCGGCTGCCGAGCATACAGCCCGAGCGACCGAAACCGGTGACCACTTCGTCGGCGATCAACAGAATGCCGTGGCGGTCGCACACCTCACGCAGGCGCTTCCAGTAGTCGTCCGGCGGCACGATCACGCCGCCGGCGCCTTGCACCGGTTCCGCGATCAACGCGGCGATGGTCTGCGCGCCCAGCAAGGCGATCTGATCTTCAAGCTGGCGAATGCAGTGTGCGGTCAGCGCTTGCGGGTCCCGGCAGTCCCAAGGGTTGCGATACAACCATGGGGTGTCGAGCAAATGGCATCCGGCCAACAACGGCCCGTGGTTGTAGTGATAAACCCCATTGCCGCCCACTGACGTGCCGCCCATGTGTACGCCGTGATAACCGTTGCGCAGGGACAAAAAGCGCGTGCGCCCCGGCTCGCCGCTGGCGATCCAGTACTGGCGGGCCATTTTCAGTGCGGTCTCCACCGCATCGGAGCCACCGGAACTGAACAGCACACGCGTCATCTGCTCCTGGGCGAACATCGACGTCAGCCGCTCGGCCAGGTCGAACACCCGCGGATGGGCAATGCCGTCGAAGGTCTGGTAATACGCCAGTTCGTCGAGTTGCGCGGCAATCGCGGCCTTGACCGACGCACGGTTGTGCCCGATGTTGACGTTCCACAGGCCGCCCACGCCGTCGAGCATGCGCTGGCCGTCGATGTCGGTGATGTAGTTGCCGTCGCCACGGGCAATGATCAAGGTCTTGGCACGCTGCGCCGGGGCGCTGGAACTCATCGGATGCCAGAATTTCTTCTGCGCGGTTTTGTATTTTTCGTACATGGCTCAGGCCCTTACTCAGCGTCACGCTTGTGGACAAACAACAGCTGTTGCCCGGTGAATTCCAGCAGCCCTTCAAGGCCGAACTCGACACCGAACCCAGACATCTTGCTGCCGCCGAACGGCGTGTTCGGCTGGATGCGGGCATGGCAGTTGACCCATGCCACGCCGCTTTCCAGACGGCTGGCAAACGCCGTCGCCTGTTCGACGTCCGGCCCCCAGACCGAGCCGCCCAAGCCCATGTCGCCCGCATTCGCGCGACGCAGCACGTCTTCCACATCCTGATAGGCGATCAACGGCAACACCGGGCCAAACTGTTCCTCGTCGACCAGCCGCTGGCCGTCCGTGACATCGGCGACCAGCGTGGGTGGATAAAAGAACCCCGGACGCTCCAGGCGTGCGCCGCCGCACAAAACCCGCGCGCCGTGTTCGCGCGCATCGGCGACCAGTGCCTCGACCAGTTGCAGTTGCTCCAGGTTCTGCACCGGACCAAACGTGACACCCGGCGCCAGGCCGTCACCGACGACCTGGCGTGCGGCGATGCGCGTCAATGCATCGGCAAACGCCGAGTACTGGGACTCATGAACGTACAAACGCTTGAGGGCCGCACAGGTCTGGCCCATGTTGAGGAACGCTGCCTGGAAAATCGCTTCGGCGACCTCTTCCACCGGCGTGCCCGGCAGTACGATGGCGGCATCGTTGCCGCCCAGTTCGAGGGTCAATCGCTTGAGGTTGCCGGCAGCGCCGCGCATCACGCTTTGCCCGGTGGCGGTCGAGCCGGTGAAGACGATCTTCTGGATACCGGGGTGGGTGGTGATCGCGCTGCCGAAACCTTGCTCACCGGTCACGCAATTGATCACCCCGTGAGGCAGATGCCGAGCGATGATGTCCACCAGGCGCAAGGTGCTCAATGGCGTCAGGCTCGAGGGTTTGCTGATCACGCAATTGCCGGCACGCAACGCCGGCATGATGTGCCACACGGCAATCATCACCGGCCAGTTCCACGGTGTGATGGAAGCCACCACGCCCAGCGGCTTGCGGTGCAACTCGACACGCTGGGTGGGGGTTTCTTCCACCAGTTCCACGGGGATCTGTTGCGCGGCGGCATAGCGGGTCCACGCGGCGGCGCCCATGACTTCGGACAACGCCAGCTCCAGCGGTTTGCCCTGTTCGAGAACGATCAACCGGGCCAGGGCGTCGGCATCCTGTTCGATCGCCTCGGCAATCGCCAGCAGGCGCTCGCAACGCAGCGCGTGAGTGCTGTGCCGCCACGTTTTGAAGGCCGCCTGGGCAGCCGCCACCGCCTGGTCCAGTTGCGCCAGGGAACCGGCCGGGCACTGTGCGAATGCGGTGCCGGTGGCTGGGTTGATCACGTCAAACTGCCCGTTTTCACCGGCAACCTGAACCCCGTTGATCAGCATCGTGTAATGGTGCATGTGCAATTTTCCTTTAACGCAGGCACGCCTTGTCGGACACCGACAAGCGCACAGTTCGCAGTAGAGTTGTACCGGGTTGATGCCTTAGAGCTTGTGGCTGCCCAACGCCAGGAACCGCTGGGGCGATACCTTGCGCAAGCGCGCGGCGAGAAAGATGCCGCCGAGCAGGGCCAGGGGGATGACGGCGCACAGGCTGTACGACAACAGCTTGCTGGCGCCCGTGAGCACATCGAAATGCGCCACCGCCAGTACCAGCACCATCAGTAATGCCAGGCAGGAGATCCCCGGCAGAATGCGCCCGCGCAAAACGCTGACGTTGAGCTCCGGATGCCGGTGAAAATACACACACACCGCGACCGAGGTCATCGCCATCAACAAAATCACGCACAGGGTGGCGAGGTTGGAGAACCAGGCGAACAGTTGCAGGATCGGGTCCGCATCCAAGGCGGCGAAGATCAGCACTACCACTGCCGCGATCAGGCTCTGCAAGGCCGAGCCCATATGCGGGCTCTGATGCACGCGGTGCGTGGTGCCCAGCAGACTGTGCAGCAGGCCGTCGCGGCCGATCGCGTAGAAGTAGCGCGCGGCGGCGTTATGGAATGCCAACAGCCCGGCGTAGATACTGACCATGAACAGCACGCGGATGATCTGGGTCAGGTAAGGCCCGACGAAGTGATCGGACATGCCGTAGATAAAGGTCGTGGGGTCCTGTAATGCCTGCAGCATCGGCACGATCTTGTCCGCGCCCACGCCCACCACCATCGCCCAGACCGACAGCGCATAGAACCCACCGATCAACAGCACCGAACAGTAGGTGGCAATCGGAATGGTGCGCTGCGGGTTTTTCGCTTCCTCGCCGTAGATCGTCGTGGCCTCGAAGCCGATGAAGGCGGCGAAGCAGAACAGCAGGCCGATCGACGGCGTACCGCTGAACACATGCTGGCTGCTGAATGCGTCGAGATTGACGCCGCTGTCGCCGCCGCTCTTGAGAATGGCGAAGTCGAGGGTGAGGATCGCCAGGTACTCGGCGATCACCACGACCGACAATACCCGGGCCGACAGATCAATCTTGCGATAACCGAGGACCGCAATACTGGCCATCGCCATCAGCGAATACGACCACCACGGCAACACCAGGCCAACCACGCTCTCCATGGTGCCGCTGACCACGCCGCCGAACATGCCATACAGGGCGATCTGGAGAATGTTATAGGCAAACATCGCCAACACCGCCGCCGAGCCCCCGGCCAAACCGCCCAGGCCACGCGAGGTGAAGGCATAGAAACCGCCAGCGTTGGTGAGGTGCCGGGACATGGTGGTGTAACCCACCGAGAACGCCAATAGCACCAGCAAGGCGAGAAGCAGCAACGCCGGGGTGCCGGCACCGTTACCCAGCATGATGCCAATCGGAAAACCGCCGGCGATGACACTGAGCGGACTCGCCGCCGAAACCACGAAAAAGATGATGAAGCCGACACCCAGGGCGCCTCGCTTCAACTCCGTGGAGCTGTTGACCTGAATAGATACACTCATGTTATTGACCTTATTGTATGAGGCAGTCGCTGTGGGGTGGCTCCGATCAAGGCTCTATCGGCACCGGGTAGCGCTTTTATTTTTTGGCTTGCACGCTGTATTCGATCCTATGCCCCCCTACAAACCCCTCGCTATCCCAAATCGGTAGCATCGCCTGCACCGCCCCAAAACAGTTCAGCGTCCAGCACCGTTCCCCGCCGATTTGGGATAACCCCCCGGATGTTCATCCCTGCACTCTAGGGTCGCCGTGCTATGCCCGGATGTCGGCTAGCAACAATAAGAAACGACGGCGCCCACCAGGCTATTACAGCCCATAGAGCCCTCACGCGCAGGAACCCCCAGCCATGCCTTTTGCTCACCTGACTATTCAATGGCGCATCACACTCCTGAGCGGGCTGTGCCTGCTGGCCGTTGTCGCCGCATTGACCGGCGCCTCGCTGTACCAGAATCAACAAAGTGCAGAACTGCTCAAGGCACGCAGCACTCAGTTGCTGGCGCAAGCGGCCACGGAGCACTTGCAGGCCCAGGCGGTTGCCCACGGTCAGCATGTTGCGCGGTTTTTCAATGAGACGGCGCTGTATGGCGAAGGCTTCGCGCAACAGGTCCTGCAACTGCGCGAACAAACCCTCAATGGCCGCCTCTCGGCGACACAACTGCGCGAGACACTGGTGAACATTACTCGCCAGACACTGCTCAAGCGCGACAAAGTGCTCGGCCTGTACGTGGTGTTGCTGCCCGATGCGCTGGCAGGTGCCGACGCGCAGTTCACCGCGCAACGTGCGTTGGCAGGCAACGAAACAGGCCGGTTCGCGCTGTATTGGTCGCAGAGCCAACCGGGGCAATTGGTCCAGGAAGTACTCACTGAGCCGCAAATCACCGCCAACCATGCGCCGGCGGGCAGTGAGCCGGAAAACGCCTGGTACGTCTGCCCGCAGGCCCAGGGCCGCACCTGTGTGGTGGCGCCCTATGAAAGCGAGGTGGAGGGCCGCAAAGTCCTGATGAGCAGAATTTCGATTCCACTGATCGCCAACGGCACGACGATCGGCGTGGTCGGCATGGACATCGGCCTCGATACCCTGCAGAAACTCGCGGCCAACCTGCGCCAGGATCTGTATCAGGGCGCCAGCGCAGTCAGCATAGTCGCGAACTCGGGCCAGGTGGCCGGGCGCAGTGGCGAGGTCTCGGGCGCCAGCATCGACATCAGCCAGGCAGTCCAGACCGTAGCGGGCAGCCCACCGTGGACGTTGCAGCTGAAGGTCCCGCAAGCCGTGGCGCAGGCCCCCGTTCGGCAGATGCAGAGCGAATTGGATGCCCAACGCCGTCAGGCCAATTGGCTCAACCTGGGCCTCGGTTTGCTCGCCAGTTGCCTGGGCATGCTGCTGATCTGGCTGGCGGCCTACGGCGTGACGCGCCCGCTGCTGAAGGTGGCCAGCCTGCTTGATGCGATTGTCGACGGCGACGGTGATCTCACCCAACGCCTGCCGGTGGCTCGCCACGATGAGCTGGGCGCACTGAGCAACGGTTTCAACCGTTTCCTGGACAAATTGCAGCCGATCATCCGCGACATCCAATCCGCCTCGCGGGACACGCGCACCAGTGCCGACGCGTCCTCGGGCATTGCCCGGGAGGTCAGCGCAGGCATGCAGCGCCAGTACCGTGAAGTGGAACTGGCTGCCACCGCGCTGCATGAAATGAGCGCCAGTGCCCAGGAAGTGGCGCGCCACTCGCACTCTGCCGCCGACGCCGCGAGCGCCGCGGAAAGCGCGAGCCGCTCCGGTCAGGCCGTCTTCGCCAGCGCCGTACACAACATCGAACACCTCGACCAGCGCCTGGACGCCACACTCAAGCAGGTACACGCCCTCGCCGACAGCAGCAGCCAGATCAGCCAGGTGCTGGACGTGATCTGCACCCTCGCTCAACAGACCAACCTACTGGCCTTGAATGCAGCCATCGAAGCGGCCAGAGCGGGCGAACAAGGGCGCGGTTTTGCGGTGGTAGCCGATGAAGTCAGGCACCTGGCCAGCAACACCCAGAGCTCGGTCGAACAGGTGCGCAACGTGATCGAGAGGTTGCAACAGCTGAGCCAGGAGGTGGTACACAGCACTCAACTGAGTCGCGAACAAGCCGGCAGCAGCGTGATCCAGGTGCAACAGACGCGTGCGGCGCTGCAGAACATCTCCCAGGCCGTGGACGTGATCGAGCAGATGAACCAACAGATCGCCAGCGCCGCCCTGGAACAAAGCACCGTCGTGGACGATATCAGCCAGCGTGTCAGTGACATCCGTGGCATCAGCGAAACACTCACCACGCGCATGAACGAGGCCTCCAGGGCCAGTGACTCACTGCATGAAATGGCCAACCATCAGCAGAACCTGGTGGGCCATTTCCGTGTGTGAGGGGCAATGCAGCGCAACTGAGCTACAGTGGCCGGCCTTCGACACCTTACCCATCGAGCCCTGCCCATGACCGCTTCGCGACGCTGGTTGATCCTGGCCATTATTTCCAGCGCATTGCTGCTCATCGTGATTGACATGACCGTGCTGTACACCGCGTTGCCGACACTGACGCGCGAGCTCGGTGCGACGGCGTCGCAGAAACTGTGGATCATCAATATCTATGCGCTGATCGCCGCCGGGCTGTTGCTGGGCATGGGCACGCTCGGCGACCGCCTGGGGCATAAACGGCTATTTATCGGGGGGTTGAGTGTATTTGGGCTGTGCTCGCTGATCGCAGCCTTCTCGCCTTCGGCCAGCGTATTGATCGGCGCGCGGGGGTTCCTGGCGGTCGGCGCAGCGATGATGATGCCCGCCACATTGGCCCTGGTCCGGTTGACGTTCACCGACGAGCGCGAACAGGCCATGGCGTTCGGGATCTGGGCCTCGGTGGCCTCGGGGGGCGCGGCGTTCGGGCCGGTGGTGGGTGGCTTGTTGCTGGAGCATTTCTGGTGGGGCTCGGTGTTTCTGATCAACGTGCCGATTGTGCTGCTGGCGTTGCTCGTCGGCGTGCTGTTGATCCCCGACCACCCGGGAAACCCCGAACGACGTTGGGATTGGCTGGGTTCGCTGCAGGTGATGATCGGGTTGATCAGCATGGCGTATGCCGTCAAGGAACTCGGCAAACGCCTGCCCTCCTTCGACGCCATGCTGGTGGCGGTCGTACTCGGTGCGCTCTGCCTCACGCTGTTCATTCGGCGCCAACGCCGAGCGACGCAACCGATGCTCGATCTGTCGTTGTTCAGCACGCCCGGATTCAGAAATGCCGTGATTGCAGCGCTCGTGTCCGCCGCCGCCTTGATTGGCATGGAACTGGTGTTCAGCCAGCGCCTGCAGCTGGTGCTGGGCCTGTCGCCACTGGACGCGGCGCTGTTCATCCTGCCGCTGCCACTGGGTTCCTTCGTCGCCGGCCCGCTTGCCGGCTACTACCTGCCGCGCCTGGGCAACCAACGCATGCTGTTCTGGACATTGCTGCTGTCAGCCGCCGCGATGCTGGCCTATGTGTCGCTGTACAACGCCGCAGTGCCGCTGCAAATCGTCAGCCTGGCGCTGCTGGGCCTGACCATGGGGGCGGCACTGACCGCAGCGTCGAGCACCATCATGCTCAGCGTGCCCGCCGACAAGGCCGGCATGGCCGCCTCCCTTGAGGAAGTCTCGTTCGAACTGGGCGGTGCGGTGGGCGTGACACTGGCAGGCAGCCTCTTGTCAGCGATCTACGCGTACTCGACAGGCTTGATGATCCCGTCATGGCTGAGCCGAAACCCCATGACATTCGAGAGCCTCGACGACGCGCTGAAAATCGCCGAGACCTTGTCACCCGAGGGCGCCGCCATGCTGACGGCGTTCGCCCGTGCGGCGTTTGATGCAGGCTTCGTGGTCGTGCTGGTGACGATGGCGGTACTGCTGTTGATGGCCGCGCTGCTGGTCAAGCTGAGCCGGCAGGCGCAGTGAAACCGCGCCCTTGGGCTCGATCAGCGGCTCACCACACGGCGATATGCGAATCCGTCCGCGGCTCGGTCCCCCCGCACAGCACGCCGCTGACCGGGTCGCGCAGAATGATCTGCCCACGCCCGTAGTCGGTCAGGTCGCTGTCGGTCTGCACCTTATGCCCGCGCCGCGCCAGTGCATTGACCAAGTCCCGCGAAGCGCCGTGCTCGATGCCGACCTTCATGTCGCCCAGCCATTGCCAGCGCGGTGCGTCCAGGGCCGCCTGGGGGTTGAGGCCGAAGTCCACCAGGTTCATCACCATCTGCACATGGCCCTGGGGCTGCATGTAGCCGCCCATCACGCCGAACGGTCCGAGAGCCTGGCCGTCCTTGGTGAGAAAGCCCGGGATGATGGTGTGGAAGGTTTTCTTGCCCGCGGCCAGGCAGTTGGCGTGGGCCGGATCGAGGCTGAATTCCTGCCCGCGATTCTGCAGGGCGATGCCGCTGTCGGGCAGCACCACGCCGGAGCCGAAGCCGTGGTAGTTACTCTGGATGAACGAAACCATATTGCCTTCGGCGTCCGCCGTGGCCAGGTATACCGTGCCGCTGGCGTGGGGGTCGCCGGGCTTGGGCGGCTGCGCCTGTTCACCGATCTGGCTGCGGCGGCGCGTGCTGTAGGCGTCGCTCAGCAGATCGGCCACCGCCACACGCATATGCTGGGGGTCGGTGATGTAGTGCAGGCCGTCGCTGTAGGCGAGCTTCATCGCTTCCAACTGACGGTGCCAGGTCTGTTGGCTGTCGCGGTGATCGAAGCTGAAGCCTTCAAGGATCTTCAGCGTCATCAACGCCACCAGCCCCTGCCCGCTCGGCGGAATTTCCCAGACGTCCACGCCGCGATAATTGATGTGGATCGGCGCCACCCACTGCGCGCGGTAATCCTTGAGGTCGCTGGCGCGCAGGTAGCCGCCGCTGGCGCGGGAGTGCGCGTCAAGGCGCTCGGCCAAGGCGCCGCGATAGAGGCTTTCGCAGCGGGTCGCGGCGAGTTCTTCCAGCGTGTGGGCCTGGGCCGGGTTGCGGAAGATCTGCCCGGCCTGTGGTGCGCGCCCGTCGATCAGGAACGTGTCGAACCAGGCGTCCAGCACCGCGTCGCGATGGGGGCTGAATTCATTCAGGGCGATCTGCCATTGATGGGCGACCACCGGCGACACGGGGAAACCGTCACGCGCCAGGCTGATCGCCGGTTGCAGCAGTTCGGCAAAGGGCAACTTGCCGAAGCGTTGCGACAGCTCCGCCCAGGCCGATGGACAACCGGGCACGGTGACCGGTGTCCAGCCGTACAGCGGCATCCGCTCATGGCCCGCCGCCTTGACCGCCTCGATCGTCAAGGCGGCCGGCGCGTGGCCGTTGCCGTTCAGGCCGTGCAACTGGCCCTTGCACCACACCAGGGCAAAGGCATCGCCGCCCAGGCCGCAGCCGGTGGGTTCCACCACGGTGAGCGCCGCCGCCGTGGCGATCGCGGCATCGATGGCATTGCCGCCCTTTTGCATGATCTCGATCCCGGCCTGGGCGGCCAGCGGTTGGGACGCCGCGACCATGCCGCGACGGGCGAAGACGCTTTGGCGTTGCGACGGATAAGGGTACTCGTGAGCAGAAAATTTCAACATGGCAAAGGCTCTTCAAAAAAAGTCATAACACGCGGCTGAGAAAGGCTCGGGTACGCGGATGGCTGGGGTGGCTGAAGATCTGTTCCGGCGGGCCCTGCTCGATCAGTTCGCCCTGGTCGAGCACCACCACGCGGTCGGCCACTTCACGGGCGAAGCCCATCTCATGGGTGACCACCACCATGGTCATGCCCTCCTCGGCCAGTTCTTTCATCACCTGCAGCACTTCGCCGACGGTTTCCGGGTCGAGGGCGCTGGTGGGTTCGTCGAACAGCATCGCCTGGGGCTTCATCGCCAGCGCGCGGGCGATCGCCACCCGTTGCTGCTGGCCGCCGGAGAGCATCGATGGGTAATGGCTGGCCTTGTCCGCCAGGCCGACCCGCGCCAGCAGGCCACGGGCCTGTTCCAGCGCTTGCGCACGCGGCGTGCCGAGCACCTGGATCGGCGCTTCGATGATGTTTTCCAGCGCGGTCATGTGCGGGAACAGGTTGAAACGCTGGAACACCATGCCGATGTCGCGGCGCTGACGGGCGATGTTGCGCTCTGAATCGCGCACCAGGCTGCCGTCGCTGCGCTCGCGATAACCCATGGCGCGACCGTTGACGCGGATGCGTCCGCCCTGGATGTCTTCCAGCAGGTTGATGCAGCGGATAAAGGTGGTCTTGCCGGAGCCGGAGGCGCCGATCAGCACCACTACCTCACCACGGCGTACTTGCAGCGAGATGCCCTTGAGAATCGGCAATGTACCGAACGACTTATGGATATCCAGCGCTTCGATGATCAGTTCTTCACTTTGGTGCGCCATGGTTAACGTCCCCTCAGCAGTTTCAGGGTGCTGCGCCCGAACAGGCGGCTGGACGCCGTCGGCGGCGCGGTGGGCCGGTCGGACTGGCTGAAGCGCGTCTCCAGCCAGCGTTGGAAAAAGCCCCACAGTGTCGTCAGCGTCAAGAAGTAGAGGGCGACCACCAGGTACAGCTCAAATACGCGGAAGGTCGCCGAGGTGATCATCTGCGTACTGAGCAGCAGCTCCTGCACACCGATCACGCTGACCAGGGTGGTGTTCTTGAGCATCACGTTGAACTCGTTGCCCAGCGGCGGCACGATCACCCGGAAGGCCTGGGGCAGCACAATGCGCCGCATCAGCTTGGCGAAGCCCATGCCCAGGGAACGCCCGGCTTCGTATTGGCCCTTGTCCACCGCGCCGATACCGGCACGGATGATCTCGGCCATATACGCGCCTTCGTTGAGGCCCAGGGCGATGATGGCCGCCTGGATATTGCCGGGCACGATCAGGCCGAACAGCTCGATGTCCTCGAAGCGGAAAATCCCGCCCGCCGCCAATGCGGTGTACAGAAACACGATCTGCACCAGCAACGGCGTGCCGCGCATCAACCACACATAAAAGCGCACCGGCAGGTGCAACAGCGGGTTCTTCGACAAGCGCAGCAGCGCCGCCGCCAGCCCCAGCACGCAGCCGAGCAGCATCGCCAGCACGCTGATCAGGCAGGTCAACCAGAGCCCGGTGAGGTACACCCCGCTGGGCTGCAGCAGGTACTGCCAGAACACATCCCAATTGAAATTCATCGCAGGTTTGCCTCAGTCGAGTGTGTCGCTGCTGACATGCCATTTGTCCAGCAACCGCACATAGCTGCCATCGCTGCGCATGTCGCTGATGATCTGCTGCACGGCGGCGGTCAGTTGCGGGTCGTCCTTGCGCATGCCCAGGCCGGTGAGGATGCGACTGAACGCTGGCACGCCTTCCTGGAACAGGTCCGGGGCCATGGCCGCGTAGTAACCGGCGGTTTCCACGGTGGTGCCGTAGGCGTCGACCTGGCTGATGCGCAGGGCCTGGAACGCGTCGGTGTCGGTGTTGTAGACCACCAGCTTCATCGGTGGCTTGCCGGCCTTGGTCAGGCTGTCGTTCTGGGTGTCCAACAGGGTCTTGATGGTGGAACCGTTGAGCACCGCCACTTTGTGCGCGGACAGGTCATCCAGGGTCTTGATGCCCTTGGGGTTGCCCTTGGGCACCACCACCGACTGGCTGGAATACATGTAGTTGACGATGTCGATCACCTGTCGCCGTTCGGGCTTGTCGAACAGTTGATCGACAATCATGTCGCACTGCTGGGCGAGCAACGCCGGCACCAGCCCGGAGAACGGAATCACCCGCCACTGCACCTGTTTGTCGCCCAGGCGCTTGGCGATTTCCACGCCGAGGTCGACGGTGAGCCCACGCGGTTTCTGGGTTTCGTCGAAGGACACCAGGGGCGGTGAATCCATCCCCGAGCAGTAGATGAGCTTATCGACTTTCTGCAAACGCTCCGGCACCTGGGGCGCAGCGAAGGCCCATGGGGTACAGAGGCCGAGAGAGAGAGCCACCAGCAAGGCGCGGCGTTTATGCATGACCAGACACTCCAGTTCGTTGAATAACGGGGGCAGGACTCAACGTCAACACACAGGCGGGCTTGGGCCCGCTTCTATTGTTCCGATTGCAGGAATTGAATCAGCGCCGGCACGGTGCCTTCGATGTGCTCGCGCACCACGGCTTCGGCGCGCGCCGCGTCACCGGCACGGATGGCGTCGAGGATCACCGCGTGTTCCTGGCGCGCGCTGAGGGGTTTCTCACCGTGTTGCAACCACAAGCGCATGGGCGCCTCGACCAGTGAGTACAACGCCGAAATCTGCTTCATCAGCCGCGGCCGGCCGCTGAGGCTGCACAGGTATTCATGGAACGCGCGGTGCCGGCTGACCCACACGGCGCTTTCGTCGCGGTAGTCGTCCATTTCGTCCAGCAAGCGCTCCAGGGCCGCCAGTTGGCGCTCGCCGATACGACCGACCGCAACACGCACCGCCAGGCCTTCGAGGGCGCTGCGCATCTCGAAGACTTCGTGCAGCTCATCGATATCCAGGCCGCCGACGATGGCGCCGCGGTTGGGGCGCAAGGTCACCAGGCCCTGGGCATCCAGGCGGCGGAACGCTTCGCGCACCGGCATGCGGCTCATACCGATTTCACTGGCGATGTCTTCGGCAATCAGGCGGTCGCCCTTGCGGTAGCGGCCGCCGCAAATGGCATTGAGCAGGAAGTTGTAGGCCTCTTCCTCGGCAGTCAGGGGCTGACGGTCAACGTAAGCGGGGGCAAATTGCATTCGGCGGTACCTTTGCATTTTTGTATCCAATTATCCATAAATTCAAAAATGCACGAGGCGTGCCAGGTTCTGGCCTGTCGACTTAAGTGATTGATTTAGATGTAGTCGTCGGATACTTCGCAGTCGCCCATCCGATCCTGTCCAGACGATGTGCTACTAAAGAGGACAGTCCATGCACTATCCGTGAGCAGATCGGCAGCACCGTAACAACTGGATCGTCAGGCCCGCGCGCAGACGGCGATGGCGGCACGTGCGGTGTGCGACGGTAACTCGGCGAACAGCGCGTGGTACTCCGCGGCGAAATGGCTGAGGTGATAGAAGCCCCATTGGGCAGCAATATCGCCGATCGATAGCTCCGACGCGCGGGTGGACATCAAGGTCCGGCGCACACCGTTGAGCCTCACGGAGCGCAGGTAGTTCAGGGGCGTGGTCTCGGCGACCGCGCGAAAGCTGTTCTGCACGGTGCGCCGACTGACTTGCAGGCGCTGGCACAAGTCGTTCACGCTGGGCACGCTGTTCAACTGCGCCGTCGCCAGACGGTGGCATTTCTCGACGATGAAACTGCCCGTGGAACTTGGGCTGCGTTGCTGCTTGTCACAGGCCGGGTCGGTCAAGAGTTGCAGCAGTTCGCCAAGCATGGCCTGTTCCAACGCCTGCTCCCGCTCGCGATCTCGCGTGCTGTCGAGCGCTTCGTGCATCAGGGCCTGGGAGAACATCGCCAGCAAGCGCCGACGAGCGCCGGCAACGCGCTGCGTGGACACGCTGATCACCGGCTGACGCAGCAACTGGCCGACCTCCTTCGCCGACGCCGTTTGCGCCAGTGCCTGCTCGAACAATTCACGCTCGAACGTGATGGACAACAACTCCATGCCCATCGGCATATGGAACATGAACTCCTCGCCACCGTGAAGGAAGAACAGGCTGCTGTCGTCCACCTCCCGCCCTTGCATCCGAACCGAACCCGGCACGGTGATCGGCACGGCAAAACACATCTTGCCTCGCGGCGCCGCGCCGTGTTGCACGACGCGCTGGTTAATCTGCTCGCGAAACACATGGCAACCGGCAGTCGACAGTTGCATGAGCGAACTCTCAGCCGAACCCGCGGTTAATTGACTGTAGTCCTGGCTCCATTCCTCGATGGTGGCCGCATGCACATGGATATCTTGAAAGTGGCTGATGAGCGGGTTTTTCATGGTGCCGAAAGCCTCTGCCAATATTCTTTTTTTTTGAGCATTCTTCCCGGCGATATTCGCACATAGCGCAAAACCTGCACATTCCTTTGTGCACGCCTCAATTCGCGGGGCGGCGCGCTCACGGCAGCCGTCTCAAGTGCCAATTCGGGCTAACGGCAAGCGGCGCGCCATAGGGATGATCGGCATACCTGAATCCTTGCACTGCGCGGATGCCCCGCGAGGCACTGGCCTCCTTCAAGGCTTGAGCGGTTCACACCGGTCCTCCATCACTTAGGCCTCAAACATGACTGAACATTTGAATCACTTCATCGCCGGCACTGGCGTCGAAGCCTCCGACGGCCGGCGCATTGCCCTGGTCAACCCCGTGACAGAACAGGTGTACGGCAGTTGCGCACGCGGCACGGCCGAAGACGTGGACCGCGCCGTGGCCGCCGCGCAGCGCCAACTCGAACATGGCGCCTGGCGCCAGCTCGATGGCGCCCAGCGCGGGCGGCTGCTGGTGAAACTGGCAGACCTGGTAGAGCGTGACACCGACGTGCTGGCCGACCTGGACGCCGACGCCATCGGCCGTTCGCCGCTCGAACCGCGCCGGCTGGACGTCCCCAACGCGGTCGCCAACCTGCGTGCCGCCGCCGGCTGGGCCAACCAGTTGGAGGGGCGCACCATTCCCACTGGCGGCTACTTCGGCACCAAGACGCTCTCGTACACAGTCCGCGAGCCGGTGGGCGTAGTCGGTGCGATCGTGCCCTGGAACTCGCCGCTGATGATCACCGTCTGGAAACTCGCGGCGTTGCTCGCCGCCGGCTGCACCGTGGTCATCAAGCCTTCGGAAGAAACGCCGCAGTCCGCCCTGCACCTGGCCGCGCTGGCTCAGGAAGCGGGTTTCCCCGATGGCGTGATCAACGTGGTCACCGGCTACGGCGCCGAGGTGGGCCGTGCGCTGTGCGAACACCCGCACGTCGCCAAGATCAGTTTCACCGGCAGCCCCGAGGCGGGACGCGAGATCCAGCGTACCGCGGGCGTGTTGTTCAAGCACGTGGCATTGGAGCTGGGCGGCAAGAGCCCGCAGATCGTCTTCGACGACGCGCCCTTTGACGACGCGCTGCGCGGTTGTGCCCTCGGGTTGTTCGCCAACCAGGGCCAGGTCTGTGCCGCCGGCTCGCGCATTTTGGTGCAGCGCGGCATTGCCGAGCGTTTCGCCGCAGCGCTGGCCGAGGCGGCGCGAGCGGTCAAGGTCGGCGATCCGCGCGAACCCGGCGTACAGATGGGCCCGGTGGCCAAGAAAGCGCAATTCGATCGCGTCAACCGCTACATCCAACTGGGCATCGAACAAGGCGCTTCTCTGCTGGCCGGTGGCGTTTCGACGCCTGAGCGCGGCTGGTTTGTGCGGCCGACGATCTTCGCCAACGCCAACAACGAGATGGCGATCGCCCGCGACGAAATCTTCGGCCCCGTCGGCACCGTGATCACGTTCGACAGCGAAGACGAGGCTGTCGCACTGGCCAACGATTCCACCTACGGCCTGGCCGCCACGGTGTGGACCACCGACCTGGCGCGCGCGCATCGCGTGGCTGCGGCGGTGAAGGTCGGCGCCGTGGGTGTCAACTGCTGGAGCCCGCTGGATGCCAACCTGCCCTGGGGCGGTGTCAAGACCAGTGGCATCGGACGCGAGGGCGGTTTCGGCGGCGCGATGGCCTACACCGAGGAGAAGGTCATCACCGTGCTGCTGCCCACCTGAAAAAAACCGGGCCTGATCGCCCCGCCGCCGCTGAGGCCTTTGATACCCATGGAGAGACCACGATGAACCCGACTGACGAACAGAGCACCGATCGGTATCCGACGTCCCTGCGCATGTTGCATTGGCTGCGCGCCGCACTCGTCGCCGGCCTGCTCTGGGCCGGCTGGCATATGACCGGCATGCCTGACGAAGTGGCAAGCAAGTTCGAGCTCTATTACCCCTGGCACAAGTCCTTCGGGGTGCTGACGTTCCTGGTGGTGCTGGTTCAGATCGCCCTGCGGTTGCACAGCCCCAGGCTGCCACAGCCGCCGGGAACGCTGGCGAAGCATGAGCGGTTTGTGTCGAGACTGGCGCAACGCGTGATGTATGCGCTGCTCGTGATCGTGCCGCTGATGGGTTACTCGATGTCGAGCACCTACACGATGAGCGACGGGGTGTTCTTTTTCGGGATCAACCTGCCGGAGCTGCTGGCGAAAAATGACGACTGGTTCGTCGTCTTCCAGTGGCTGCACAAGGTACTTGCGTATACCTTGCTCGGGCTGATCCTGTTGCACATCGCCGGTGCGCTCAAGCACCGCTTCTACGACAAAGACCCTCGTAGCGACGTGCTGCGCCGCATGTTATGAATTGGCGCACGCCAACAACGCCGGCCAGCAGCGAACCCAACGCCGGAAGTTGACTGCCGACGCGTTACCTCTCAGGCTGACCACGCGCCGCCTCGCCCGCTCGGTGCGTGGTGGCTGACGTTCCCCGACCCACCGTTACACAGGCAGGTACTCATTTGAAGTGGAGCAGTAACGCGTGGAATTAAGACAACTGCGCTATTTCGTCAACATTGTCGAACACGGCAGCCTGGGCCGCGCAGCCCTTGAGCTGGACGTGGGCGTGTCGGCGCTGAGCCAGCAGATCGCCAAACTCGAAAGCGAACTCTCGACCCGCCTGCTGAACCGCACGACCACCGGCGTCACACCGACCCCGGCCGGCATGGCGTTCCTGCACCATGCGCAGTTGTGCTTGAGGCAAGCCGAGAATGCGATCCTGGCGGCACACCGTGGAAGGATGAGCGGGTATGTCACCGTGGGCTTGCCGCCCACCACGGCCACGGTGCTTGCCCTGCCCTTGATCAATGCGATGCGCGCGCGGTATCCGGATATTCAGTTGCACCTGATCGAGATGCTGTCCGGGCATCTGGCCACGCAACTCAATGCCCGGCAGATCGATCTGGCCATTTTGTTTCAACTTGAAGGGGGCAAGCGCTGGAGCGTGACGCCGCTGCTTGACGAGAAACTGTTTGTCATCTGCTCGCCGCACTTGCCGGATGCCCCGCAAGGAAGCTCTGTGCAAATGGCGGACCTGGGGCAACTGCCACTGGTGATGCCGAGTGCGCAACACGGTTTGCGCTCAACGCTGATGGCGGCGTTCGAGCGGTCGGGGTTGACGCCCAACATCATCATGGAGGTGGATGGCCTGGCCGTGTTGATGAACGCTGTACGCGCCGGCCACGCGGCCACCATCCAGCCCGGCGCGGCGGTGGCGCTCAAAGGCGAGTCGGGGCTTTCGGTGGTGGAAATCGCCGATGCTCATGTCGGCCGGCGAAACCTGTTGGCGACACTGCCGGATGATGAGCTGGCGCCCGCGGCACTCGCGGCGCGGCTGGTCATCACCGATGTGGCGCGGCAGTTGGTGATCGATCATCAATGGCCGGGCGCCTCGTGGATCGAAGACGTCACGCCCTGATCTCCAGCCGCCCTCGCCCGCGCTTCAGGGCCAGCGGCAACCCGCAAAGCCTTTACGAAAACTAAACACCCCAACCGCTAACGCGCCTTTCGACCCAACGCTCGCTGCCCTAAGGTCTCGCCACTCGCGAGGAGCCCTTCGTTCACGCCTCCTCGCGATCGAGGAGTGATGATGATCGACGTATTAGTCATTGGCGGCGGCAATGCCGCCTTGTGCGCGGCGTTAATGGCCCGAGAGGCCGGCGCCAGCGTGATGTTGCTTGAAGGCGCGCCCAAAGCCTGGCGCGGCGGCAACTCGCAACACACCCGCAACCTGCGCTGCATGCACGACGCGCCCCAGGATGTATTGGTCGAGGCCTACCCCGAAGAGGAGTATTGGCAGGATCTGCTGAAAGTCACCGGCGGGATGACCAACGAGAAGCTCGCTCGTCTGGTCATCCGCGCCTCATCGAACTGCCGTGACTGGATGCGCGCCCATGGCGTGCATTTTCAGCCGTCGTTATCCGGCGCGCTGCATGTCGCGCGCACCAACGCGTTTTTCATGGGCGGCGGCAAGGCGTTGGTGAATGCGTATTACCGCAGCGCCGAGCGGTTGGGCGTGAACATCCGCTACAACGCGCAAGTGACCGACATCGAATTGAACGGGGGAACATTTGTCGCGGCCCACCTGAGCGCGCGCGATGCCGAAGGGCAACGTCTGCCCGCCGAACGTATCCAGGCCAGGACGTGCGTGCTGGCGGCGGGCGGGTTCGAATCCAACCGCGAATGGCTGCGTGAAGCGTGGGGGCAAAACGAGCGCGGCGAGTGGCCTTCGGACAACTTTCTGATTCGCGGCACACGCTTCAATACCGGCGTACTGCTGCGGCGCATGCAGCAACTGGGCGCCGATTTTATCGGCGACCCGACCCAGGCGCACATGGTGGCCATCGACGCCCGCGCACCGTTGTATGACGGCGGCATCTGCACGCGTATCGATTGTGTATCGCTGGGCGTGGTGGTCAATCGCGACGGCGAGCGCTTCTATGACGAGGGCGAGGATTTCTGGCCCAAGCGCTATGCGATCTGGGGGCGCCTGGTCGCGGGGCAGCCCGGTCAACAGGCCTATTCGATCATCGACCAACAGGCCACCGGTCGGTTCATGCCGCCGGTGTTTCCGGGCACCAAAGCCAACTCGCTGGAAGACCTGGCGCGCCAGCTGAAGCTCCCGGTGGCGCCATTTGTCAGCACCATCCAGGCCTACAACGCGGCCTGCCGCGTCGGTACGTTCGACCACACCGCCCTGGACGATTGCCGCACCGAAGGTTTGACGCCCGCCAAAACCCATTGGGCCCGCCCATTGGTCAAGCCCCCCTTCTGCGCCTACCCGCTCAAGCCGGGCGTGACCTTCACCTATTTAGGCCTCGCCACCGACGCTACCGCCGCCGTTCGCTTCAACGGCCAGGCGAGCCCGAACCTGTTCGTTGCCGGAGAAATGATGGCTGGCAACGTATTGGGCAAGGGCTACACCGCCGGCATCGGCATGGCCATCGGCACCGCATTCGGTCGCATTGCCGGCGTGCAAGCCGCCGCCGCGGCCGGTTTCATCACCCGTTCATCCCAGGAGCCGCAACATGCAGCTGTTTGATCCCAAGGCGCCGGGCACGCTGATTCCCGTCCTCAACCTTGATGAAAGCGAAGTCCAGCGACAAATGACGGTCTGCAATGCCTGCCGTTATTGCGAGGGCTTCTGCGCGGTATTCCCGGCCATGACCCGACGCCTGGAATTTTCTCAGGCGGACATCCATTACCTGGCGAACCTTTGCCATAACTGCGGCGCGTGCCTGCATGCTTGCCAGTACGCCGCACCGCATGAATTTGCGATCAATGTGCCCAAGGCCATGGCCAAAGTCCGCCTCGACACGTATGCCGAGTACGCCTGGCCGCAAGCGATGGGCACGTTATACCGGCGCAACGGGCTGACCCTGGCGCTGGCATCCGGCGCGGGGCTGGCGCTGTTCCTCTGCCTGACGTTGATGATGATGGGCAATCTGTTCACGGCAATGCCCGGGGGGAATTTCTACGGGATCTTCCCGCATAACACGCTGGCGCTGATGTTCGGCGCAGTGTTTGGTTTCGCGGTGCTTGCGTTGGCGATCGGCGTGCGGCGCTTTTGGCGCAATGTCTCGCCGGTCGAGGCCTCCCGCGAGCAAACAACGTCGGCGGCCCTGGAAGCGAGCGCCAATGTGGCCACGCTCAAGTACCTGGATGGTGGCCACGGCGAGGGCTGCAATAACGCCGATGATCGATTCACCTTGTGGCGGCGGCGCTTCCATCACTTCACCTTCTACGGCTTCATGCTGTGCTTCGCCGCCACCGGCGTGGCCACGCTCTACCATTTCCTGCTGGGCTGGTCGGCGCCCTACCCCGTCTTGAGCGTGCCGGTGATGCTCGGCATCGTCGGCGGGTTCGGGTTGCTGGTCGGCCCGGCGGGGCTCTTGTGGTTGAACCTGCGGCGCAACGCCGAACACGGCGATGAACAGCAGAAACCCATGGATCGCGGCTTCATCGCGCTGCTGTTTCTCGTCAGCGCCAGCGGCCTGGCACTCCTGGCGTTTCGCGAAAGCATGGCCCTGGGCCTGTTGCTGGCGATCCATCTCGGTTTGGTCATGGCTTTTTTCCTGACCATGCCCTACAGCAAATTCGCCCACGGCATCTTCCGCAGCGCCGCGCTGCTCAAGTACTCCATCGAAAAACGTCAACCCAACCCCACCAACGCCGCAAGCGACTGATCGTCAAGACCGTCATTCCAAAAACAAGATTGATCACCACGGTAGCCATAATGAAAACAACAACACAAAACACCCCGTCCAAGGGTTCAAAACTGGGCGCCATCCTGCGGGTCACCAGCGGCAACTTTCTCGAACAGTTCGACTTCTTTCTGTTCGGGTTCTACGCGACCTACATCTCCCAGACGTTCTTTCCTGCCACTAGCGAGTTCGCTTCGCTGATGATGACCTTCGCCGTATTCGGCTCCGGGTTCCTGATGCGTCCGCTGGGCGCTATCGTGCTGGGGGCGTACATCGACAAGGTGGGACGGCGCAAGGGCCTGATCGTAACGCTGTCGATCATGGCGGCCGGGACGGTATTGATTGCACTCGTGCCCGGCTACGCCAGCATCGGAGTGGCAGCACCGGTATTGGTGTTGATGGGACGACTGTTGCAGGGCTTCTCCGCCGGGGCGGAGATGGGGGGCGTTTCGGTGTACCTGGCTGAAATCGCCACGCCGGGCCGCTGCGGGTTCTACACCAGTTGGCAATCGGCCAGCCAACAAGTGGCGATCATTCTTGCGGCAGCGCTGGGTTACACGATCAACGCGTCCATGGCAGCCGCCGAGGTAGCTGCCTGGGGCTGGCGCATCCCGTTCTTTATCGGCTGCGTGATCATCCCGTTCATCTTCATCATTCGCCGTTCGTTGCAGGAAACCGAGGCGTTCAAAGCACGCAAGCATCACCCAACGGCCAATGAAGTGTTCCGCTCAATGCGCGACAACTGGCGCACGGTACTGGCTGGCGGTCTGTTGGCGTCGATGACCACCACCACGTTCTACCTGATCACCGTCTACACCCCGACTTTCGGCCGTTCGGTACTGAACCTGAGCACCACCGACAGCCTGGTGGTCACGCTCTTCGTCGGCCTGAGCAACTTCATTTGGTTGCCCATCGGCGGCACACTCTCCGACCGTATCGGCCGGCGCCCGTTATTGCTGGCGATCTCTTTGTTGTGCCTATGCACCGCTTACCCCGCCATGCATTGGCTGGCCGCCGCGGCCAGCTTCGAACGACTTCTCAGCGTGCTGCTGTACTTCTCGTTCTTCTTTGGCATTTACAACGGCGCAATGGTTGCCGCGCTGACTGAGGTGATGCCGCAGAACGTCAGGGTCGTCGGGTTCTCCCTGGCGTTCAGCTTGGCGACTGCAGTGTTTGGCGGCTTTACACCCGCCGTATCCACCCTTTTGGTGCAAGTAACCGGCGATAAGGCATCACCGGCCTACTGGCTGATGTTTGCGGCGTTATGCGGGTTCACGGCGACGACGATCTTGTATCGCAAGCAAAACGCGGTGACGGTCAACGCCTGATAAGCGCGGTATCCCTGCAGGGCAGCCTCAGATTTTGAATTGCCCCAGCAAGCCTTGCAGGCGGCTGCCGATCGCATACAACTCGTCGACGGTCTGGACGCCCTGCTGCGTCTGGTTGGCAACCGCGTCGATGGCGCGTGCGATCTGATGCACTCCGCGGTTGATCTCTTCAGCCACCGCGGTTTGCTCCTCCGCGGCACTTGCGATTTGCGCGTTCATTGCATTGATCGTGGCGATCAGCTCGACCGTGTTGCCCAGAAACTCACCCGCCTGGTCGGCCTCGGCATTAGCGCCCTGGGCGGCTTCGGTAGATTGGTGCATGGCCGTGACCACCCCGCCGGTAGCGCTCTCCAGACGCTCGACCATCGCTTGGATTTCCTGGGTACTGCGCTGAGTGCGACTGGCTAACGCCCTCACTTCATCGGCAACCACGGCAAACCCGCGCCCGGCCGCACCGGCACGCGCGGCTTCGATGGCCGCATTGAGGGCTAAAAGGTTGGTCTGTTCGGCAATCGAGCGAATGACGTCCAGCACGGTGACGATAGACGTCACGTCGTTTTGCAGATTCTGCATCGACAGGCCACTCTCATCCAGCTCGACCGTCAGTGCCTGAATGCGCGCAATACTGCCGTTGACGATCTGCCTGGCGTGACGGGACTGCCTGTCGGTCTCGACCGCTGCGTTTGCCGCATTGTGCGCGCTGGCCGAGACTTCCTGCGCCGCCGATGACATCTGGTTTATCGCCGCGGCCACTTGGTCGGTTTCCAGGCGCTGCCGATCCATGGCCCGGTCAATCTGCCGGCTCTGCTCGGCCACATGGCTGACAGACCCGGTCAACTGTTCGCTCATCGCGACGATCTGGCTGACCAGGCTGTGAATCTTTTCGATAAAGGCATTGAACGAACCGGCCAGTTGCCCCAGTTCGTCGCGACTCACAAGCGGCAGCCGCCGCGTCAGATCCCCTTCGCCCGCGGCGATTTCATCGAGGTGAGCGCGGATCAAGGTCAAGGGTCGTAAGCTGCGCTTGACCAGCAGAAGCGCGAGTGCCCCGATGATGCCGATCAGCGCGGCAGCGATAAGCGCAATGCTGAGCATCAAGTGGTGTATGCGCAGCTCGACATCGGCCCGCACGTTGGCGACCTGGGTTTCAATGCTGTCCAGATTGACCGCGGTGACGACAACCATGTCCCACTTGGGCAAATAGAAACTGTAAGCGAGCTTGGGCACCACCTTATCGGTGTTGACGACCCCACCCGAATAGGTAACGAAGTGCGTTTTGTTTTTGGCCGCTTCGACCATCTCGCGGTTCAGGTACTTCCCGTTGATGTCTTTGCGATCACTCATGTTGGTGCCGACGCCTTCGCTGCTGTCACCGCGAAACAGGCGCACGACCTGACTGTCATAGCCGATGAAATACCCGTCATCGCCATACTTCACGTTGGACAGTCGGCTGATTGCCAAGGCTCGGCCGGAAAGGTCCCCGGCAGCCGCCCGCTCATACAGTTCGGTGATGGACGTCTGAGCGATGCTCGCGTAATCCTTGAGTCGGGTGCGGCTTTCCTCGAGCAGCCGCTCACGGGTCTGTGCGACTTCCTGCTCGGCCTGGGCCTGCAACGTGCTGCGCGCGCTCAACCCTAAAACCAGCGCAAACAACAGCACCGGCAATAAGGTCAGCAACAGTATTTTGGTTTTGAACGACATTATTTGATTCCTTCACCCCGATCCTATGAAGCCGCCGATGCAAAAGCGGCCCGCGAATGTCGCGTGGCCGCGAGCAGTGGATCACCAGAGCGCGATGTCGTAGGTGAAGTAGATCCGATTACTGTCACGACCACGGGAGAAATCCGAGCGGTAGACGTAATTGCGCAGCTTCACTCCCAGGCCTTTGAAGGTGCCTTGCTGCACCACATAGGCCAGTTCGGCATCGCGTTCCCATTCCTTGACCGTGGTGTTGGACTTACCGTCGTTACCGCTCAGGTAACGCGTGGAAAAGGTCAGGCCAGGGACACCCAGGGCGGCGAAGTTGAAGCCGTAGTTGAGCATCCAGGTCTTCTCGTCCTCTTCGATAAACTTACCGATACCGGCGTTGCTGAACGAATAGACGGTCGCGCCACTGATGTATGGCAACCCGGCATCCCCGCTGAGGGTCTGATACCCGCCACCGAAGGTATGCCCGGAAATGGCGTAGGACAGTTGCCCACTGAGCATGTTGTTATCGATCTTGCCGCCGTAGGCAGAGCCGCTATCGACACTGTTGAAGTAGCGCAAATCACTGGTCAGCACGCCGCCGCCCAAGGGTAGATCGTGCTGGATGCCGGCAAAATGCTGCCGGTAGAAGTTCTCCAGTTCGCCGTAGAAGTAACTCAAGCGAAGGTTTTTCCCCAGCTTGTATTCTCCGCCGGCATAACTGAAGTCCCCGGATTCAGCGCCGCTATAGCCGTCGGGCACAATCGGCATGCTGTCGGTGGAGTCACGCAGCTTGAATCGATCGAGGTGGCCCCCGGTGAGGCTGAGGTTCTCGATGTCGAGGCTGTTGATCTGTGCGCCTTGGTAGGTTTGCGGCATCAGACGCGCATCGTTGTAGATCAGTACCGGTGTCTTGGGCAGCAAGGTCCCGTATTTGAGCGTGGTCTTGGCCAGTCGGGCCTTGGCGGTCATGCCCAGGCTGGCGAACTCGTCGGCCGCACGCCCGTCAGCGTGAACCGGCAACAAGCCTGTACCGCTGCGGCCACGTCCAGAGTCGAGCTTGACCCCGAGCAGGCCCAGGGCATCCACCCCAAACCCAACGGTGCCTGGGGTGAATCCCGACTGGTAATCCAGCAGGAATCCCTGGGCCCATTCGGTGCGTTCGCTCTTGGCGGTCCTGGCCGATCGGGCACTCAAGCCATGCTCGTCGCGAAAGTTTTCATTGAAATAGACGTTGCGCAATTGCAGCTTGAGCTTGCTGTCATCGATAAATCCTTCGGCGCTGGCACTGGCCAGCGGCAACAAACCAAGCAGTGAAAACAGCACCCGTTGGGTATGTACAGTGTTCATAGCAAACTACTCATTGTTGTTATTTGGCGTGCAGGAAATCGCGCGCCTCGCGGGTGAGGCGCGTCGGTGAAAAACAGGAGGTTGGGTTGAATCAGGTGAAGAGACTGATCGCCCCGGTCAACAAAGCCAGCACCGTGATGACCAATGAGGTGAGCACGGCCCACTTGACGGTGGCTTTCTGGAAATCGCCGATGTCGCGATCGACCATCCCGACCAACAACAGGGTCGAGGCGACCAACGGGCTCATCAGATGCACCGGTTGCCCCAGAATCGATGCGCGGGCGATCTCCAGCGGATCAATGCCGTAGGCCGCGGCGGCGTTGGCCAGGATAGGCACCACGCCGAAGTAGTAGGCATCGTTGGACAGGACGAACGTCAGCGGCATGCTGGTAACGGCCACGACCAGCGGGAACAGGTGCCCCCAGGACGGCGGAATCCAGTCAACCAGTGTCTGCGCGAGAGAATCGACCATCTTCGTGCCAGAGAAAATCCCGGCAAAGATGCCCGCGGCAAACACCAACAATACGACCGTCATGGCGTTGCCCGAATGGGCAAGGATGCGTTCCTTCTGAATGTCCAGTTGCGGATAGTTGATCATCAGCGCCAGGACGAACCCGATCAGGAACAGGATCGCGGAATGCATGATCCCCATCACCAGCGCGACCATCACCGCGATGACCAGCAGCAGGTTGACGTAGGCCAGTTTCGGGCGCTTGTGCGGCGTGTCCTCGAGTATTGCGTTGATGTAGCAGTTACCGCCGCCGCTCTCCAGTTGAATGTTACCGATGCGCTTGCGCTCGGCGCGGCCCAGCAGGAACGCGGTGAACACCACCCACATCGCGCCGCCGATCATGGTCGGCAGCAAGGGTACGAAGTAGGCCCCGGCATCCAGGCCCAGTGCCGCAATCGCGCGGGTCGCGGGCCCTCCCCAGGGGGTCATGCCGCTCATGATGCTCAGCGAAAGCATGGAAATGGTCGCCAGAATCATCGGGTTCATGCCGATGCGCTTATACAGCGGAAGCATGGCCGCGCAGGTGATCATGTAGGTGGTGGTGCCGTCACCGTCCAATGCCACCACCAGCGAAAGCAACGCGGTGCCGACAGCGATTTTCATCGGGTCGCCGTTGACGCGCTTGAGGATCTTGCGAATCAGCGGGTCAAACAGGCCGGCGTCGATCATCAAGCCGAAAAACAGGATCGCAAACAGCAGGAGCGCGGCCGACGGTGCGACCATTTTCAAGCCGTCGAGCATCATCTTGCCGGTAGTGCCGCCGAAGCCGCCAATCACAGCAAACACAATCGGAACCAGCGTCAGGGCGACAATCGGCGACAGCCGTTTAGTCATTATCAGGAAGGTGAAAACCACCACCATGGCCAAGCCAAGCAATGCGAGCATAAGTCAGTTCTCTTGTTCTTATAAGTAACGGGGCCGATGCACAGGCGCACGACTCCGCGCCCGCCAGTTGTGCCTGGCGGGGAGTGTTTATTTGAGGTGTTTAAGGTGTCTGGGCGCAGCCGCGACCGGTCAGACGCGGTCCGTGACCGTCACACCATCCCAGTCCGGGTTCTGGGCCTGGGCCGAGATGGCAATGGGGGAAGGTTTGCCGTCCAGCGTCCGCATCAGTACTTCGCGATCGCAGGCATTTTCCGAGAGGGACATCACCACAGTCGCCACCGCATTACTGGCCAGGCTGGTCAAGGCCCGGGCTTCCGACATGAAGCGGTCGATACCGATCAGCAGGGCAAGGCCGGCCAAGGGAATGTCGTGAATGACCGTCAACGTTGACGCCAGTGCGACAAAACCGGAGCCGGTGACACCGGCGGCGCCTTTCGAGGACAGCAGCATGATTGCCAGCATGGTCACGGTCTGGGTCAGGCTCAGGTCGATGTTGCAGGCCTGGGCAATGAACACCGCCGCCAGCGAGAGGTAGATCGCCGTACCGTCGAGGTTGAACGAGTAACCCGTGGGCAGCACCAGCCCGACCACGCCTTTGTTGCAACCCAGGGCCTGGAGTTTTTCCAACATCCGCGGCATTACCGGCTCGGTGGACGACGTGCCGAGGACCACCAGGAATTCTTCGCGCAAGTAGCGCAGCAACTTCCACAGACTGAAGCCATGCGCGCGGCAAATACTCCCCAGCACCACAAACACGAAGAATGCGCAGGCGATGTACAGCGTCATGATCAGCTTGGCCAACGAGCCCAACGAGGTAATGCCGTACTGCCCGACCGTGAACGCCAACGCACCAAAGGCACCGATCGGCGCGAAGCGCATCAGGTAGGAGAAGATCTTGAAGACCATGTGCGAAGCGGACTCCAGTACATCCAGTAGCGGCTTGCCGCGCTCGCCAATGGCCGAAAGCGCAAACCCGCACAGCACCGCAATGAATAGAACCGGCAGCACCTCACCTTTATTGAAAGCACCGATGAACGTGTCGGGGATGATGTGCATGAAAAACTCGACCACGCCCAGCTTCGCCGCAGAATCGGTGTAGTGCGACAGCCCCTTGGTGCTCAATTGGGTAGGGTCGATGTTCATGCCCACACCGGGCTTGAACAGATAGACCGCCACCAGGCCGATGATCAGGCTGATCACGGTCAGGCCCAGGAACAGCAACAGGGTCTTGCTCAACAAACGCCCGAGGGAGCGCTTGTCGCTCATGCCGGCGATACCGGTGACGATGGTGCAGAACACCACGGGAGCGATCATCATCTTGATCAGCTTGATGAAGGCATCACCCAGCGGCTTCAAGGCTATGGCCTGTTGTGACCAGAAATGCCCGACCAGCACGCCCAACAGCACGGCGAAGAGAATCTGGACGTAGAGCGATTTTACAAACTTCATGGCATCACCCATTTTTAGAATTGTGCTGATGCAGAAACGACAATGACTAAAGGACGTTATCCGGCAAGTCGTTGGGAAGCCGCGGCGTAGACATAACCGGAGAACAGCCTGCGCGATGTTCGCACTACCGAAGCGCGAATTGTCTCACCCTGAGCCCCGGTGTAGGACAGTACAACGTCTATTGCGCCACTGGGATGTTCAATTCGAACGTGTTTCAAGCGCGGTTCGCTCACCCCGCCAAGCAATTGAGCAATCACGCTGCCTTCACTGACGCACGCGGTGGCCAAGCCGATAGAGCCGGTAATCGCCAGTGCCCGGTGACAGTTGTGCGGCATGAAATAGCGCACCTGAAGGGTGCCGCCCGCCTTGGCCGGCGACACCAGTACGGGCTTGGGGATCACTTTATCACTGACGTCGCCCAACCCCATGGCCAGGCCGGCCTGCAGCCGCAGAGACTCCAGGCGCCCCAGGAAGGCTTTGTCGGCATCCAGTTCAGCAGGGCTTTCGTCCCCACGTTTACCCAATTGGCCAGCCTCGATGATCATCATCGGCATCGCCATGTCGATGCAGGTCATCGGGACACCGTCGATCAGGTCCTGAGTCTGCCCCGTCGGGAACAGCTTACCGGTTTTGCTGCCCGCGGCATCCAGGAAGGTCAGTTGCACGGGAGCGGCAGTCCCCGGCACGCCATCAATGGCGGTGTCGCCTTCGTAGCTGACGGTCCCCTCGGGAGTGTGTACGTCTGCGTTCACAAACGTCCCCGTGTTGAGGTTGCGAATACGCACACGCGTCAGGCCTTTAGACGCCTTGACCAGCCCCTGCTCGACCGCAAACGGGCCAACGGCGCAAAGCATATTGCCGCAATTGGGTGCGGTATCGACTCGGCGCTGGGAAACCATGACCTGCACGAACAAATAGTCGACATCCGCGTCCGGGTGCAGCGATGGGCTGACGATGGCGACCTTGCTGGTTTGCGGGCTCCCACCGCCAATGCCGTCAATTTCCAGCTCATGGCCGGAGCCCATCAGGTTGAGCAGCAGCTCATCACGCTGTTCGATCGCATCAGGCAGGTCCCAGGCGAGAAATACTGGCCCCTTGGACGTACCGCCGCGCATAAGCACACAAGGAATTCGTTGCATGACCACTGACTCTTATTGATCAATCGGGTTGATTAATGCTCTTGAGGCAAGAGTCGCAGGCTTTAAAAAATGTTTCCAATGCAAATATCAGCCTGATTATTGCGTTTAACGAATGACAAACCTAGGATGATTGAACGCCGCCGCCCTCTTCCATCGAGTTATAAAAAATGCAATATGAGCTAAATGACATACGATCGTTCGTGAAAATCGCCGAACTCGGGAGCTTCCACGAGGCTGCCGATGCATTGCACCTGTCCCAGCCGGCGCTGAGCCGGAGGATGAAAAAACTGGAGGAAGGCTTGGGAACAGCCCTTCTCGATCGCACCACCAGAAGGGTGAGTCTCACGAGCGTTGGTCGGGACTTTCTACCCAAGGCACGCCGCCTGCTGGACGACTTCGACGACTCGATACTCAACATCCGAGAGCTGGCAGAGCGACAGAGCGGACGGGTCACCCTTGCCTGCATCCCGACCGCAGCTTTCTACTTCCTGCCTTCGGTCATCCGCCTCTACAACGAGCGCTATCCGCAAATCCGTATCCGCCTGCTCGACCTCAGTGCCAACGAAGGCCTGGAGGCCGTGCTGCGCGGAGAAGCCGACTTCGGCATCAACATGATGAGCGGCCAGCACCCTGACATAGAATTTGTGCCATTGGTCGACGAGCCTTTTGTATTGGCGTGTCGACGCGATCATGAACTGGCGGAACGTAGCGCGGTGACCTGGTCTGAACTCAGCAATTACCGCTTGATCGGCGTCGGACGCCTGAGCGGCAACCGGATGTTGCTCGATCATGCGTTATCGGGCTTGAGCTGGCGCCCGCAGTGGTTCTATGAGGTGCAACACCTTTCGACGTCGCTGGGCCTGGTGGAAGCCGGCCTCGGCGTCTCGGCCGTGCCGAGCCTGGCGATGCCTGCCGTGGATCATCCGACGTTGGTCAGCATCCCGTTGATAGAGCCCATTGTGAACCGTTCATTGGGACTGGTTTACCGTCGTGGAGCCTCGTTATCTCCAGCGGCGGAGAAATTTGTTTCGATTCTGCTTGAGCAATGGGAGAAGTGAATGGGTTCTGCTGGCGAGCGGTGTGTCATTTACCGCGAGCGCCAGCCAAGTTGTGGTGTTTTTCGGTGAACTTGTGCCCTGCCCCGCCAGTCAGCTAACTGAACGCAACTCAACGGTGGGTAACGGATGCATCTCTCGCGGCAGCAACAAGTAGCTCTGGTGACCGGCGGCGGCAATGGTTGATTTCAAGCACGAGCCACAGAGCGCCATCGACGCCCACGGCATCATCGGCGACATGCGCAGCGCCGCCCTGGTGAACGACAAGGGCAGCATCGACTTTTTCTGCTGGCCGGAATTCGACAGCCCGTCGATCTTCTGCGCGCTGCTCGACACGCCCGACGCCGGCATTTTCCAGCTCACGCCAGACCTGCCCAACGCCCGCCGCGAACAGATCTACCTGCCCGACACCAACGTGCTGCAGACCCGCTGGCTCAGCGATGACGCCGTGGTGGAAATCACTGACCTGTTGACCATCGGTGAGGAGGACGACCTACCCCTGTTGATTCGCCGCGTGCGTGCGGTCAGCGGCCAGGTGACGATCCACCTGCGCTGCGCCGTGCGTCATGACTATGCGCGCGCGCCCACCCACGCCAGCCTCGACAACGGCACGGTGTGTTTCGCCGCCCACGGCCAGCCCGCTCTGCGCTTGTCGAGCAGCCACGCACTGCAGGTCGAAGACAACGCCGCAGTGGCCAGCTTCGTCCTGGCCCAGGAGGAAGGCGCCGAATTCGTCCTCGGCGGGCAGGACGACCCGCGCGTCGACAGCAGCTGCACCGACCTGGCGTTGACGCACACCGTGGCGTTCTGGCGCGGCTGGATTGCGCAATCGAACTACCGCGGGCGCTGGCGCGAAATGGTCAACCGCTCGGCCCTGGCCCTGAAGCTTTTGACCTCGCGCAAACATGGCGCAATCATCGCCGCCGCCACCTTCGGCCTGCCCGAATCGCCCGGCGGCGAGCGCAACTGGGACTACCGTTACACCTGGATCCGTGACGCCTCGTTCACGGTCTACGCGTTCATGCGCCTGGGGTTTGTCGACGAAGCCAACCACTACATGCGTTGGCTCAGAGGGCGGGTCAGCGACTGCAGCGACCAGCCCGTCAAGATCAACATCCTGTATGGCATCGACGGCCGCCAGCAACTGCCCGAAACTCAGCTGACGCACTTGCGCGGGCATGGCGGCGCGACGCCGGTGCGTATCGGCAATGAGGCGTTCGACCAGGTCCAACTGGACATCTACGGCGAGTTGATGGACGCGATTTATCTGGTCAACAAATACGGCGAAGCCATTTCCCACGACGGCTGGAAACACACGGTCGAACTCGCGGATCAGGTCTGTGATATCTGGAACCGCAAAGACGTGGGTATCTGGGAAATGCGCGGCGAGCAGCATCACTTCCTGCACTCGCGGCTGATGTGCTGGGTGGCGCTGGACCGTGCGATCCGCCTGGCGTCCAAACGCTCGCTGCCGGCGCCGTTCGCGCGCTGGGACCAGACGCGCCAGGCGATCTACGCGGATATCTGGGGCAATTTCTGGAACGAAGAACGCGGGCACTTTGTGCAGCATACCGGCAGCACCGCGCTGGACGGTTCGATGCTGCTCATGCCGCTGATGCGCTTCGTCGCCGCCACCGACCCGCGCTGGCTCTCGACGCTGGCAGCGATCCAGAAAAGCCTGGTGCGCGACGGCATGGTCTATCGCTATCGCAACGACGACAGCCGGATCGACGGCCTGCCAGGCACCGAAGGCGCGTTTGCCGCCTGCTCGTTCTGGTACGTCGAATGCCTGGCCCGCGCCGGGCAGGTCGAAAAGGCGCATCTGGAGTTTGAGCAGTTGCTGCGCTACGCCAACCCGCTGGGGTTGTACGCCGAAGAGTTCGACAACCAGGCGCGCCACCTGGGCAATACGCCGCAGGCGTTGAGCCATTTGGCACTGATCAGCGCGGCAACGTTTCTGGACCGCAAGTTGAGCGGCGCGAAGACGGTGTGGCAGCCTTGAACGCTACCCGTCGAGGGTCAGCGAGGCCGCGATGACGGTGGGTCGGGCAACCTGAACGCCGGACACTCTTGGCCCTCGACGCTCTCAGCCTTGTGGCGTTAATCGATCGGCGGTAGTGTCATCGGCAGTCATCGCCCACCCGATAGGAGCCCATCATGCCCATCGCCCCTGCGCTGTTTTATGTACGCACCTCGATGCTCGATGTGGCGTATGAAGCCCACGGCCCCGTCGACGGTGAACCGGTGATCCTGCTGCACGGTTTCCCCTACGACCCTCGCGGCTATGACGATATCGCCCCGGCCCTGGCCGAGCGCGGCTGTCGGGTGTGGGTGCCGTACCTGCGTGGTTATGGCCCGACGCGGTTTATCAACGCGCAGATGATGCGCTCCGGGCAACAGGCCGCGTTGGCCAAGGACCTGCTGGAGTTCATGGATGCGCTGTGTATCCCGCGGGCCACCCTGGCGGGCTATGACTGGGGTGGGCGTGCCGCCTGTATTGTCGCGGCACTGTGGCCGGAGCGCGTGCGCGGGTTGGTGAGCGGGGACGGCTACAACATCCAGGACATTGCCAAGTCGCTCGAGCCCAGGCCGCCAGAGACGGAGCATCGGTTGTGGTACCAGTACTACTTCCACACCCAGCGTGGCGTGGATGGGTTGACCGCCAATCGCCGGGCGTTTTGCCAATTGCTGTGGTCACTGTGGTCGCCCTCCTGGGCGGCAGGCCCCAGCCTCTATGGCCAGAGTGCGCCATCGTTCGATAACCCGGACTTTGTCGACGCGCAGCACTTCAGCGGCTTCTATCGGCGGCAGGTGTTGCCCGGCGTCGGCCACAATATCCCTCAGGAAGCGCCGCAAGCGACCCTTGAGGCACTCCTGGAATTGCTCGCCTAGGCCGCTGGCGAAAAGCGCTCGCGATAAGCCTGCGGCGTGACTGACAAGACCCGCAGGAAGCTGCGCCGCAAGGTCTCTTCACAACCAAACCCGCACTGCACGGCGATGCGTTTGATCGATGTGCTGCTGTCCGCCAGTTGCCGGCGGGCGGTTTCGACGCGGATCAGTTCGACCGCGCGCGCGGGGGTCTGGCCGGTTTCGGCGCGGTAGTGACGCACGAAGCTGCGCTCGCTCATGCCGGCCTGGGCGGCCAGGGTGGCGAGGGTCAGGTCGAGGGTCAGGTGCTCCGCGATCCACGCGTGCAACTCGGCAAAGCGGCTGTCGCCTTTTTGCAATGACAAGGTCACGCTGAACTGCGATTGGCCACCGGGGCGTTTGAGGAAAACCACCAGGTGCCGCGCGACTTCCAGGGCCACGGCGCGGCCCAGGTCTTGTTCCACCAAGGCCAGGCACAGATCGATCCCGGCGGTTACACCGGCCGACGTCCAAACGGTGCCCTGCTGGATGAAAATCGGGTTGGCCTCCACCGTCAGCGCCGGGAACTTGCGCGCCAGCTCTTCACAGCGTGTCCAGTGCGTCGCCACGCGACAGCCGTCGAGCAAACCACTGGCCGCCAGCAGAAAAGCCCCGGTACACACCGAGGCCATGCGCCGGGTGTGCCGGGCTTTTTCGCGCACCCAGTCCACCAGCGCCAGGTCTTCGGCGGCGCCGTAGACACCCCAGCCGCCGGCGATGAGCAGGGTGTCGCAAGGCGTGTCGACGGCGGGCAACGGCTCGGCCACCAGCGCCAGGCCGGCGGAGGTCATCACCGGCGCCGCCTGGGCGGCGATCACCGAAACCGCGTAGGGCAACGGCGCACCGCGCTGGCGCGCAAGGTCGTTGGCCGAGGCGAACACCTGCAAGGGCCCGGTCACGTCGAGCACTTGGGCATTATCAAAAGCGAGTACATGAATGATGCGCGGCATGTTTGGCGTGATTCGTGGGTTCAATGGCGTATTCGCCAAAGCCTAGGCCTCTAGAGTGAAACCGTCCACCCCTTATCGGAGCTTCATTCATGACCTTGCAGATCGGCTTTCTGTTGTTCCCCGGCATCCAGCAACTGGACCTCACCGGCCCCTATGACGTCTTGGGCTCACTACCGGATGTGAAGTTGCACCTGGTGTGGAAAGACCTTTCGCCGGTCACCTCCAGCACCGGGCTGGTGTTCACGCCGACCATGACCTACGCCGATTGCCCACACCTGGATGTGCTCTGCGTCCCTGGCGGCAGCGGCGTCGGCCCGTTGATGGAAGACCCGCAGACCCTCGACTTCCTCAGGGTCCAGGCGCTCACCGCGCGCTATATCACCTCGGTATGCACCGGTTCGCTGGTGCTCGGTGCGGCCGGTTTGCTGCGCGGGCGCAAGGCCACCACCCATTGGGCCTACCACGACCTGCTCGCCCCGCTCGGCGCCATTCCGGTTCAGGCGCGCGTGGTGCGTGACGGCAACCTGCTCACCGGCGGCGGGATCACTGCGGGGATCGACTTCGCCCTGACCCTGGCCGCTGAGCTGTACGACGAAGCAACAGCGCAATTGGTGCAGTTGCAGATCGAATACGCCCCGGCGCCACCGTTCAATGCCGGCCGGCCGGATACCGCGCCGAAGGCCGTGCTGGAAGAGGCCAACAAACGCACGGCCGAGTCGCGCAAGGTCCGCGCAGAAATCACTGCGCGGGCGGCAGCGCGCCTGGGTTGATACGCGTCGCAGTTGCCGCTGCGCGGCGGGTCGCCGATGATACGGGGCAGCGCGATTGCGACGAAGCTCGATTCCGAAGCGCGGGCTGCCCTTTCCCCCCCAAGAAGTTTATTGATGAATACCCACGACGGATTAATTCCCTGCATCATTTCCGGCGGTTCGGGTACCCGACTGTGGCCAGTCTCCCGGCAGAACATGCCCAAGCCGTTCATGCGTATGCGCGATGGCCAGAGCCTGCTGCAGAAAACCTTCCTGCGCGCCAGCCGCCTGCCCGGGGTGGAAAACGTGCTGACGGTCACCAACCGTGACCTGCTGTTTCGCACGCTGGATGACTACCGCCTGGTGAACACAGCCCGCCTGCCCCTGGACTTGTTGCTGGAGCCCTTCGGCCGCAACACGGCAGCGGCGATGGCGGTGGCGGCGCTGCATGTGCTGGAGCACTTCGGCGACGACGCACCGTTGCTGGTGATGCCCGCCGACCACTTGATCCTCAATGAAAGCGCGTTCGCCGCGGCCGTGAGCCAGGCCCGCGAGCTGGCCGCAGCCGGCTACCTGGTGACCTTCGGTATTGAGCCTGATCGCCCGGAAACCGGCTTCGGCTACATCGAACAAGGCGCCGCGTTGAGTGCGGGAAACCGGGTCAAACGCTTTGTCGAAAAACCCGACCTGGCCACCGCGCAAGGCTACCTCGACGGCGGCCAGCACCTGTGGAACGCCGGCATATTCTGCTTCAAGGCCAGCACCCTGGTGAACGAGCTGACCACCCACGCCCCGCAGGTGCTGGCGGCCGCCAAGGCCGCGCTGGCGCACAGCCAGAGCCTGCAGAATACAACCTCGCGCCAGCGCGAACTGGATGCCGATGGCTTCGGCGGCGCGCCGGACCTGTCCATCGACGTGGCGTTGATGGAGAAGTCCACGCAGGTGGCCGTGGTGCCCTGCGATATCGGCTGGAGCGATATCGGCTCCTGGGAAACCCTGCGCCAGCTCACCCCCAGCGATGCCCAGGGCAATCAGGTCAATGGCGAAGCGATTCTGCATGACGTCCACAACTGCTACATCGACTCGCCCAGGCGGGTATTGGGCGTGGTGGGCGTGCGCGACCTGATCATCGTCGACACCGCCGACGCCCTGCTGATCGCCGATGCCCACCGCAGCCAGGATGTGCGCCACATCGTGGCCGAGCTCAAGCGCCAGAACCATCCGGCGTACAACCTGCACCGCACGGTGACGCGGCCATGGGGCACCTACACGGTGCTGGAGGAGAGTGCGCGCTTCAAGATCAAGCGCATTGTGGTCAAGCCGCTGGCGTCACTGTCGCTGCAGATGCATCACCATCGCAGCGAACACTGGGTGGTGGTCAGCGGTACCGCGCAGATCACCAATGGCGAGCGGGAATTGTTGATCAACGCCAACGAGTCCACCTACATTCCGGCCGGGCACAAACACCGCCTGACCAACCCCGGCAGCATCGAGCTGGTGATGATCGAGGTGCAGAGCGGCGAGTACCTGGGCGAAGACGACATTGTGCGCTTCGATGATATCTATGGGCGCGCGCCCGCCGAAGGATAAGCCTCAGTCATCCAATGGCTGAGGGGCCGGTTTGCTGCCGGGTTTCGCCGGTTTGTCGGGCTTGGCGTTCTTGCCTGGCGCGGGGGCGACAGGTTCGGGTTCCGCAACGGCAGCCGCTTCTTTCTCGGCCATCGGCATCTGGTCGATGGCGCTGAAAAACTCGCTCAAGTTGAGGGTATCCGGCGGCACGGTCTTCTCGACTTTCTTCTCGCCGTCCTTGCCGACCAGGATCACTTTGGTGCCGCTGCCGGCGCCTAATTTGAGGGCGCGGATCAGCGCGTTGGTTTCAGGCGGGGCAAGCTTCTTGTTGTCCTTGGGGTCCTTGGCGAACTTCTCCCCTTCGGCACCGATGCTGCCGAACTTCACGGTGTACAACACCATGCCGCGCTCTTCAAAGGACTGCTTGGTGGCAGGCTCGTCCAGCTGTTTCTTGAGCTTGGCCAATGTGTCATTGCCGGAATCAAGCTCCACCACCACCAGCGGCCGGGCCTTGCCCAAATCCTGCTTGAGCGGGTTGATATCATCAGCAGCCAACAACGGCCCCGTAAAAGCCATCAAGGTAGCCAGGGTCAGCGACCGGATGAGCATGCGTACCTCCTTTGAATTCCATGCAGGGTTCTTGAGTTTCATGTCTGCGACAGCCAAATTCAAGGATGATTCCTACACCGCCTTGAGAAAGCGTAGGTCAGGACGCCGGCTACGCAAGGGGTGACGAGTGCTAGCAGTCATTGTTTCCTTTGATTGCGCAGGCCCAGGCCGCAAGTTTTTCGCAGGCTTGCAGTGCGATCTGCTCGTCAAGCTTGCCTCGATAGTGCCGGTCCACCGCATCACCGGCGATCAACCCGGCAATCAGCGGCGCACCCACGGCATCGGTCAAATCCAGCCACTCCCCCCAATTGGCGGGGTGATCGTACCAACGCAGATAACCATCGCGGGAAACCGGCCACCAGCGCTGGTCGAATTGCAGCACGACCTTTTCCAGGCGGCCCATGGTGAAAAACGCCAGGGCCTCTCGGTAAGCCGTCGGCAAGCCTGGCGTAAAGTGCAGGTGTTTGAGTACCGGTATCGGCACCGTGCAGATGCAGGCATCTGCATTGAGGGCATCGACCCACACGCCGTGCTCGTCCCAGGCAACGTGCTGCACGGGGTGATTGAGGTGGATATTCAGGCCGCTGGCGGCGTCTTCCAGTAATTGCCGATAGCCTTGAGGCAGAAACTGGTCGCCGTGGCCAACGCCCTCCTCGTCGAGCGTATGCGTCGACAACTGGTCCAGGGGCAACCCGGCTTCGAGGATCAGGTTAGCGTCGATGGCATAGCGAGCAGCGCGGCGTTCGGGGGCATTGAGGGTCGCAAGGTACTGATCGATGCCCTGCGCCAAGGGTTGATGACGATCAATGGCCTGTTTCAAGCGTTCATACGCGCCATTGATGTCCGGTACGGGGCCATCCCACGCGGCAGCCAATGGTTGCGAGAAATCGGTAGGCCGTCGCTCCAGGCCCAACTGCTCGGCACGTCGGGCCAGCGGGTTGAGGCCATAGTGCTGCAACCAGGCGGCCCCCGCATCCACCGTATGGTCACCCAGGGCCACACTGTTCACGCGCCCGCCGATGCGGTTGCGCGCCTCGAGTACGCGCACCTCCAAACCCTGCGCCTGCAACGCACGTGCGGCACTCAGGCCGGCAAACCCGGCACCGATAACGATGACCCTGCGGGCGCGGGTGCCGGCCACCGCATTCGCAGCGCGGATGCCACTGTCCCAAGCGCTGTGGGTCATGGCGCAATGATCGTGGTTGAAGGCTTCCCCAGCGAGGAACAGACGATTATCAATCGGCGTCGAGAGCAGGCGCCGCAGGCTCACATCGCCTCCCGGCAACATTGCGCTGTAGGCACCTTGGCTATAGGGGTCGTCGCACCAGCGCGTGACGTGCCAGGCGACAGGACGCGGCACTGTCATTGCTGCGGCCAATGCCGAGCGAACACCGGCGCTACGAGCGGGTCGGCGTCCACCCGGGCCAGGGTCTGGGCGAACGCCGGCCGCGAGTCTTGCAACGCCTCTCGCGCCGCATCCCAGCGCGACACCGCCGCCGCCATGATGCCCAGGGCATTCGGCTGTTGGTCGGGGGCGAACAATTGGTCGGCAAACTGATCGGCGAACACCCTCCAGGCCTGGTGCAGGTAGTGGCGCGTGCCGCTGATCAATTGCGCTTGCGCCGCCTCATCGGCGTTGCCCAGCCAGCGTTGCGGGTAGTCGATGATGCCGATCGCCGAGTAGCAATTGGCGGCGATGTACACCAGGCCGCGGAGGATCTGGCCGCGGTTGCCGGCGAGCAGGTTGGCGGCCGGGAATTCCAGGCCCAGGTGGATCAGGATCGCCGCGCTTTCCGTCAGTACCTGGCCGTCCGGCGTGACCAACGTGGGGATCTGTTTGAGCGGGTTGATCCGTGCGAGCGCTGCACTGCCTTCGCCGTCCTGCCAGGAGCTGGCGTCCACCCGATGCCACGGCACCGCGCAACGCGGCAGGGCAATTTCAATCATGCATGAGCCGGAGTCGTCGGTGCCGTAGAGCGTGTACATGGGGGTTCCTCCTGAATGTCATGTAGCAGTTGCCGAGCACGCCAACAGCGTAGACGCTTAGCCACGCGAGGCAAGTACTTCAGAACAGGCCCATTTGCCCGCCGACCAGGGTGCCGAAGTCGTCATTCACAAACGGCAGAATCGCATCGGCCACCGGCTGCAATTGCCGCGTGACGTAGTGGTCGTAGTCGATCGGGGCCTGGCGCACTTCCAGCGGCTCCGGGCCGTTGACGGTGATCACGTAGCTGATCCAACCGCCGCGCTGGTACTGACGCGGGCGGTTCATGCGGTCGTTGTAGTCGTCGGCCAGGCGCGCGGCGCGCACGTGGGGCGGGACGTTGCGCTCGTAGTCGTCCAACCGGCGGCGCAGGCGCTTGCGGTAGATCAGCAACTCGTCGAATTCGCCGCTCAAGGTGCGCCGCACGTAGTCGCGCACGTAATCCTGATGGGGCTGGCGGTGGAAGATGCGCTGGTAGAGTTCCTGCTGGAATTGCCGGGCCAGGGGCGACCAGTCGCTGCGCACGGTTTCCAGGCCCTTGTAGACCATCTCTTCGCTGCCATCGCCGCGCACCACCAACCCGGCGTACCGCTTCTTGCTGCCCTCCTCGGCGCCGCGAATGGTCGGCATGAGGAAGCGCGTGAAGTGGGTTTCGTATTGCAACTCCAGCGCGCTGTGCAGGCCGAATGCGTTGTGCAAATGCGCGCGCCACCAATCGTTGACGTGCTGCACCAGCGCCTGGCCGATGCGGCGGGCGTCCTCCTGGGAATGCGCGCTGCCGAGCCAGACGAAGGTCGAATCGGTGTCGCCGTAGATCACTTCATACCCCTGGGCTTCGACCAGTTCGCGGGTCTGGCGCATGATCTGATGGCCGCGCAGGGTGATCGAGGACGCCAGGCGCGTATCGAAGAAGCGGCAACCGCTGGAGCCGAGCACGCCGTAGAAGGCGTTCATGATGATTTTCAGCGCTTGGGACAACGGTGCATTGTGTTCGCGCTTGGCCTCTTCGCGGCCTTCGGAGATGCGCGCGACGATGGCGGGCAGGCAGTGCCGGGTGCGGGAAAACCGTGCGCCGCGAAAGCCTTCCACCGACGCACTGTCATCGGGGTGCTTGAGGCCTTCGACCAGGCCTACGGGGTCGATCAGGAAGCTGCGGATGATCGACGGGTAGAGGCTTTTGTAGTCCAGCACCAACACCGATTCGTAGAGGCCGGGGCGTGAATCCATGACAAACCCGCCGGGGCTGGCCTGGGGCGGTTTGTCGCCCAGGTTCGGCGCGACGAAGCCCTGACGGTGCATCAGCGGCATGTACAAGTGGGTGAATGCGGCCACGGAGCCACCGTTGCGGTCGGCTGGCAAGCCAGTGACGCTGGCGCGTTCGAGCAGGAACTTGAGCAGCTCGGTCTTGGCGAAAATCCGCGTGACCAGTTCGCAGTCCTTGAGGTTGTAACGCGCCAGGGCCGGCTTGTCCTCGGCGAACATGCGGTTGATCTCGTCCATGCGCTGGTACGGCGTGGAGATGTCCTTGCCTTCGCCGAGCAGGGTTTGCGCGACGTTTTCCAGGCTGAAGGATTCAAAACTCCAGGTGGCCGAGCGCAGCGCTTCGATACCGTCGATGATCAACCGCCCCGCCGCGGCCGCGAAGTAATGATTGCGGCTGCCGTGTTCGCGCCAGGTCATGGGCTCTTCGCCGCGGCCAAGCAGGAGCGGCACGTTGAGGCGCTGGGCATGTTCGTGGAGCACGCGCAGGTCGAACTGCACCACGTTCCAGCCGATGATCGCATCGGGGTCATGGGTGGCCAGCCACTGGTTGAGGCGTTCGAGCAATTGGCCGCGGGTGTCGCAGTAGTCGAGCTTGAAGTCCACCGCGTCGCTCTTGTTCGGCGGGCCGAGCATGTACACCTGGCGCTCGCCGCAGCCTTCGAGGGCGATGGAATACAGATCGCCCTGAGCGGTGGTCTCGATGTCCAGGGACACCAGTTTGAGCGGCGGACGGTAGTCGGGGGCGGGTTTCATCTGCGCTTCGAGCAGCGCACCGCTGGCATCGGGCGTGCCGTCGAACCACACGGGGGCGGTGATGAAACGCTCCATCATGTAGCGCTCGGGCGGGCGCACGTCACCTTCGTAGACATCGACACCGGCGGCGCGCAGGCGCTTTTCCAGGTCCATCAGTTGCCGATGCTGGCGGGTGTAGAGGCCTAATACCTTGCGGTGATGGAAATCGCACAGCGCCAGCGGGCGCAATTCGATATCGCGCTCGTCTTTGAGCAGCCAATCCAGCGGCTTGCGATGGGCTTCGGGGATGAATATCACCGAGCTTTGCACGGGGAGGCGAATAAGCCGCGGCCCCTGGTCGGTGGCCAGCCAGAAGCTGACCTGCGTCCCCGCCGGGGTGTCACGCCAATGCCGGGTCAGGACAAAACCCTGCTGTAAATCCACCGTGCCGCACCTCAGGAATCACGTTCAGGGCGTGATTCTACCCGGCATCCGGCCAAACGCAGCACGTTAACGCGCACAGAGCGCAATCGCCTCAGGCGATGCCTTGGTGGAAGTGGCTCAGGTAGCCTTCGATATTGCGCATTTGCTCGTCCCAGCCGCGGGAATTCATTTTGAAGGCTTTCAGGCGGCGGGCTTCGGGCACTGCGTCGAAGCCCGATTCAACGACCCGCAGCAGAATGCCCGGGGCGCGGTCTTCAACGGTGAACTCCACCAGCGTCGGTGTTTCCTTGTCGTAGTCGAAGCCCTTTTCGACGGCGAAGGGGTGCCACGAGAAAGAAAACCGCGTCTGCGGCAGGATGCGTTCGATCTTGGCTTTCCAGATCACGTGTTCGTAACCTGGGTAAGTGATCGGCGCTTCGATCGTTTCCCCGGCGACAAAGGTCTTGCCCTTGAGGGCGATGCCAAACCAGCGGCCGAATTGCTCGGCATCGGTGAGTGCCTCCCACACTTTTTTGCGTGGAGCGTTCAGTAGGACTTTCCGTTCTATACGATCTGATACGTGCATACGTCACCTCCTCCATTGACAGTAGGCGACATCGACTAATGCGCAACCTTGGGTTCTGCGCGATGATGATGCCCCCGTTGTTGTCCAGGCCCTTAGGTTATGACTGACCCGTTGAATGGAAGTTGCTTCTGTAAAGCCGTGCGCTACCAGGTGGACAGCCTGGACATGCCCATCAGCCACTGCCACTGCGACAGCTGTCGCAAGGTGCATGCGGCAGCGTTTGTGAGCACCGCCGGCGTAATGCGTGAGCACTTTCGCTGGACCCAGGGCGAAGAACTGTTGGCGGCCTTCGAATCCTCGCCAGGCAAATTCAGGCGCTTCTGCTCGCGCTGTGGCTCACACCTGATGGCCGAGCGCGGGCATCAGCCCCATGTGATTGTGCGGGTGGCGACGCTGGACGATGATCCGGGCATCAGGCCCACCGCGCACATCTGGACGGCCCACGATGTGCCGTGGCTCGCGCATGAGGGCGTGCAGCAGTGGGACGAATGGCAGCTGTGAGTCAGACGTGGGGGTCGCCGGGGGCTTTGCTCGGCGTCGCATATTGCGGCTTCAAGTGGCCTTCGTGGTCGAGCAGCCAGGCGTCCATGATCTGGCGCACCACCGGACCTGCGACGCGGCCACCGGCCTCGCCGTTTTCGATCATCACCGAAATCACGATCTGGGGGTGCTCCGCTGGCGCAAACCCGACAAACAGCGCGTTGTCACGGTGGCGCTCCTGGGTTTTGTCGCGGTTGTAGCGCTCGCCCTGTTTGATCGCCACCACCTGCGCGGTACCACTCTTGCCGGCGATGCGGTATTGCGCGCCTTGCGCGGCCGCCCGGGCGATCCCGCGCGGGTCGTGCATCACCAGTTGCATCCCGTGGTTGACCTGCTCCCAGTCACGCGGGTTCTTGAGGACCACGTTGGGCATCGGGTGCTCGTCCACCGGCGCCACGCCGTTGATGGTCTTGGCCAGGTGCGGCCGATTCCACACGCCTTTGTTGGCAATCAACGCAGTGGCCTGGGCCAGTTGCAGCGGCGTGACTTGCATATAACCCTGGCCGATGCCGAGGATCACCGTTTCGCCCGGGAACCAGGGCTGACGCCGGGTCGCGCGCTTCCAGGCCTGGGACGGCATCAGGCCGGCCGACTCTTCGAACATGTCCAGGGAGACTTTCTGGCCGAGGCCGAACTCGGCTAGGTAGTCGTGCAGGCGGTCGATGCCGAGCTTGTGGGCCAGGTCGTAAAAATAGGTGTCGTTGGAGCGCATGATGGCGGCGTCCATATCCACCCAACCGTCGCCGCTGTGGTTCCAGTTGCGGTATTTGTGGTCAAAGTCGGGCAATTGGTAGTAACCGGGGTCGAACACGCGGGTCTGGGCCGTCACTACCCCGCTGTCGAGACCCGCGATGGCCACTTCCGGCTTGATCGTCGAACCCGGCGCATAGAGACCGCGCAGGACGCGGTTGAACAGCGGCCGGTCGATGGAATCATGCAGGGCGGCGTATTCCTTGAAGCTGATGCCAGTGACGAACAGGTTAGGGTCGAAGCTGGGCTTGCTGACCATCGCCAGTACTTCGCCAGTTTGCGGGTCGAGGGCTACCACGGAGCCACGACGATCGCCCAGCGCCTCTTCCGCCGCTTCCTGGAGTTTGACATCGAGGCTCAGCACGATGTTTTTGCCGGGGATCGGGTCGGTATGCTTGAGCACACGCAGTACGCGCCCCTGTGCATTGGTCTCGACTTCTTCATAGCCGACATGACCATGCAGTTCTGACTCGTAGAAACGCTCGATGCCGGTCTTGCCGATGGACTGCGTGCCGCGGTACTCCACCGAGTCGAGGGCCTTGGATTCTTTTTCGTTGATGCGGCCAACGTAACCGATGGAGTGAGCGAAATGCGCGCCCAGGGGGTAGTGGCGGACGAATTGCGGTTCGACGTCTACACCGGGCAGGCGGAATTCGTTGACGGCGAGTTCGGCGATCTGTTCTTCGGTCAGCTCATAAAACAACGTAACCGGAACAAAAGGATGCCGCGCCTGCTTCAGCGCCTTGTCGAATACGGCACGGTCTTCTGCCGGCAGGTGCAGCAGGCTGACGATCGCGTCCAGTTCGCCCTTGAGGTCGGTGGTGCGCTCGCGGGTGATGGTCAGGTTGTAGCTTGGACGGTTGTCGGCCAGCACGACGCCATTGCGGTCATAGATCAAGCCGCGAGTCGGTGTGATGGGCAGTACGTGGACACGGTTGTTTTCAGAAATCGTCGAGTGATACTCGAATTGCACGACCTGCAGGAAATACAGGCGGCCCACCAGGGCGCAGGTGATGCCGATCACCAACAAGGCGCAGGCGAGCAGGCGCTTGTTGACCAGGCGGTTTTCGTTTTCGTGGTCTTTGATCGGTATTGGTTGAGGCATTTCTACAGCATCTCGTTGAAAAAGGTCGACGCCGCGTCCTGCGGATAAAAGCTCAATCCTTGTGAAAATGTGCTGCACCATAACAAAAATGCAGAAACACTTTGCACCGATTTCCCCAACGGTACCTGGGAAGAGCCGTGTGGTGCCGTTGAGTCAGACGGCACCGAGCATCAGGGGATGAGGCTACTGTTACCAGATGGCAACGGTGGCCTCGAACAGCAGGGGGATTTCAGATCCACAGGTCGTTCATGGCGGTGCGGTCTCCCCCTTCATGGCCGGTGTTCAAGATGCCGCGTGGTTCGATCATCATCAATTTGGCTTCGCCTTCGGCGGCGGTCCGATGCTCTATTTCGCGAGGAACGACATACAGCTCACCCGGTGCCACATACACGGGACCGTCCGGAAGGTCGATGCGCAGTGTCCCTTCAAGCACGAAAAACGCCTCGTCGGTTTCTGGATGTGAGTGCCAGATGAACTCGCCTTCGATGCGTACAACCTTGAACTGGTAGTCGTTCATCTCGGCGACGACTCTCGGGCTCCACTGTTCACTGATGAGCGAAGCCTTTTGCGCGAGATTGACAGGTTGTGCTGGGTGCTGCTGAGTCATGACAGATCCTCTGGTAGGTGAGAGTTGTCAGACTATCGAAGGAAGGGTCGAGCGCTCTTGTACGATCTTGCAGCTTGAGGAGAGCGATACAAAAGCCTTTAGTAGACACTGCCAAGGAAGCACTGAAGACCACCGCAATGAGGCGCCCTTTCCGACCGCCCAAAACAAAACCCCTGTCTGCGTGAGCAAACAGGGGTTCTGGAATTTAATCTTGACGATGACCTACTCTCACATGGGGAAACCCCACACTACCATCGGCGATGCATCGTTTCACTGCTGAGTTCGGGATGGGATCAGGTGGTTCCAATGCTCTATGGTCGTCAAGAAATTCGGGTACTGAGTCGTGGCCTGATGGCCTCGCTTCAGCAAATTGGGTATGTGATAGCTTTCGGTGTTTTGTAAGAGTCGAACTTTCGGTTCGTTTCGTCTTCACACACCGCA
>NZ_JALJRR010000060.1:0-3522 GCF_024519615.1 Pseudomonas sp. Pse79
TGCCGTTGAAGTTCGCGTTCGGCTTGAAGTAAACGGTCGCTTCGCCGTTGACGGCATCAATCGAGCCAGTCACTGGCTTGGTCATCGCCGCATCGGTGTAGAACGTGCCATTGGTTGGCGTGCCGACGGTGAACGATTTCACGTCCGCCACGCCGTCTACGTCAGTGGCCGAAAGCTTAACTTCGATACCTTGAACCGGATCTTCGGAACCCGTTGCGGTGGTCGGTGCGGCAACCGGCGCGTCGTTCACCGCAGTCACAGTGATAGTGCCGTTAGCAGGCGCCGAGGTCAGCGGGTTGCTGCCGTCAGCGTTGCCACTGTCGGTGGCCGTGTAGGTGAAGTTCGCCGTGCCGTTGAAGTTCGCATTTGGCTTGAAGTAAACCGTGGCTTCGCCGTTGACCGCATCAATCGAGCCGGTCACTGGTTTGGTCATCGCCGCATCGGTATAGAACGTACCGCTGGTCGACGTACCAACCGCGAACGATTTCACGTTCTCCACGCCATCGATATCAGTAGCCGAAAGCTTGACTTCGATACCTTGAACCGGATCTTCGGAACCGGTCGCGGTAGTCGCGATAGCTTCTGGCGCATCGTTAACGGCAATCACGTTGATCGGCAGGGTGATCGACTCGGATTTCGGATCAGCCGTGCCGTCCTGCGCGGTGGCGGTGACGGTGAGGTTCACCAGGCCGTTGGCGTTTTCCGCCGGGGTGAAGACCAGGGTGGCCTTGTTCCAGTTGCTGATGTCGACGCTTTGATTGCCAGCCGTCGCGGTGAAGGTGTGGCCCGGCGTGCCATCGGAGATGGTCGCGTTGAGCGGTATGCCACCGACTTCCAGCTTGAGCGTCTCGGAACCATCCTTGTCGGTGGCGTATGCGTCGATGGTCGACAGCTTGATCGCATGGTCTTCCAGGCCGGTGTTCAGCACCTGGGTGACGTTGATGTTGTCCAGCACGCCGCCCAACGAGTTGTTTGCATCCCCGGCCGGGGCTTTGAACTCGAGTTTGGCATCGCCGTCAGCGGTGACCGGCACGACGAAGGTGTAAGTCTTCATGCCGACGGTGGTGGTATCCAGGGTGCCGACTTTGACGCCGCCCCAGAATACGTCGATCACCGAATTGTTCTCGGCGCCCGCACGCGGCGAGTAGTCGACCGAGATGGTGTACGCCGTGCCGGCTTCTGCCTTGATGATGGTGTACAGGCTGGAGTCGTCGCCGGCGTTTTTCTCAAGCTCGATGACCTGGCTGTTGCCTGGGGTCTCTACGCCGTAGTTGCTGCTTTGGCCGATTTCGACTTGGCCGCCGGCATTCCCCGTGAGCCACGGAGTGCTCGGGGTGCCACTGACAGGCGCGTTGTTGGCGTCATTTACCCCGACGATGCCCCACGAACCATTGAGGTTGGCGCTGTCGAAGTTGATCGAGGTCACAGGGCCGCCGCCGAGCAGGCCCAGGTGCGGAGTGTCGGTAACCGGCGCGATCGTGATGTCGGCCGTCGTTACGGCGCTCGATTTACCTCCGTTGTCGACCGCAGTGAACGTCACCTCGGTTTTGCCGCTCCAGTCGCCGGTCGGGGCGAAGTAAACCGCGGCCTTGCCGTCGGCACCCGCCGGCACCGAGTCGCCGACTTTGAGTTCGGTTTGCAGCGTGGCATCGCTGTACAGCTTGCCGTTTTCCGGCAAGGTGGTGATGACAAAGCTGGAGACGGTACCGTCCACATCCTTGCCGTCCAGCACGATCTTGGCGGTATGGTCTTCATCGGCGGTGGTGTTGTCGGCCGATGCAGTCGGGGCGTCGTTGAACAGGTCGATAGTGACCTTGCCAGTGGCGCTGCCGGTTTCCGGCGGTTCGCGATCCAGGTTGCCGCCACCGTTGTCAGTCACATCGATGGTGACGGTACGATCGGTACCGACAGGGTTATTGCCCGGGCTCTGGAAGGTGATGGCTTCAACCAGTTTGACGAAGTCGGCGGCGCTGCTGCCGGCCTTCGAGTCGCTGGTGAGGGTGTAGACGATTTTCCCGTCGGCGGCGCTGCCGCTCTGGGTGATGGTGATCCCGGCAACGGCCAGGGCCTTGAGCACATCGGTATTGCTGAGCAAATCACCTGCAGCCAGGTGGTCGACGGTGACCACGACTTTGCTGAAGGTGGTGTTGTCGACGTCTTTGATGGTCAGGTTTTCGACCAGCGCGACTGCGTCTTTTTGCTCAGTGAATGTGGTGCTGTCGAACTTGACCTCAGGCGGATCGTTCACCGGAACCACGTACACCACGGAGGTGACAGGCGCCGAATCCAGCTGGCCGTCGTTGACGGTGATGGTCAGGGTGCGATTGGCCGGGTCCGGGTTCTCGCTTTCGCTGGCGAAGTGTACCGAACGCAGGACTTCCTGATACTCAGCCGTGGTGGCCTCACCGGACAAGGTCAAAATGCCCGTGGCCTTGTCGTAGCTGACTGCAATTTTGGTGTTGCTGACATCTGCGATCAGTACATCGTCTGCCAGGTGGTTGACGAGTGTGACTTTGGCGCTTTGCAGGGTGCCGTTGTCGACGTCGCTGACGGTCAGGTTCGCCGCCACGTAGCCGCCAGGCTTGCCTTCAATATAGGTGTCGCCGAACGCGTTGGTCGAGGCGTTGCCCAGTACCGGAGCGTCGTTCACCGCAGTCACGGTGATGGTGCCGTTGGCTGGAGCCGAGGTCAGCGGGCTGCCGCCGCCAGCAATGCCGCCGTCGGTGGCGGTGTAGGTGAAGTTCGCGGTGCCGTTGAAGTTTTCGTTTGGCTTGAAGTAAACGGTGGCTTCGCCGTTGACCGCGTCGATCGAGCCGGTTACCGGCTTGGTCATGGCCGCGTCGGTGTAGAAGGTGCCGTTGGTTGGGGTGCCGACGGTGAAGGATTTCACGTCCGCCACGCCGTCTACGTCAGTGGCGCTCAGTTTGACTTCGATGCCTTGAACCGGATCTTCGGAACCCGTTGCTGTGGTCGGTTCGGCGACCGGTGCATCGTTGACCGGGGTCACGGTGATGGTGCCGTTGGCAGGCGCAGAAGTCAGCGGGCTGCCGCCGTCAGCGATACCGCCGTCGGTCGCGGTGTAGGTGAAGTTCGCGGTGCCGTTGAAGTTTTCGTTTGGCTTGAAGTAAACGGTGGCTTCGCCGTTGACTGCGTCAATCGAGCCAGTTACTGGCTTGGTCATGGCCGCGTCGGTGTAGAAGGTGCCGTTGGTTGGCGTGCCGACGGTGAAGGATTTCACGTCTGTCACGCCGTCTACGTCAGTGGCGCTCAGCTTGACTTCGATGCCTTGAACCGGATCTTCGGAACCCGTTGCGGTGGTCGGCGCGGCGACCGGCGCATCGTTGACCGGAGTCACGGTGATGGTGCCGTTGGCAGGCGCTGAGGTCAGCGGACTGCCGCCGTCGGCAATACCGCCGTCGGTGGCGGTGTAAGTGAAGTTCGCGGTGCCGTTGAAGTTCGCGTTTGGTTTGAAGTAAACGGTCGCTTCGCCGTTGACGGCATCAATCGAGCCAGTCACTGGCT
>NZ_JALJRR010000061.1:0-2302 GCF_024519615.1 Pseudomonas sp. Pse79
CAGCACCAGAATGCGATCGGAAACCCCCATCACCTCCATCAAGTCGCTGGACACCACAATCACCGCGATGCCGCTCGCCGCCAGGTCATGGATGATCTGGTAGATCTCCGACTTGGCGCCGATGTCGATGCCCCGCGTCGGCTCGTCCAGCAGCAGCACCTTCATCGGCATCGACAGCCAGCGGCCGAGAATGGCCTTCTGCTGATTGCCGCCGGACAGGTACATGATTTTCTGCGCGGCGCTCGGCGTCTTGACCTTCATCCCGCGGATTTGCTGCTCGGCGTTGCCCTGCTCCCAGCCCTCGCGCAGCAGCCAGCCGAACCGGGAATGGGCGCCGCGTGCGCTGATGTTGATGTTCTCGGCCACGCTGCCCAGCGGGATGATGCCCTCCTTCTTGCGGTCCTCCGGGCACAGCAGCACGCCGGCGGCGATGGCGTCGCGCGGCGAGCGCAATTGCAGCGCTTGCCCGCACAGTTCCAACTGCCCCGCCGTGGCGCGCTGCAAGCCGCTGAGCAGGCGAAACAGCTCGGTGCGCCCGGCGCCGACCAAGCCGAACAGGCCGAGGATCTCGCCCTTGCGCACCTCAAAGCTGACCGGTTCACGCACGCCCGGGCCGAGCAAACCGTCGACCTTGAGCGCCACCTCGCCGTGCTCGCGCGGCCGATAGTCGTAGATATCCTGGATGTCGCGACCGACCATGCAGGTGACCAACTGGTCGTGACTCAGCGCACGCATGTCGTCGAAGGTACGCACGTAGCGGCCGTCCTTGAACACCGTGACCGCGTCGCAGATGCGGAACACTTCTTCCATGCGATGGGACACGTACAGCACCACTTTGCCCTCGTCGCGCAGGCGCGTGATGATCGCCATCAGCCGGTCGATCTCGCGGGCCGACAGGCTGCTGGTGGGTTCATCGAAGGCAATCACATGCGCGCCACGCGACAGCGCCTTGGCGATTTCCACCAGTTGGCGCTGGCCCAGGGACAGGCGCCCAAGCTTTTCCTGCGGGTCGATTTCATCGGCCAGGCCCTTGAGGCACGCCAGCGCCCGCTGGCGCAGCTGGCTGCGGTTGACCACGCCGAAACGCGCCGGCAAATGCCCGAGGAACAGGTTCTCGGCGACGCTCATTTCCGGCACCAGATGCAGCTCCTGGTGGATCACCGCGACGCCGCTGGCAATGCTGTCGGCCGCGCATTTGAAGGCCATGGTCTGCGCGCCGATCTGCACGCTGCCGCTGCTCGGGATGTAGGCGCCGCCGAGGATCTTCAGCAGCGTCGACTTGCCCGCGCCGTTCTCGCCCATCAACGCGTGTACCTGCCCCGGGTGGGCAGTGAAACTGATGCTGTCCAGCGCCTTGACCCCGGGGAAGGTTTTGCCGATGCCGTCAAAGCGCAGTGCCGCTGCGGTCATTTCCACAGCCCGATCTTGGTCAGTTCTTCCTGAAAGTTGGCGCGGGTGATCAGTGTCACTTCGTCCATCGCGGTGTACTTCGGCGGTTCCTTACCGGTGGTGACCCACTCGTACATCATCAGCGCGGTGTTGTAGCCCTCGATGTGCGGGCTGGGCAGCATCGAACCGAAGAAACCGCTGTTGGCTTTCTTCAACTCGCCAATGGCGTCGGTGCCGTTGATGCCGATGCCGATCACGTTGGCGGCTTTGAAGCCGGCGCTTTCGGTGGCGCGCACGCCGCCGAGCACGGTGTTGTCGTTCATGCCGCCGATGATCAGGTTTTTCGCGCCGCTGGGCAGCTTGACCAGCGCCGAGTTGGTGGCGTCCATGCTGCCGGGCACGTCGAGGGTCTTGAGCGCGGCGGTGAGGATATGGTCTTTGGGGATGCCGGCTTCTTCGAGGGATTTGATCGAACCGTCGGTGCGTTTTTTACCGGTGTCGAGCTCGTTGAAGGTGTTGATCACCGCGTAGGTGTCCTTCCAGTCCCAACCGCGCTTCTTCGCCTCGGCGGCCATCGCCGCGCCTTGCTTCTGGCCGACTTCGAACGCGGCCATGCCCAGGTACGGCACGTCTTCCATGAAATTGCCCTTGGCGTCGACGAAGCGATCATCCACGGCCATGACTTTCAAGCCGTTGACCTTGGCCTTGGCGACAATGGCCGGGCCGAGGGACACGTCCGGCGGGCAGATCACAAAGCCCTTGGCGCCGTTGGCGGCCAGGCTGTCGATGGCCGAGAGGGTCTTCTCGCCGTCGGGCACGGCGATCTTGATCACAGTGAAACCATGTTCCTTGCCGGCTTTTTCGGCGAAGGCCCATTCGGTCTGGAACCAGGGTTCTTCGGCTTGTTTGACCA
>NZ_JALJRR010000062.1:0-2275 GCF_024519615.1 Pseudomonas sp. Pse79
CAACATCGAAGCCCGTCTCGACGTGTTGGCCTTTGAAGGCCACGAACACCTGAGCCAACCCTTCACCTATCGCGTGGAATTCACCAGCACCGAACGTGACCTCGCCGCCGAAACCCTGCTTGGCCAGGACGCCCGTTTCAGCCTGCACGCCGCCCTGCAAAAACCACCGGCCTCAGGCTTCAGCGCGCCCGCGGTCAAACCGCTGCGCACCTTGCACGGTGTGGTCACCGGCTTCAAGCGTCAGTCCGGCTCGAACGACCAGGCCCGTTATGAAATCACTCTGCAGCCGCGCCTGGCCCTGCTCGGCCAAGGCAGACAATTTCGCATCTACCAGCATCAATCCGTGCCACAGATCGTCGAAAGCATCCTGCGCAGCCGCCACGACTTTGAAGGCCAGGATTTTCTGTTCAGCCTGAAACGCGACTACCCCAGGCGCGAGCAGGTCATGCAATACGGCGAGAGCGACCTGGCCTTCATTGACCGCCTGCTCGCCGACGTCGGTATCTGGTACCGCTTCACCAGCGACGAACGCCTGGGTATCGATGTGGTCGAGTTCTGCGACGATCAGCGCCTCTACCAGTTCGACATCGCGCTGCCGTATCGCCCGCAATCCGGGTTGGGCAGCAGCGGGCAGGACGCGGTGTGGCACCTGCAATCGAACCACCAGGTGGTCGAACAACAGGTGCATATCCGCGCCTACCACCCCCGCGACGCCGGCGCCCACCTGAGCGGCGAGATCGACCAGAGCCGCGGCGCCAGCGGCACCTACGGCGAGGCCTACCACTACGCCGAGCCCTACACGACCCTCGGCGACCGGCTGGATCAGGACGAAGACCTGCTCAGTGAAAGCGGCTACTTCTACGCACGCCTGCGCCACGAGCGTTACCTCAACGCCCAGACCCAACTCAGCGGCATCACCAGCAGCGCCACGTTGGCGCCGGGGCAGGTGCTGCACATCTCCGGCGGCGCGCCCGAAGCCTTCACACCGGGCGCGGTGATCACCGGCCTGACCACCACCGCCGCCCGCGATAGCAGCTTGGTCGCGACCTTCCAGGCCATACCCTATTCAGACACCGTGTGCTTTCGCCCCGCACTGCAGCCCAAACCCCAAATCGCCGGCACCGTCCCGGCCCGCGTCACCAGCCCACAGGCCAACGACCCCTACGGCCACATCGACCTCGAAGGGCGCTACCGGGTCAACTTCCTGTTCGACCGCGACACCTGGAAACCCGGCGAAGAAAGCCTATGGCTACGCCTGGCCCGCCCCTACGCCGGAGATACCCACGGCCTGCACCTGCCGTTGATTCCCGGCACCGAAGTGGCCATCGCCTTTGAACAAGGCGACCCAGACCGGCCCTACATCGCGCACGCGTTGCACGATAGCCAGCATGTCGATCATGTGACCTTGCGTAACTACAAACGCAACGTGCTGCGTACCCCGGCGAATAACAAGCTGCGGATGGATGACACGCGGGGGCGGGAGCACGTCAAGGTCAGTACTGAGCACAGTGGTAAGAGCCAGCTGAATCTTGGGCATTTGGTGGATGGTCAGCGTAAAAAACGTGGGGAAGGGTTTGAGCTACGTACAGATGCTTGGGGGAGCATTCGTGCAGGCAAAGGGTTGTTCATCAGTGCGGATATACAGGCCAAGGCTTCTGGTGATGTGCTCACCATGGCGCCAGCCACCGATCTGGTCGCGGGAGCCACACAACAAATCGCTGACTGGCAGGCAATCGCCCAGTCTCATCGCAGTCGCAAACCCGCCATTGATGGTCTGCAACAGTTCCAGGACAACGCCAAAGACCTGAACGCCTCGGCCATCCTACTCAGTGCGCCCAAGGGCATTGGTGCGGTAACCCCTGAAAGCCTGCTGCTCAAAAGCGGCGAGGCGATGTATGTGCAAAGCAACGATGAGATCAACCTGGCTGCCGCTCAACGGCTGTCCGTCCATGCGAATCAGGCCATTTCCCTGCTTGCCCAGCAGGAAGGCATGCGCCTGGTGTCCGGCAAGGGGCCGCTGGAAATCGAATCCCACAACGACGTGTTGAATCTGATTGCCCAGCAAGACATCACCCTGCAGACCGTACAGGGGCATCTGCAACTGACGGCTAAAAACGGCATCACCTTGGCGTGTGGTGGCGGGTATATCCGCATCACACCCGGCGGCGCTATCGACATCCACACCCCGGGCAAGCTCAACCTTAAAGGCCAACACGTCTGGGAAACCACGACCAGCCAGCGCTTTCCTTTGCGTGAGTTGCCGCAGTCGGTGTGC
>NZ_JALJRR010000063.1:0-1364 GCF_024519615.1 Pseudomonas sp. Pse79
TTAATGAGATGGTCACCCCCAACACCCTGTGAGGGCTACGCTTTCACGGGGTGTTTTGTTTTCGGAGGCCATCGTCACGAGCGAGTCAGCACTGATCGGTATCGATCTCGGCAAACATACTTTCCACCTGCACGGCCAGGATAAGTCGGGCCGCGAGGTGTTTCGCAAAAAATGCTCACGAGCGCAGATGATGCAGTTTTTCGGCAATGTGCCGAGCTGTGTCGTGGTGATGGAGGCCTGCGCAGGGTCGCATTTTGTCGCTCGCCAACTGATGGCGATGGGACACACGGCCAAGCTGATTTCCCCGCAGTTCGTTAAGCCCTTCGTCAAGGGCAACAAAAATGACTTCGTCGACGCTGAGGCGATCTGTGAAGCCGCTTCCCGCCCATCCATGCGCTTCGTTACGCCTAAAACCGAATCCCAACAAACCCTGTCTGTGCTACATCGGATGCGCGAATCATTGGTGCATGACCGCACCAAAACGGCTAATCAGATGCACGGTTTTCTGTTGGAGTTTGGAATCAGCCTGCCCAAGGGATTGGCCATCATGAAGCGTTTGGCGAGCGTTTTGGCCGAGCACGAATTACCCGTTCGTCTGACGGTCTTATTGCAGCGCCTGCACGATCACTTCGTCTATCTGGATGAGCAAATCAAAGCGCTGGATAAAGAACTGGCGGGCCAACTGGCCAACGATGATCTGGGCAGTCGTTTGCTGAGCATGCCGTGTGTCGGCCCGATCACCGCCAGCCTGCTGGCTGTGGAGATGGGCGATGGTAAACAGTACCGATGCGGTCGCGACTTTGCCGCCTCCGTTGGCTTAGTGCCCAGGCAGTACAGCACGGGCGGCAAGGCCAATCTGCTGGGGATCAGCAAGCGGGGTGACAAGCATCTGCGACAACTGTTGGTGCAGTGTTCCAGGGTCTATATGCAGAGGCTGGATCACCAGAAAGGCGCTCTGGCTGACTGGGTTAAAACCTTGCTCAGTCGACGACATTCAAATGTCGTGGCCTGTGCCCTGGCTAACAAACTGGCGCGTATCGCTTGGGCGATAGCCGCTCGCCATACGCAATATGAAGCAGGGCCAGACGCTTTGAACGCCTGACCCTGCAGTTGTTGCAGTACCACGATTCACCCTTCAGGTTTTGCGATAGCTGAACAACAGATGATGTGAACGGCACACCGGCCTGGCGAAGATCCTGACATAAAAATCGGCTTCAGAAGCCGACCGGTTTTTAAGGATCGTCAGGCGCGACTCTCATCGTGGCGCTGGGGCATACCCCAAACAGACGCCGGATAGATTTAAGCAAGCCAACCACACCACCCGTTGATCAGTATTGCAAAAATGGGGGTGACCATAGATTTTT
>NZ_JALJRR010000064.1:0-1337 GCF_024519615.1 Pseudomonas sp. Pse79
TTGCAGGCGATGGTCGCCGATCCGCAGCAGACCCTCGGCCAGTTGAACCTGCTGGACGGGGATGAACAGCGGCACATTCTGCAGTTGTGGAATCAATCCGACGCCGGCTTCCCGGCCCAGCGCCTGGTACATGAATTGGTCGCCGAGCGTGCGCGGGAAAACCCGCAGGCAGTCGCGATCAAGTTCGACGCACAAACCCTGACCTACGGCGAGCTGGACCGCCAGGCCAACCAGTTGGCCCACGCGTTGATCGCCCGTGGTGTTGGCCCGGAAGTGCGCGTGGCGATTGCCATGCCGCGCAGTGCCGAGATCATGGTGGCGTTCCTCGCGGTGCTGAAAGCTGGTGGCGTGTATGTGCCGCTGGACGTCGAATACCCGCGTGATCGCCTGCTGTACATGATGCAGGACAGCCGCGCCAAGCTGCTGTTGACCCATACCGCCGTGCAGCGGCAACTGCCGATTGCCGAAGGCCTGGATACGCTGGCCATCGACCGCACCGAAGCCTGGAGCGGCTTCAGCGACACTGCGCCGTCGGTTGATCTCGACGGCGACAACCTCGCCTACGTGATCTACACCTCGGGCTCTACGGGCATGCCGAAAGGCGTGGCGGTGGCCCACGGTCCGCTGGTGGCGCATATCATCGCCACCGGCGAACGCTACGAAACCGGCCCGGCCGATTGCGAATTGCACTTCATGTCTTTCGCCTTCGACGGCTCCCACGAAGGCTGGATGCACCCACTGATCAACGGCGCCAGCGTGCTGATCCGCGATGACAGCCTGTGGCTGCCGGAATACACCTACGCGCAAATGCACCGTCACAACGTGACCATGGCCGTGTTCCCGCCGGTGTACCTGCAACAACTGGCCGAGCATGCCGAACGCGACGGTAATCCGCCGAAGGTGCGCGTGTATTGCTTTGGCGGTGACGCGGTGGCGCAAGCGAGCTACGACCTGGCCTGGCGTGCGCTGAAACCCACTTATCTGTTCAACGGCTACGGCCCGACCGAAACCGTGGTTACGCCGTTGCTGTGGAAGGCACGTCGCGGCGATCCGTGCGGCGCCGTGTATGCACCGATCGGCACGCTGTTGGGCAACCGCAGCGGCTACATCCTCGACGCCCAACTCAACCTGCAACCTATCGGCGTCGCTGGCGAGCTGTACCTGGGCGGCGAGGGCGTGGCACGTGGTTATCTGGAGCGCCCGGCACTCACCGCCGAACGCTTCGTCCCCGACCCGTTCGGCAAACCCGGCAGCCGCGTGTACCGCAGCGGCGACCTGACCCGTGGCCGCCCGGATGGCGTGGTGGATTACCTCGGCCGTGTCGACCACCAGGTGAA
>NZ_JALJRR010000065.1:0-1313 GCF_024519615.1 Pseudomonas sp. Pse79
TGTCCCGTCCTGAATAAGGTTTACGCCTTCTGACCTATCTTCAGGAGGACTCAATGGATACGGGCAAAAGGCGCAGCCAGCGCGACTACACGTTAGCTTTTAAATTATCGGTCGTAGACCAAGTTGAAAAAGGCGAGTTAAGTTATAAAGAGGCTCAACGGCGCTTTGGCATTCAGGGCCGGTCCACGGTACTGGTTTGGTTACGCAAGCATGGCCGACAGGACTGGAGTCAAGGCGCATCAATTCGAGCGCCGCGGAGCAAGCCAATGACCGACCCCAACCTCCCGCTAACACCCGAACAGCGGATCAAAGAGCTTGAAGAGCAACTGGCACTGAGCAATCAGAAAGCCCAGTTCTTTGAGGCTGTCGTGAATGTCTTGAAAAATGACTACGGTGTTTCCATCGTAAAAAAGCGACCCGGCAAGTCCTCTCGCAAGGGCAAATCCAAAACCTGAGCATTACCAGGGCTTGCCTGTTCATGGGTATTTCGCGTCAAGCGTATTACAAACGCAATCGAGTTTTTGATGCCCGAGTCCGCCAGGACCAGGAAGTGGTGGACTTTGTTCTGGAAAAGCGTCGACGCCAACCCAGGCTAGGAACGCGTAAGCTGCATTACCTGATGAGCATTGAGGCTGGTGCGGCATTAAGTGTCGGCAGAGACCGCCTGTTTGCCATCTTGAGAGAGGCGCGAGCGCTCGTTCCACGCAAGCGGGCCTACCATAAAACCACTCATAGCCATCATCGTTTTCGCCGCCATCCAAACCTGCTCAAAGCAGGTCCGGAACAAGTCGTAGCCAGCAGGCCCGAACAGGTTTGGGTCGCAGACATTACCTATCTACCAACGCGGGAAAGTGTCGCCTACGTCAGCCTGATAACGGACGCGTACTCACGCAAGATCGTAGGTCATCATGTGCATGAAAGCCTGCATACGGAATCGGTGATCAAAGCGCTGCAGAAAGCGGTTAGCCAGCGAAGCTCCAAGGAGCCGCTTGTCCATCACTCAGACCGCGGCGCCCAATACTGCTCCGACTTATACCAGCGGATGCACATCAAGCACGGGATCAGGTGCTCAATGACCGACGGTTATGATTGTTATCAGAACGCGATGGCCGAGAGGATAAACGGGATTTTGAAAACTGAATTTTTGCTACATCGCCCCAAAGACTTGGCAGACGCAGTAAAAATGGTGGATGAGTCGGTGCGGATCTACAACGGGGAGCGACCGCATTTCTCCCTGAAATACAAAACGCCCGATGCGGTGCACCGGGCGTTTTGAGACTGAAATAGGTGTAAACCTATTTCAGGACTAGACA
>NZ_JALJRR010000066.1:0-1304 GCF_024519615.1 Pseudomonas sp. Pse79
GGAGGGGGCTTGCCCCGGTACAGACCGGAGACATCCTTTACGTTTGAAACCGGAGACATCGTTTACATGTATTAATCATGGCCAGGAGGTAACTGGCCATGTCATGGAATCGAGAGTCCCCTATGGACCAAAAAGTCAGATTGATAGGCGACTGGCTGTCCGGCGCCTATTCAAAACGTCAACTGGCATTGAGCTACGGCATTAGTCGACCGACCTTGGACAAGTGGCTGCAACGGTACGCCACTGCGGGCTTGGACGGACTCAAGGAGGCTTCACGCCGTCCACTCTCAAGCCCTTTTCAAACGTGCGATGCACATATTGCTGCTCTAATTGAGCTCAAGCATCAACACCATGACTGGGGCCCCAAAAAGCTGGTCAAGGTCCTTTCCAATCGCTATCCGGAATGTCATTGGCCGGCACCCAGCACGGCGGGGGAATGGCTCAAACGAGCGGGACTGGTCCAAGAGCGGCGCAAGCGCAATCGTCCGCCTACCGGCCCCGTCAAACTTCGCCCGGCAGACCTCCCCAATCAAACGTGGGCCGCTGACTTCAAAGGCGACTTTTTAATGACGGATGGCCGACGCTGTTACCCGCTGACACTCACGGATCAGGCCAGCAGATTCATATTGTTGTGTCGTGCTCAGCCCAGTGTGGCTGGGGCCCGCGAGGGTTTTGACTGGGCTTTTCGCGAGTATGGTCTGCCTGACGTCATCAGGACTGACAACGGTTCACCCTTCGCTTCAACCGGCCTCAACAGGCTCTCGAGTCTGGCCGTATGGTGGATACGACTGGGTATCTACCCAGAGCGTATTCAGCCGGGGCGACCCGATCAGAACGGGCGGCATGAGCGTATGCATCGCTCACTCAAGGCCGCGTTACTGAAGACGCCAGAAGCCAATATGGTCCAGCAGCAGTTGGCGTTTGAACGATTTCGACAGGAATTCAATCATGATCGGCCGCACGAGGCGTTGGGTATGAAAGTGCCGAACGATCTGTACGATAAATCGCCAAGGATCTATACAGGCTGGGTACCTCCTGCCGAATATGGAGCGGATATGGAGGTACGCAAAGTCAGAACCGACGGATCAATGAAGTGGAGGGGCAGGATGATCTTTTTGAGTGAGTCACTGGTAGGAGAGTCCGTTGGACTGCGAGAAGTGGACGACAACGTGTGGGACATGTACCTATGTAACTATCCACTGGGTAGGCTAGACAGCGGTGCAAGCCGGCTGTCCAGCACCCAGAAACGTAAAGGATGTCCCCGGTCTCGTTTGTAAAGGATGTCTCCGTCTGTACACCCCGAT
>NZ_JALJRR010000067.1:0-1200 GCF_024519615.1 Pseudomonas sp. Pse79
AATCAATCCCAGCTCAACGCACCGCCAGTCTGGTACTCGATCACACGGGTCTCAAAGAAATTCTTCTCTTTCTTCAAGTCCATGATCTCGCTCATCCATGGGAACGGATTCGTCGTCCCTGGATACTCTTCCTTCAAACCGATCTGCGACAGACGACGGTTAGCGATGAACTTGAGGTAGTCCTCCATCATCGCCGCGTTCATGCCGAGAACACCGCGTGGCATGGTGTCGCGCGCGTATTCGATCTCCAGCTGGGTCCCTTGCAGGATCATCTGGGTCGCTTCTTCCTTCATCTCGGCGTCCCACAGGTGTGGGTTTTCGATTTTGATCTGGTTGATCACGTCGATGCCGAAGTTCAGGTGCATCGACTCGTCGCGCAGGATGTACTGGAACTGCTCGGCCACGCCGGTCATTTTGTTGCGGCGGCCCATGGAGAGGATCTGGGTGAAGCCGCAATAGAAGAAGATGCCTTCCAGTACGCAGTAGTAGGCCACCAGGTTGCGCAGCAGTTCTTTGTCGGTGTCGACGGTGCCGGTTTCGAATTTCGGGTCGGAGATGGAGCGCGTGTATTTCAGGCCCCAGGCGGCTTTTTTCGCGACCGATGGGATCTCGTGGTACATGTTGAAGATCTCGCCTTCATCCATGGCCAGCGATTCGATGCAGTACTGGTAGGCGTGGGTGTGGATCGCTTCTTCGAAGGCCTGGCGCAGGATGTACTGGCGGCACTCCGGGTTGGTGATCAGGCGGTACACGGCCAGGACCAGGTTGTTGGCGACCAGCGAGTCGGCGGTGGAGAAGAAGCCGAGGTTGCGCATGACGATGCGACGCTCGTCGTCGGTCAGGCCTTCGGGGTTTTTCCACAGCGCGATGTCGGCGGTCATGTTGACCTCTTGCGGCATCCAGTGGTTGGCGCAGCCGTCGAGGTATTTCTGCCAGGCCCAGTCGTACTTGAAGGGCACGAGCTGGTTGAGGTCGGCGCGACAGTTGATCATGCGCTTTTCGTCGACAGCGACGCGGGCGGAGGCGCCTTCGAGTTCGGCGAGGCCTTCGGCGATGTCGAGTTTGTCGAGGGCAGCCTTGGCGCGGATGATCGCGGCGGAGTCGTTGGCGGTGACGGCGCGGGCTTCGATGGCGGCAGCGGCGCCGGCACCGTCGAGGCGGTCCATGTTGGCTTCGGTGGCGTGGCCGGCGTTGGCGCCT
>NZ_JALJRR010000068.1:0-735 GCF_024519615.1 Pseudomonas sp. Pse79
CATCGGTGTAGAACGTGCCATTGGTAGGCGTGCCGACGGTGAAGGATTTCACGTCCGCCACGCCGTCTACGTCAGTGGCCGAAAGCTTAACTTCGATACCCTGGGCCGGATCTTCAGAACCCGTTGCAGTGGTCGGTGCGGCAACCGGCGCGTCATTGACCGGAGTTACGGTGATGGTGCCGTTGGCCGGAGCCGAAGTCAGCGGGCTGCCGCCGTCGGCAATACCGCCGTCGGTCGCGGTGTAAGTGAAGTTCGCGGTGCCGTTGAAGTTCGCGTTTGGTTTGAAGTACACCGTGGCTTCACCGTTGACGGCGTCGATCGAGCCGGTTACCGGTTTGGTCATCGCCGCGTCGGTGTAGAACGTGCCATTGGTAGGCGTGCCGACGGTGAACGATTTCACGTCTGCCACGCCGTCTACGTCGGTCGCGCTCAGCTTGACCGCGATACCTACGCCTGGGTCTTCAGCACCCGTTGCGGTAGTGGTCACAGCCACAGGCGCGTCGTTGACCGGAGTCACGGTGATGGTGCCGTTAGCAGGCGCTGAGGTCAGCGGGCTGCCGCCGTCGGCAATACCGCCGTCGGTGGCGGTGTAGGTGAAGTTCGCGGTGCCGTTGAAGTTCGCGTTTGGTTTGAAGTAAACCGTGGCTTCGCCGTTGACCGCGTCGATCGAGCCAGTCACCGGCTTGGTCATGGCCGCATCGGTGTAGAACGTGCCATTGGTAGGCGTGCCGACGG
>NZ_JALJRR010000069.1:0-552 GCF_024519615.1 Pseudomonas sp. Pse79
TCTACACCGACGAGCAGGCCCGGCAGATCGACATGGGCGTGATCCCCTTGGGCGGTGCGGTGTTCAGCGCGGGCGAAGGCCTGAGCGTGCGGCGCCATGTCAACGGGCAGGTGCTGATTGAAAGCGTCGACGGTATTTATCGGCTGTTCGAACCAACGCCAGGCAAGCCGTCGCACCTGCGTCTGAGCCAGCTGGGGGACCGCAATGACAACCGCATCCTCCTCGACTACGACGCCCAAGGTCGCCTGAGCCAGTTACGCGATTCCTTCAATGATGTACGAATTGAACTCGGCTACAAACTCGGCCGAGTCGAGCAGATTGAACGGTTGTTCCCGGATCACAGCCGCGAAGTGTTAGTCAGCTACCACTACGATGCCGCTGGCGATCTGGCCGAAGTTCGCGATGCTGCCGAGCATCTACAGCGCCGCTTTGCCTACGACAGCGGCCGGCGCATGGTCGAGCACCAACGGCCCGCCGGACTGCGTTGCTATTACCAGTGGGCCTGTGTGGACGACTACGAATGGCGCGTAGTCCGACACTGGACCGACGAGG
>NZ_JALJRR010000006.1:0-134847 GCF_024519615.1 Pseudomonas sp. Pse79
GGTGTCCAGCGACTTGATGGAGGTGATGGGGGTTTCCGATCGCATTCTGGTGCTGAGCGAAGGCGCCCTGACCGGTGAATTGAGCCGCGATCACGCGGATGAAGCACGGCTGCTGCAACTGGCACTCCCGCGGTCGCGGGTTTGAAGCATTCGAGGGCACAGGTATGTCTCAAGTAAAAACTGCAAAAAGCTTCTGGCCGGGTTTCAACCAGCGCAAGTTTCTCGATGACTGGGTGATGCTGCTCGCCGCGTTGGGCATCTTTGTGCTCAGCGCGTTGTTTATCGACAACTTCCTCTCGCCGCTGAACATGCGCGGGCTGGGCCTGGCGATTTCCACCGTGGGCATCGCCGCCTGCACCATGCTGTTCTGCCTGGCGTCGGGGCACTTCGACTTGTCGGTGGGCTCGGTGATTGCCTGCGCCGGGGTGGTGGCCGGGATCGTGATCCGCGACACCGACAGCGTGGTGCTCGGTGTGTCGGCAGCCTTGGCCATGGGCCTGGTGGTGGGGCTGATCAATGGCATCGTCATCGCCAAGCTGCGCATCAATGCGTTGATCGCCACCTTGGCGACCATGCAGATCGTGCGCGGCCTGGCCTACATCTTCTCCAACGGCAAAGCGGTCGGCGTGATGGACGAGCGCTTCTTCGTATTCGGCAACGGCCAACTGCTGGGCGTGCCGGTGCCGATCGTCATCACGGTGCTGTGCTTTGTGTTCTTCGGCTGGCTGCTCAACTACACCACCTACGGGCGCAACACCATGGCCATCGGCGGCAACCAGGAGGCGGCGTTGCTCGCCGGGGTGAATGTCGACCGCACCAAGATCATCATCTTTGCCGTACACGGGTTGATCGGCGCATTGGCCGGGGTGATCCTCGCGTCACGCATGACCTCGGGCCAGCCGATGATCGGCCAGGGCTTCGAGCTGACGGTGATTTCCGCCTGCGTGCTGGGCGGGGTGTCGCTCAGCGGCGGCATCGGCATGATCCGCCATGTGATCGCCGGGGTGCTGATCCTGGCGATCATCGAGAACGCGATGAACCTGAAGAACATCGACACGTTCTACCAGTACGTGATCCGCGGTTCGATCCTGCTGCTGGCGGTTATTATCGACCGCATGAAGCAGCGCTGAATTCATGCCATGTGAAGATCTAAGTGTGGGAGGGGGCTTGCCCCCGATGGCGGTCTATCAGTAACAGATGTGCAGACTGGCACACCGCTATCGAGGGCAAGCCCCCTCCCACATTTGGATCTCAACTGTATTGAGGTTCGGTATTTGCCATAATGCCGCTCGTTTTCGTACCACCACATAGGCTCGATATGCAGGAAACCGCCCACACCCCCGTCAAAGACGCCGCCCCCACTGGCACCCAGACCTTGCTGCGTGGCTTGGGCGTGGTGCAGGCGGTGGCGGCCGGTGCGCGGGATCTGAAAGAGATCGCCCGGCGCATCGGCACCACCCGCAGTACCACGCACCGCCTGGCCAGTTGCCTGGTGGAGGAGCGCTACTTGCGCGTGGTGCCGCAAGTCGGTTACCTGCTGGGGCCGAAGCTGATCGAGCTGGGGTTTCAGGCGCGTGAAGAGTTGCCGTTGGTGACCCTGGCGGTGCCGTACCTGGATGAGTTGTCGGCGCTGACCGGTGACACCATCCACCTGGCGATTCGCGAAGACGACGACGTGCTCTACCTGCACAAGAACCCCGGGCGCAACGGTCCGGAAATGCGCTCGCGGGTCGGCCATCGCATGCCGCTGGCGCGGACCGGCATCGGCAAGGCGTTGCTGTTGGATGACAGCGTCGAAGAGTGGCAGCGCCTGTACGAAGTCAGCCAGCCGGCGGCAGGGAAAAACCTGCAGTGGCCGCAACACCCCGAGCAATCCTGGGCGCAGTTCGAGCAGCGCATGCATGAGTATGTGCTGGGCGGGTATGCGTTCGACCTGGAAGACAACGAACCGTCGATCCGCTGCGTGGCGGCACCGGTGCGCGATGCCAGCCGGCGAATCGTCGCCGGCATCAGCATCGCCAGTACCGTGCCCTACATGCCGCTGGAGAAAATGGCCGAGCTGATTCCTGTGATCAAGCAGGTTGCGGCGCGGCTGTCCGCGGAGTTGGGCGCGAAGGCCTGATCAGGCCTTCAAGGTCGCCATGTCGATGACAAAGCGGTACTTCACATCGCCGGCGATCATGCGCGTGAACGCCTCGTTGATCTGACGAATGTCGAGCATTTCGATGTCGCAGGTGATGCCATGCTCGGCGCAGAAATCCAGGACTTCCTGGGTTTCGGCGATGCCGCCGATCAGCGAACCGGCGAGCATTTTACGCCCCAGCACCAACTTGGCGGCGTTGACGGGCGGGTCCACCGGCTCGATCAGGCCAACGAGGATATGCACGCCGTCAAAGCGCAGTACATCGAGGTAGGGGTTCAGGTCGTGCTGCACCGGGATGGTGTCCAGCAGGAAGTCGAAGTGCCCGGCGGCGGCGTGCATTTGCGTGGCGTCGGTGGACACGATCACATGATCCGCGCCCTGGCGGCGGCCTTCCTCGGCCTTGCTCGCGGAGCGGGTGAACAGCGTGACTTCGGCGCCCATCGCCTTGGCGAACTTGATGCCCATATGGCCCAGGCCGCCCATGCCGAGAATCCCGACTTTATCGCCGGCCTTCACACCGTAGTGCTTGAGCGGCGAGTAGGTGGTGATGCCGGCGCAGAGGAGCGGTGCGGCGCTGGCCAGGTCGAGCTTGGCCGGGATCTTCACCACAAAGTGTTCGCTGACCACGATGCTGTCGGAGTAGCCGCCCATGGTGTTGCTGCCGTCCACACGGTCCGGGGTGGCGTAGGTCATGGTCGGGCCTTCGAGGCAGTATTGCTCCAGGTCCGCTTGGCAGGCGTCGCAATGGCGGCACGAGTCGACCATGCAGCCGACGCCGACCAGATCACCGACCTTATGCGCGGTGACGCTGGCGCCGACGGCGGTGACTTTGCCGACAATCTCATGGCCCGGCATCAGCGGGTACACGGCGATGCCCCATTCGTTGCGGGCCTGGTGGATGTCAGAGTGGCAGACGCCGCAGTACAGAATTTCGATCGCCACGTCATCGGCGCGCGGGCTGCGGCGTTCAAACGACATGGGGGCGAGGGGAGTGGTGGCCGACTGGGCGGCATAACCGATAGCGGTGTACATGAGTGAACCTCGCAGAAGCAGTGACAAGTGAGGTGGGCCATTTTCCGCGCCGACCCCGGAGGCGGCCATGGCGATTGCTCCGAGTCTCATGCCTATTCGTCCGGCAGTACGCCTGGTTTGGATGCACGGCGCGCCAGACCTGCGATGATGCTCTCATCCCTTATTCGCGAAGTTTTTTGCCATGTTGTTGACCCGCCATCTCGACGCCAACGCCACCCTGGTTTCCTTGATCGAGCGGCTGACGCCCTGCGACGGTTTCTCCCCGACCCACCTGCCGGGCGTGCAGGTGCTGCGCGCCAGTTGCGACGTCGCACGCGGGCCGCAGATCTATGAGCCGAGCCTGATGTTCGTCGCCCAGGGCAGCAAAGTCGCATACCTGGGCCCGCGTACCCTGGAGTACGGCGCGGGGCACTACCTGATCCAGGCGATGCCGGTGCCGTTCGAATGCGAGACGTTCGCCCTGGCGCCCGGCGCACCGCTGCTGGGGGTGACGGTGGGGATTGACCGGGTGGTGCTGGGCGAATTGGTGATGGCCATGGGCATGCAGGCCGGGCCGCCGCCGACGGCGCAGACTTTGGAGTCGATGAGTTCGGTGGTGCTGGATGACGCCATGCGCGGTTGCGTCGAGCGCCTGTTGCAATGCCTGCATGATCCGTTGGAAAGCCGGATCATGGGCCCGGCGCGTGTGCGCGAGTTACTCTTCACCGCCTTGCGCGGGCCCCAGGCCGATGTGTTGCGGGCGTTGGTGGAACAGCAGGGGCAGTTCTCGCGGATCGCCACCTCGTTGAATCACCTGCATGCTCATTACGCTGAGCCGCTGAATATCGAGACGTTGGCAGGTTACGCGCACATGAGTGCGTCGACCTTTCATGAACACTTCAAGCGCTGCACCTTGTTGTCGCCGGTGCAGTATCTGAAGCGTTTGCGTTTGCTCAAGGCGCAGCAGTTGTTGCTGGTGGAAGGCATGGGCGTGGCACAGGCGGCGCATCGGGTGGGGTATCAGAGTACGTCGCAGTTCAGCCGCGAATATAAGCGCTACTTCGAGCGCAACCCAGGCGAAGAGCGCGCTGCCTGATTCTCCCTGGCTCAACGGGATTAAAAATGTGGGAGGGGGCTTGCCCCCGATGACGGTGGGTCAGCCATCGATGTGCTGACTGTTCCACCGCTATCGGGGGCAAGCCCCCTCCCACATTGAGTTGATGCCAGCCACAAAAAAGGCTCCCGATCTGGGAGCCTCCTGGGTCATGCTACCCTTTTACATATTCGGGTAAGTCGGCCCACCTGCGCCTTCCGGCGTGACCCAGGTGATGTTCTGCGAAGGGTCTTTGATGTCACAGGTCTTGCAGTGTACGCAGTTCTGGGCGTTGATCTGGAAGCGCTTCTCGCCGTCTTCCTTGGTCACCACTTCATACACACCGGCCGGGCAGTAGCGCTGCGCCGGTTCATCGTAGAGCGGCAGGTTGGTGCCGATCGGGATGCTCGGGTCTTTGAGTTTCAAGTGGCACGGCTGTTCTTCTTCGTGGTTGGTGCCGGAGATGAACACCGAGCTCAGTTTGTCGAAGCTCAGCTTGCCGTCGGGCTTGGGGTAGTCGATCTTCTGGCAGTCCTTGGCCAGCTTGAGGCAGGCGTAGTCCGGCTTGGTGTCGTGCAGGGTGAACGGCATCTTGCCGCCGAGGATGTTCTGGTCGAACCAGTTGAAGCCGGCACCGATGATCGGGCCGAACTTGTGCATCGCCGGGCCGAAGTTACGGGTGGCGAACAGTTCTTCGTAGAGCCAGCTGGCTTTGAACGCGTCGACGTAGTTGGTCAGCTCATCGCCGCCTTCGGCGTCGGCCAACAGGCGCTCGGCCACGGCATCGGCGGCGAGCATGCCGGACTTCATCGCGGTGTGGCTGCCTTTGATCTTGGCCACGTTCATGGTGCCCAGGTCACAGCCGATCAATGCGCCGCCCTTGAACACCATCTTCGGCAACGAGTTGATGCCGCCCTTGGCCAGCGCGCGCGCGCCGTAGCTGACGCGCTTGCCACCTTCCAGATACTGGGCCAGCACCGGGTGGTGCTTGAGGCGCTGGAACTCATCGAACGGCGACAGGAAAGTGTTGCTGTAGGACAGGTCGACGATCAGGCCGACCACCACTTGGTTGTTTTCCAGGTGATAGAGGAACGAGCCACCGGTGTTCTCGTTGCTCATGATGTCCAGCGGCCAACCGGCGGTGTGGACCACCAGGCCGGGTTGATGCTTGGCCGGGTCGATTTCCCAGATTTCCTTCAGGCCGATGCCGTAGTGCTGGGCGTCGGCGTCGCTGTCCAGCTTGAAGCGCTGGATCAGTTGCTTGCCGATATGGCCACGGCAGCCTTCGGCGAACAGCGTGTACTTGCCGCGCAGTTCCATGCCGGGGGTGTAGACGCCTTCCTTCGGCTTGCCTTCGCGGTCGACGCCGAGGTCGCCGGTGATGATCCCGCGCACCACGCCGTTTTCGTCGAACAGCGCTTCCTGCGCGGCGAAGCCTGGGTAGACTTCCACGCCGAGGTTCTCGGCCTGCTGAGCCAGCCAGCGGCACAGGTTGCCCAGGGAGATAATGTAGTTGCCTTCGTTGTGCATGGTCTTGGGCACAAAGAAGTCAGGCACCTTGGTCGAGGTGTCGGCGCTGCGCAGCACATAGATGTCATCGCGCACCACCGGGGTGTTGAGCGGAGCGCCGAGTTCTTTCCAGTCCGGGAACAGTTCGTTCAGGGCGCGTGGTTCGAACACGGCACCGGAAAGGATATGTGCGCCGACCTCGGAGCCTTTCTCGACCACGCAGACGCTGATTTCCTTACCGGCTTCGGCGGCCTTCTGCTTCAGTCGGCAGGCGGCAGACAGGCCCGCCGGGCCAGCGCCGACGATGACCACGTCGAATTCCATGTATTCGCGTTCCACAGGCTATCTCCTACTCAGGCTCACAGGCTTTTTTTCTAATGGGTGGAGGTTGGGTGTCGTAAGCGTCATCGCTGCGTTCACTGGGCAGGCGGATGACCACCTTTCTCTCTAGGTGGCGCATTATATCTACACCACTCTCAGCGTCCAATACAAACGTTTGTTTGAATTGCTTGGAAGCTAGGTAAATCAAAGCAACGGGGCTTATGACTGGCCATTTTGCCGTATTGACCAGAATAGGCGTTCCGGTCAAGATACGGTCGGTTTTGCGCTCGCCGTAGGCTGACTGTAGGTTTCAAGAGCACCTTTAAAGACAGGCGAAGGCGAAAAAGAGTGACGCGTGCCCAATGCTGGCGCGCAGTTTACACGTCGCGATCATGAATGACCTCCCAGTCACCACTGACGAACGGTCATCACTCTCCATCGCTGCGTCACTTGCCGAAGGTTTTGAAGGTGCCCTTGTGTGCCGATGAGCATCAACCGCCAGGTTCGCCTAGGCGACTTTCTTTTCACCGGAGAGTAACGAGGAATCCATGAAGGTTCTTGTAGCTGTCAAACGCGTTGTCGATTACAACGTGAAAGTTCGCGTCAAGGCGGACAATTCCGGCGTCGACCTCGCTAACGTCAAGATGTCGATGAACCCTTTCTGCGAAATCGCCGTGGAAGAAGCCGTGCGCCTGAAAGAGAAAGGCGTGGCGACTGAAATCGTCGTGGTTACCATCGGCCCGACCACTGCTCAAGAGCAGCTGCGTACCGCTCTGGCCCTGGGCGCCGATCGCGCCATCCTGGTCGAGTCCGCTGAAGAACTGACCTCCCTGGCCGTGGCCAAGTTGCTCAAAGCCGTTGTCGACAAGGAACAGCCATCGCTGGTGATCCTCGGCAAACAGGCCATCGACAGCGACAACAACCAGACTGGCCAGATGCTGGCTGCACTGACCGGTTACGGCCAGGGCACCTTCGCCTCGAAAGTCGAAGTGAGCGGCGACAGCGTTGCCGTGACCCGCGAAATCGACGGCGGCGCGCAGACGGTTTCGTTGAAACTGCCGGCCATCGTCACCACCGACCTGCGTTTGAACGAGCCGCGCTACGCGTCTCTGCCAAACATCATGAAAGCCAAGAAGAAGCCTCTCGAAGTGCTGACTCCGGATGCTTTGGGCGTTTCCACCGCCTCTACCAACAAGACCGTCAAAGTCGAAGCGCCGGCTGCACGCAGCGCGGGCATCAAGGTCAAGTCGGTGGCTGAACTGGTCGAGAAACTGAAAAACGAAGCGAAGGTAATCTAATCATGACTATCTTGGTAATCGCTGAACACGACAACAAGGTACTGGCTCCGGCCACCCTGAACACCGTGGCCGCCGCGGCGAAAATCGGTGGTGACATCCACGTGCTGGTTGCAGGTCAGGGCGCTGGCGCCGTGGCTGAAGCCGCGGCGAAAGTCGCTGGCGTGAGCAAAGTACTGCTGGCCGACAACGCCGCTTACGCTCACCAACTGCCGGAAAACGTCGCGCCTCTGGTCGCCGAGCTGGGTGCTGGCTACAGCCACATCCTGGCCGCTGCCACCTCCAACGGCAAAAACATCCTGCCGCGGGTTGCCGCGCAACTGGACGTTGACCAGATCTCCGAGATCATCTCGGTCGAAAGCGCCGACACCTTCAAGCGCCCGATCTACGCCGGCAACGCCATTGCCACCGTGCAATCGACCGCTGCAGTCAAGGTCATCACCGTGCGCGCCACCGGTTTCGACCCGGTTGCCGCCGAAGGCGGTTCGGCCGCCGTTGAAGCCGTCTCCGCGGCCCACGACGCGGGCATTTCCAGCTTCGTCGGCGAAGAGCTGGCCAAGTCGGATCGTCCTGAGCTGACCGCTGCCAAGATCGTCGTTTCCGGCGGGCGTGGCATGCAGAACGGCGACAACTTCAAGCACCTGTACGCCCTGGCCGACAAGCTGGGCGCTGCCGTCGGCGCTTCCCGCGCTGCGGTCGACGCAGGTTTCGTACCCAACGACATGCAGGTCGGCCAGACCGGCAAGATCGTTGCGCCACAGCTGTACATCGCCGTCGGTATCTCCGGCGCGATCCAGCATTTGGCCGGCATGAAAGACTCCAAGGTGATCGTGGCGATCAACAAGGACGAAGAAGCACCGATCTTCCAGGTGGCTGATTACGGCCTGGTGGCGGACTTGTTCGAAGCCGTACCTGAATTGGAGAAGCTGGTCTAATCCAGTCGCTTCACTTATAAAGAGCCCGGTCTTTTGACCGGGCTTTTTATTATCGGAGCACCTCGCCATGGAATTGCGCCCCTGGGCCACACTGCTGGGTTTCACACTGTTGCTGCCGACCCTGTCGCTGGCGGCCGGCAAATGCGAGCGCCTAGTGGCTACCGGCAGCCCGGACGCTCCGCCTTTGCTCTGGCGCGATCCCCAGGACCCCACGCACTTGATCGGCGCCACCGCCGACATGTTGCAGCAAGTGGCCCAGGACCTTGGGCTGAAAATCGACCTGCTCTATGGCGGCAAGCGTTCCCAGGCCTTGGACGAAGTGCGCAGCGGGCGCATGGATCTGCTGGCCGATGCGCCGTTGAATATCGGCGAGCTGGAAACCCTCGACTACCTCCACCCGGCGCTGGTGCAGATCGACTATCTGGTCTGGACCCGCAAGGACTCGGCGCTGGCCTATGCCACGGCCGCCGACCTGCACGGCCATCAGGGCGCGGTGTCGGAACGGGCGCGGTTGAGCCACGACTTTGAAACCTTCGCCGCCCAGCAATTGACCCTGCAACGCCTGCCCACCTTGACTCCGGCGTTTCAGAAACTGCTGCTGGGGGAAGTGGACTACGTACTCGCCGGGCGTTACTCCGGCATGGCCATGGCCGAGACCCTGGGCATGAGCAATGACCTGTTCGCCCGCGACGTGCCCGTCGATCAGCCTGGCCTGTACCTGGCGATTTCCCACAACTCCGCGTGCAATGATCCCTGGCTGCGCGGACAGCTGGCGAAAAAGATGACAGAATTGTCCGGGTCTGGTGTGGCGCAAGCTGCGCTGCAGCGCAATCTGGAGCGCTGGAAAGCGCAATTGCAGCAACCCGTCGGCACCCCAACAAAGTAGGGATTTTCAGTGATTTTTCGACCTTTTTTAGCGGCCCTCGCCGTCGTTGCTCTGGCGGGATGTGCAGCCGATCCTGCGCCGAATGAACAAATACGCCTCACCCAGCAAGCGTTGGAACAAGCCAACGCCGTGGGTGCCAACTCCGATGAATCGTCCGAACTGAAACTGGCTGAAGGTAAATTCGCCCAGGCTCAGGCTGATATGGCCGACCAGTCCTACAAGAACGCGCGCATGCGGGCCGAACAGGCCGAGCTGGATGCGCGTCTCGCCGAAGCCCAAGTGTTGACCCGCAAGAGTCAGGAACAACTGAACGTGCTCAATACCCGTATCACCCGCCTGCGCAAGCAATTGCAGCTGGGAGAAGCCCAATGAGCCCGATGATCCGTGGCTTGAGTTGCGTCGTGCTGCTGGGCAGCGCGGCCCTGGGCGGTTGCGCCAGCCACCCGAATGGCGAGCAGGCCCTGCAACAGGCGGGCAGCGACTTCCAGAAGGTCAAGGAAGACGCGAATGTGCTGCGTTTCGCGCCCAAGGACGTGATCCGCGCCGGAGAGTCCCTGGCCCGTGCCGATCGCTTGTCCAGCTATTGGGGCAGCGGTGCCGACGTGGTGCATTACGCCTACCTCAGCCAGCGCTACAGCGCGATCGCCCGCGAACACACCGAGCAGGCGCTCAATCAGGAACGCGGCGCCAAACTCGAACTGGAACGCCAGCGCCTGCAACTGGCCCTGCGCGAGAGCAAGCTGATCAGCGTGCAACAGCAGGGCAAATGGCTCGAGGAACAGATCGCCAGCCTGGCCACCACCCAGACCGATCGCGGCCTGGTGATGACCCTGGGTGACGTGTTGTTCGACACCGGTGAAGCCGAACTGAAAAACTCGGCCAACCGCACCGTGCTGAAAATCGTCCAGTTCCTGCAACTGAACCCCAAGCGCATCGTGCGTATCGAGGGTTACACCGACAGCACCGGCGGCGAGCAGGAAAACCTCCAACTGTCCCGCGACCGCGCGCAATCGGTGGCGGATGTGCTGGTGGACCTGGGGATCGACGAAAAGCGCATCCAGGTCGAAGGCTATGGCGACCAGTACCCGGTGGAGGCCAATGCTTCCGAGCGCGGCCGCGCGCAGAACCGCCGGGTAGAGATCGTGTTCTCCGACGCGAAGGGCCAGTTGGGCGCCGCCCGCTAGGAACCTGGCGCAAGCAAAATGTGGGAGGGGGCGCCCCCTCCCACATTTTTTCGGGGGTACCCGAAACGCCTCAGGCCACCCTTACAGTTTTTTCTATCACTGCCGCTCGCGCTCGACTATTGTGGCAACTGTCCCCGTACACTTCTAAACTGTGCCGGTATGTTTCACACAAAAATAAAATAGCCGTGAAATCGAGTGCTGCGTCATGACCAATCTGTTGCTTTACCAACGTATCGCCCAGCAACTGGCTGAGGATATCCGGCGCGGTGTCTATCAACCGGGCGAGCGCGTGCCTTCGGTGCGCAAGATGAGCTCCCAGCTCAACGTCAGCCATGCCACGGTGTTGCAGGCTTACGCCAACCTGGAAGATCAGGGCTTGATTCGCGCACGGCCGCAGTCCGGGTATTACGTACACCAGACACCGGCGCTGACGGCGCCGACGCCGGATATCGCCCGGGTCGAGCGCCCGGGGTTGGTGACGCGCAGCAGCATCATTCAGCAAGTGTTGGTGGAGTCGCGTCGCGAAGGCGTATTCCCGCTGGGCGCGGCCGTGCCGAGTGTGGATTACTTGCCGGTACGCGCACTGCACCAGCAGTTGGCCAAGGTCACGCGCTTCCAGAGCCCGCGGGCGTTCAGCTACATGTTCAGCCCCGGCTTCGAGCCGTTGCGCCGCCAGGTGGCGATCCGCATGCGCGATGCCGGCGTGGTGGTGGACCCCTCCGAAGTGGTGATCACCCACGGCTGCGTCGATGCCCTGCAGATGTCGTTACGGGTGCTGACGCGGCCGGGCGACCTGATCGCCGCCGAGTCGCCGACCTATTACGGCTTGCTGCAATTGGCGGATCTGCTGGGCCTCAAGGTCATCGAGATCCCCAGCGACCCCGCCACCGGCATGAGCCTGGAAGCCCTGCAATTGGCCGCTAACCAGTGGTCGATCAAAGCCCTGGTGCTGACCACGCGCCTGAGCAACCCGTTGGGCGGCACCATGCCCGAGGAGCGGCAGAAACACTTGCTGCGCCTGGCCTCGGATTTCGATATCCAGATCGTCGAAGACGATATCTACGGCGAACTGATGTTCGAACTGGGGCGCACCAAAGCCCTGAAAGCCTACGATCGCCTCGACCGGGTGATTTATTGCTCGAGCTTTTCCAAAACCCTGTCACCCGGCGTGCGTATCGGCTGGATGATCGCTGGCAAGTATCAGCAGGAAATCCAGCGTTTGCAGATGTTCAGCACCCATTCGGCGTGCAGCGTCACCCAGATGGGCGTCGCCGCGTACCTGGAGAACGGCGGTTACGATCGGCACTTGCGTTACATCCGCCAGGAGTACCGCAAGAACCTCAGCGCGTTCCAACTGGCGGTTCAGCAGTATTTTCCCGAAGGCACCCAGATGACCCGTCCGACCGGCGGTTTTATCCTGTGGGTCAGTTTGCCGGGGCGGGTCAATACCCAGGAACTGCATGTGCGTGCATTGCAACAGGGCATCAGCATCGCACCGGGGTTGATTTTCAGTAATACGGAACAGTTCAACCACTGTATTCGTCTTAACTGCGGCACGCCGTGGAATCGCGAGGCAGAGCGGGCGCTGATGACTTTGGGGATGCTCGCCAGTCAGTTATGCCTGGAGACAGCGGCCGGCTTGTGAGGCTCGCCAAGTAGCCAGTTCTGATAGCTGGCCAATCACCGCGCTTGTCATGCTGCCCTCAACAAGCGAGCATATGGCCTTCTGCCGTTAATGCTGTTGGCAATATGACTTCTATTTTTCGCGCTGTTTTAGTGATTAGCCTGCTCAGCCTGAGTCACGTCGGCGTCACGCTGGCGGCGACGCCTGTGGCGGACCCCGCACCGACCGCGAGTACCGAGCACACAACCCCCGCAAAAAAACCGACCCCGGCGAAAAAAGCCCCGGCGACCAACAAAAAAAACGCATCGGCAAAAAAACGCGCGCCGGTTGCGAGCAAGTCCAAGTCCGCCCACGAAGTGGCCCAGACCCACTTGCCACCGGCACAGTTGGACTTGTCCCTGCCCTCCGACATGGTCAGGCATTTGCAGCCCATCGGCAGCATGCCGGCGCCGAAAAACGTACCGTTGTTACCGCCGATGTTTGGTGAAAAGCCGGCCGACAACAGTGCATTCCAGATCAACGGTCGCCTGCTCAGCAATGAGATGAGGCTGCAACTGCGCAACGAAGAACGGCGTGAGGTGGAAGGCGCGGCGCTGGATTTCGAATTCAAACAATAAACTTTTCCGGCGAAGGTGACGTCGACCCCCGACCATCTGTCGCAGACTGGTCAGTCACTTTTATTTTCTGCGAAAAACCCCTGTTAGACCATTTTAAAACGGCTGTTTAAGGGCGTACTCTAGCCCGGCCGTCCCTATTGAGCCGTCGAGGACCTGTTGCTCATGAAATGCCGTGAAGGCTGTGGCGCTTGCTGCATCGCCCCCTCCATCAGTTCACCGCTGCCGGGAATGCCCCACGGCAAACCCGCGGGCGAACGCTGCCTGCACCTGTCGGTCGAACAGTTATGCCTGCTGTTCGGGCAACCGGAACGGCCGGCGGTGTGCAGTGATTTCAAGGCGGATATCGAGGTCTGCGGCACCGACCAGGCCGATGCGATCAGGTTGATCGGCTGGTGGGAGCAGATGACGGCGGCTTGATGGCTTTACTATCGGAACTTCAACAATAAGGAATACAACAATGGGTTCGCTGAAACGAATGGCTGTGTTGTGCGGTTTTACGGTGTTGTTTGCTGCCACTGCTCAGGCTGAGGATTGGCAAGTCGCCAAGGATGAAGACGGGATCAAGGTATCGCTGAGCGAAGTCGCCGGTTCCAAGTACAAGGCGTATCGCGGTGTGACAGTGATCAAGGCCCCCGTGGCCAAGATCGAGGCCTTGCAGGAAGATGCGGTCGGTGCCTGCGCCTGGATTCATGATTGCAAGTCGCAAAAACTGCTCAAGCAGGAGGGCGTCAAGAGCTGGACCTACACCCAATTCAAGGCCCCGTTCCCAGTGACCGACCGCGATTCGATCCTGGAAATCACCACGTCCAAGGCCGCCGACGGCAGCGTGACCCGCACGCTGCTGGAAGTGCCGACCTATCAGCCGGAAGTGAAGGGCTATGTGCGCGTGGCCCAGGTCGACGGCTACTGGAAACTGGTGCCTAAAGGCGCCAACGAAACCGAAGTGACCTACCAGGTACACACCGAGCCAGGCGGCAGCGTGCCTTCGTGGTTGGCCAACAAGTTCGTGGTGGACGCCCCGTTCAACACCTTGAAAGCCCTCAGGGAACGCGCCGAGAAGTAAGCGCGGCAGACCCGGTGCCTGCGACCTTGAGTGGAACGTTTAGCGAGCCCTCAAGGTCCAGATAGAGGTAAGCCCACACGCGGGCTTTATCGAGGAGGCACCGATGCAAAAGTGGCAGATTACCTTCGTTGATGATCACGGCGTGCAGTCCGTGGAGCAGTTCACCTGCGAGCACAAGCCCAGCCTCGAAGATGCGGCACACTTGATTCGCGACAAGCTGGTGCCGGTGGCCGCCGAACTGGACCTCAATGACCTGGAAGGCCGTAAACCCGAACCGACGGTCAAGATCCTCAAAGACCAGAACAGTATCCAGATCCTCGACATCTCTCCCGTCGTCTGAACATTCCCTGTCTGCCATTCAAGCGCCTCTGGTGGAGGTGATAGCTTCGCGCTACTCTGCAAGTGAGATCAGCGAATGAATCGCTAAGGTCTGGTCTTGTCAGCTACATGCTTGTTTTCCAGCGGTGATGTCATTGCCGTAGTACCCGCGCCAGTAAGGCGTGGGCTTCGGGAAGCACGGAAAGTCTATCCATCGGTTTGAGGAGGACGTTTCATGAGCACAGCCTATCAAGAAGACATCAGCACCAACGTTCTGCGCCGCATGAAAGAAGGCGGCTTCGATTTTTCACGGTTCCACCCCATCGAGTTCTACGCCATTTTCCCGGACGAGGAACGGGCGCGCAGGGCTGCGGGTCGGTTTCGTGGCGAATCCCTGAATGCCCAGGTCAGCGCGCGCGACGATGGCGCCTGGTACCTGGAACTGAGCAAGATCATGTTTGCAACCTACGACGGCATAGGAGACTTCGAGCAAGACTTTGAAGCGGTGGTCGAGCCGCTGGGCGGGATCATCGAAGGATGGGGCGTCAAGCAGGAGGTGCGTGGGTTACCCATGTAGCAGTATGAGAAACACAGCGTATCGGCTGACCTTTGGGTCGGCCGATTTTGTTTGTGGCGTCTGAAATCAGACGCAACTCGCGCGGTATTTCCAGGCAAAAAAAACCACCCGAGTGGGGTGGTCGAAAGGGAAGACCGGAGGAGTCGGTCGATACACGAGATCACACGGTACCGATTGCGCGATGGGTAAGGCTGTAGGACGAGTCCTGTTCAGCAGATGACGGTGATTATCCGCACCAGGGGGCGGGCAGTGAAATCAACACTGGCTATGCTGTTGATAGTCAAAGCCCGCATTGTGATGAAGCGCGCGACAAGACACCGGGCATTCCGCGCACCAGGATGGTGCACTTAACTCCCCGCTATTATTTAACTCACTGATTCTTAAGTGTTTATGCCGCTGGCACGGGCCTTGCGATGATTCTTGCGTCCGGGTGACAAGGAGTACGGCATGATCCGCACTTATTACGACGAAATGTACGATGGGGCAGGGCAGGTTCGCCCTCATTACCGCGAGTTCGCCCGCTGGTTGGCCGAAACCCCCGCTGAACTGCTGGCCCAGCGCCGACGTGAAGCCGATTTGCTGTTTCACCGCGCCGGGATCACCTTCACCCTCTACGGGGATGAGCAGGGCACCGAGCGCCTGATTCCCTTCGACACCATCCCGCGCAGCATTCCCGCCAGTGAATGGCGGATTGTCGAACGTGGCTGCATTCAGCGGGTCAAGGCGCTGAACATGTTTCTCGCCGACCTCTACCATGAACAACGCATCATCAAGGCCGGGATCATTCCCGCTGAACAGGTGCTGGCCAACGAGCAGTATCAGTTGGCTATGCAGGGCTTGAATCTGCACCGCGATCTGTATTCCCACATCTCCGGTGTCGATCTCGTGCGTGATGGTGACGGCACTTACTACGTGCTGGAGGACAACCTACGCACGCCCAGCGGCGTCAGCTACATGCTCGAAGACCGCAAGATGATGATGCGCCTGTTCCCCGAACTGTTCGCGGCCCAGCGTATCGCGCCGATCGACCACTACCCCAACTTGCTGCTCGACACCCTGAAAAGCGCCAGCCCCCTGGATAACCCCAGCGTGGTGGTGTTGACCCCCGGGCGTTTCAACAGTGCGTTCTTTGAGCATGCCTTCCTCGCCCGGGAAATGGGCGTGGAACTGGTGGAGGGCGCCGACCTGTTCGTGCGCGATGACCGCGTTTTCATGCGTACCACCGACGGCCCCAAGGCCGTGGACGTGATCTATCGCCGCCTCGACGATGCGTTTCTCGACCCGCTGGCCTTCAACCCGGACTCCATGCTCGGCGTCCCCGGCCTGCTTGCCGCCTATCGTTCGGGCAATGTGGTGTTGGCCAACGCGATCGGCACCGGGGTGGCGGATGACAAGTCGGTGTACCCCTTTGTCACCGAGATGATCCGTTTTTACCTGGATGAAGAACCGATCTTGAAGAACGTTCCGACCTTCCAATGCCGTAAGCCCGACGAACTGTCCCACGTACTGGCTAACCTGCCGCACCTGGTGGTCAAGGAAACCCAAGGCTCCGGCGGCTACGGCATGCTCGTCGGTCCGGCTTCCACGGCGGCGGAAATCGAAGCCTTCCGCGCGCGTATCAAGGCCAAGCCCCACGCCTATATTGCACAGCCGACCCTGTGTTTATCCACCTGCCCGACCTTCGTCGAAAACGGTATCGCCCCGCGCCATATCGACCTGCGCCCGTTCGTGTTGTCCGGCAAGGAAACCCGCGTGGTGCCCGGCGGCCTGACCCGCGTGGCCCTGCGCGAAGGTTCACTGGTGGTCAACTCGTCCCAGGGCGGCGGCACCAAAGACACTTGGGTGGTTGAGGACTGATGCCATGTTGAGTAGAACTGCCTCGGATCTGTACTGGATGTCGCGCTACCTCGAACGCGCGGAAAACCTCGCGCGCATGCTCGACGTCAGCTATTCGCTGTCGCTGATGCCCCAGGACGGGCGCGGCGACGGCCTGCATGAACTGGCCATGCCGTTGCTGATCACCGGCACGCTGGACGACTACCACGCGCGACACGGTGAGCTGCACGCCGAACGCCTGCTGCACTTTTTCGCCCTGGACGCGGCCAACCCGGCCAGCATCTACAGCTGCCTCGGTGCTGCGCGGGCCAGCGCCCATGCGGTGCGTGGGCGAATCACGGCCGACATGTGGGAAAACATCAATGCCACCTGGCTGGATATCCGCGACATCGCCCAGCAAGGCTTGAGCCGCTACGGCATGAGCCGGTTCTGTGAGTGGGTCAAGGAGCGTTCGCACCTGTTTCGCGGCGCCACCTACGGCACGATCATGCGCAACGATGCTTTCCGCTTTATCCGTCTGGGCACTTTCATCGAGCGCGCCGACAACACCCTGCGCCTGCTGGACGCACGCTATGAAATGGCCGGCGACCAGGCCGAAGCGGTCAGCGATGGCACAGCCCACGCGTACTACCAGTGGAGTGCCTTGTTGCGTGCGTTGTCGTCGTTCGAGGCCTACACCGAGATCTACCGCGACGCCCCCGGCGCCCGGCAAGTGGCGGAGCTGTTGCTGTTGCGCGCCGATGTGCCGCGTTCGCTGCGGGCCTGCAGCGAAGAGATCGACCAGATCCTCGCCAGCCTGCCCGGCCTCAACGGCCGCCCGGCCCAGCGCCTGGCCGCCGAAATGGATGCGCGCCTGCGCTTTACCGCCATCGACGAAATCCTCGAAGAAGGCCTGCATGCCTGGCTGACCGACTTTATTCCCTTGGTCCGCCAGTTGGGCGACGCCATCTACAGTTCCTACCTGGAGGCGGCATGAGACTCTCCATCAGCCACGAAACCACCTACCACTACGACGATCAGGTGCGCGCCAGCATCCAGTACCTGCGCCTTACGCCCCACGACAGCGAACGCCAGCACGTACTCAGTTGGCAACTGGATCTACCGCGTCCGGTGCGCGCCCAGGTCGACCCGTTCGGCAATATCCTGCATGTGCTGACCCTGGACGAGCCTCACGACGCCATCATCATCGGCGCCCGGGGCCAGGTCGATATCGACGAGTTGCGCGAGGCTGAGCACGAGAGCCAGTCCGCCTACCCGTTCCTGCGCAGTACGCGGCTGACCGAGCCCGACGAAGCCCTGCGCCGCTTTGCCGAGCAGCATTGCCATCAGCGCCGCGACCGCAGCGCCTTGATCGACCTGATGCACGCGCTCAACCACTCGATGGTCTACACGCCCGGCGCCACGGAGGTCGACACCAGCGCCGCGCAGGCCTTCGCGGGGCGTGCGGGGGTGTGCCAGGACCACACCCACGCGTTCCTGGCCTGCGCGCGCAGCCTGGGGATTCCAGCGCGGTATGTGTCGGGGTATTTGTACACCGAGGACAGCACGCACCTGGCCAGTCACGCCTGGGCCGAAGCCTGGCTGGACGACGCCTGGTACAGCTTTGACGTGACCAACCAATTGGCGCGGCCGGAGCGGCACCTGAAACTGGCCGTGGGCCTGGATTATCTGGACGCCTGCCCGGTACGCGGCATGCGGCGCGGCGGCGGGCATGAGCAGATGCATGCCAAGGTGTCGGTGGCGCCGACGCCGCTGGTTTCGGTGCAGCAGCAATAGCTCAGGGCTGCTGCTTGCGCCCGGCCATATGCTTCAAATACCCCACCAGCAACGTCAGCTCGCTGTCGGGCAACACGCCGGCGGCGAAGGCCGGCATTTTCGCCTGGGGCCAGCGCCGCAGGCTTTGTGGGTCGCGGATATAGCGCTTGAGGAAATCGCCGCTGAAATATTCGGTGGGGTTGTAGGGAAGGTTCAGGTCCGGCCCTACCTGTGCATCGCCAGCCCCATTGAGGCGGTGACAGGCCAGGCAGTTTTTCTGGAACAGCGCAAAACCTTGGTTGACCGGATCATTCGCGCCCAGCTTCGGATCGGGCAGCAACGCCGGAAAACGCTCGGCAACCGTCTTCAACTGCTTGATCCCGGAGATCTGGAACGGCCATTGCTCGGGGCTGATGTGCCCGGCCTGAGGGTTCGTCCACACCAGGTAGAACGGCCCGGCACTCGGCTTGTCGGCGGCCAGCGCGGGCCACGGATCGCTGGGATCTTCCACCGCCAGCCAGGCGCGGGCGCCGTGTGTTTCCAGCAAAGGCGCGGCGCTCAGTTCGGCGGCGAACCCGTCGAGCGCGATGGCCTGCAGATGGTTTTCCGTCTGCAGACCCGGTAGGAGTACCGCCAGTGGGACTGCGCGATACGTCATGCTTCGCTTGTAGGAAACGTCATCAACGATATGCACCGTCTGTGCATCGGGGTGCTTGAGCAGGTCTTCGGTCTGCCAGGTCTTGCTGGTGTGGTCCAGCTCGATGGTCAACTGCGCGGCGGCAACGGGCAGGGCGAGGAACAAGGCGAAGAGGGCGAGGATCGATTTCAAGAGAGAGGCCCGGTGCGAGAAGAAGTGGCGCCTAAGATACCGGAAAATTCCCAGGCAAAACGGCAGCCCCTGCAACAGGACCGCTATACGCAATGTCCTCGCAGGAGCTGCCAAAAACTGCAAGCCTGATGTACAGAATGGCGCGTGTGATTCGTCACCCAAGCACCTTGGTCAGGTTGGGCAAGATCAGAATCAGTGTGGTGGCGAACAGAATAAGTCCCGCCTGACGTATTTTCGAATGCTTGAACATGGCTGACTGCCTTTTGTTGTTATTCCTGAGCGTCAAATGCGTGCCGGTTTATTTCAGTATCGCAACGTGACGTGTCGCTTTTCTTACAGCTGCTCCAGCAAAACCCGGCAGCAACTTCCTACTGAGTGAACCTTAGAGCCCTCGTTCTGCGTGGCTTAGATCCATTTCATATCAACTTGTCATATTTTTTACTGAAAAAGGTATGAGGCCTATCGCCATCTTGGCGCCAATGCCTTGGCTAGACCGCTAAAACGATTAATCAAACGGTTGCACTCATCTGCTACCGTTCGTCCGAGCGAGGGGGTCAAACGCAATGAGCGCATCCGTCATTGAAACCGTGTCAATCGGGCCTAAGGTAAGGGCACACATGCACAGCGGTTCGAGGATGTCATGACCCAAGCTTTGATCTTTGATGCGATACGCACGCCCCGGGGCAAAGGCAAGGCCGACGGTGCCTTGTACAGCGTCAAGCCGGTAAACCTGGTGGCGGGTTTGTTGACGGCGCTGGCCCGGCGCAGCGACCTCGATACCCGCCAGGTCGATGACATCGTCCTCGGCTGCGTCACCCCCGTGGGCGACCAGGGCGCCGACATCGCCAAGACCGCCGCGCTGGTGGCGGACTGGGACGTCAGCGTCGCCGGTGTCCAGGTCAACCGCTTCTGCGCCTCGGGCCTCGAGGCGGTGAACCTGGGCGCGATGAAAGTGCGTTCCGGCTTCGAAGACCTAGTGGTGGTCGGTGGCGTCGAGTCGATGTCCCGCGTGCCCATGGGCAGCGATGGCGGCGCCTGGGTGCTCGATCCGCAAACCAATCTGCACAGCCATTTCACGCCCCAGGGCATCGGCGCGGATTTGATCGCGACCCTGGAAGGCTTCAGTCGTCAGGACGTCGACGCCTTCGCCCTGCATTCCCAGCAGAAAGCGGCCCGGGCGCGCGCAGACGGTTCCTTCAATAAGTCGCTGATCGCGGTGCAGGACCAGAACGGCCTTGTGCTGTTGGACCACGATGAATTTATCCGTGCCGACTCCACCCTCGAAGGCTTGGGCAAGCTCAAGCCCAGCTTTGAGATGATCGGGCAGATGGGCTTCGACGCCACCGCGCTGCGGGTCTATAGCCATGTCGAGCGGATCAACCATGTCCACACCCCCGGCAACAGCTCCGGTATCGTCGACGGTGCCGCGTTGATGTTGATCGGCTCCGAGGCCAAGGGCCGCGAGCTGGGCCTGCAAGCGCGGGCGCGGATTGTCGCCACGGCGGTCACCAGCACCGACCCTACCATCATGCTCACCGGCCCGGCGCCAGCCACGCGCAAGGCGTTGGCCAAGGCCGGGCTGCGCGTCGAAGACATCGACCTGTTCGAGGTCAACGAGGCGTTCGCCTCGGTGGTACTCAAGTTCATCAAAGACATGGGCATCGACGCCGCCCGGGTCAACGTCAACGGCGGCTCGATCGCCATGGGCCACCCGCTGGGCGCTACCGGTTGCGCGATCCTCGGCACCTTGCTCGACGAACTGGAAGTGCGCCAACAACGCTACGGCCTGGCCACCTTGTGTGTCGGCGGTGGCATGGGCATCGCCACCATTATCGAACGCCGCTGAGCCCAAGGAATTGTCATGACCCAAGCCATTCGTTACGAAAAAGGCCAGGACCAGATCGTGGTCCTGACCCTCGACATGCCCGGCCAGAGCGCCAACACCATGAACGCTGTGTACCGCGAGGCCATGGCGGCCACCGTGGCGCGGCTGCAAGCGGAAAAGGACGGGATCGCCGGCGTGGTTATCACCTCGGCGAAGAAGACGTTCTTTGCCGGTGGCGACCTCAATGAACTGATCAAGGTCGACAAGGCCCACGCCAAGGAATTTTCCGACAGTGTGCGGGTACTGAAGGCGCAACTGCGCAGCCTGGAAACCCTTGGCAAACCGGTGGTCGCCGCCATCAATGGCGCGGCCCTCGGCGGCGGCTGGGAGATTTGCCTGGCGTGTCACTATCGGGTCGCGCTGGACGACCAGTCGCTACAACTGGGGCTGCCGGAAGTCACCCTGGGCCTGCTGCCGGGCGGCGGTGGTGTGGTGCGGATGGTGCGCCTGTTGGGCTTGGAAAAAGCCCTGCCGTATTTGCTCGAAGGTAAGAAGATCCGCCCACGGCAGGCCCTGCAGGCGGGCTTGATCGACGCGCTGGCAGTGGATCGCGACGAACTGCTGGCCAAGGCCCGTGCCTGGATTCTCGCCCACCCCGACGCCGCGCAGCCTTGGGACAACAAGGCTTACCAGATCCCCGGAGGCACGCCGTCCAGCCCGAAAGTCGCGCAGATGCTCGCCATCGCGCCCTCGATCCTGCGCAGCAAAACCAATGGCTGCTTGCCGGCGCCGGAGAAAATTCTCTGCGCGGCGGTGGAAGGTGCCCAGGTGGATTTCGACACCGCGCACCTGATCGAAACCCGCTACTTCACCGAGTTGGTCACCGGGCAGGTGGCGAAAAACATGATCGGCACCTTCTGGTTCCAGCTCAATGACATCAACGCCGGGCGTTCGCGCCCTGAGGGTTTTGCGCCTTACCTGACGCGCAAGGTCGGCGTGCTCGGTGCCGGGATGATGGGCGCGGGGATCGCTTATGTCAGCGCCTGTGTAGGCGTTGAAGTGGTGCTCAAGGACATCAACCTCGCAGCCGCCGAGAAAGGCAAGGCGCACTCGGCCACACTGTTGGACAAGAAGGTCAGCCGTGGGCAATTGACCGCCGAGCAGCGCGAAGCCACCCTGGCGCGTATCCATCCTACGCAGTCTGATGCCGACCTGGCCGGCTGCGACCTGATCATCGAAGCGGTGTTCGAAGACCGTGAGCTCAAGGCCAAAGTCTCTGCGGCCGCGCAAAACGTGGTCGGCCCGGACGCGGTGATCGCTTCCAACACGTCCACCTTGCCTATCAGTGGCCTGGCCACGGCGGTGCCGGATCAGACCAGGTTCATCGGCCTGCATTTCTTCAGCCCGGTGGACAAGATGCCCCTGGTGGAAATCATCAAGGGTACACAGACCTCGGACGAAACCCTGGCCCGTGGTTTCGACTTCGTCCTGCAAATCAAGAAAACCCCGATTGTGGTCAACGACAGTCGCGGCTTCTTCACCTCGCGGGTGTTCGGCACGTTCACCAACGAAGGCATCGCCATGCTCGGCGAAGGCGTGGCTGCGCCGATGATCGAGACCGAAGCGCGCAAGGCCGGTATGCCGGTGGGGCCGCTGGCGGTGTCCGACGAAGTGTCGCTTAGCCTGATGAGCCATATCCGACAGCAGACAGCCAAGGATCTGCAGGCTGAAGGTAAAGCCGTGCCAACCCATCCGGCGACGCAGGTGATTGATCTGTTGGTCAACGAATACCAGCGCATGGGCAAGGCGGCGGGGGGCGGTTTCTATGAGTACCCCGCAGGTGGGCCGAAGTATTTGTGGCCGGAACTGAAAAGCCGCTTCGAACGCCCCGACCAACGCATTTCAGCGCAGGACGTGCGCGACCGTTTGTTGTTCATCCAGGCGATCGAAACCGTGCGCTGCGTGGAGGAGGGCGTGTTGATGTCCACCGCGGACGCCAACGTCGGCTCGATCTTCGGTATCGGCTTTGCGGCGTGGAGTGGTGGCGCTTTGCAATTTATCAACCAGTACGGCTTGAACGACTTTATTGCACGGGCGCGCTACCTGGCCGAGCAGTATGGCGAGCGCTTCTCGCCGCCGGCGTTGTTGCTGCAGAAAGCCGCACAGGGTGAAGTATTTCGGTGATCAATGCGGGGCTTGCTTTGCAGGTACATTTCAAGGCAGGCTCTGGAGGTGTTCAATATTCCCATCGCCGTGTCAGGTATTTTTTATGTCGCTACGCGTCTGCATCCTGGAAACCGATATCCTGCGTCCAGGCTTGATCGATCAGTACCAAGGTTACGGGCAGATGTTCAAGCGCCTGTTCTCCAAGCAGCCGATCCCGGCCGAGTTTGTCGTGTACAACGTGGTGCAGGGTGAATACCCGTCGGATGATGAGGTGTTTGACGCGTATCTGGTAACCGGCAGCAAGGCCGATTCGTTTGGCACCGACCCTTGGATTCAGACGCTCAAAACCTACCTGCTCGACCGCTATGAGCGCGGCGACAAGTTGTTGGGCATCTGTTTCGGTCACCAATTGTTGGCGTTGCTGCTAGGCGGCAAGACCGAGCGCGCCGGCCAGGGCTGGGGCATGGGCATCCACGATTACAAAATCGATGCCAAGGCGCCGTGGATGAGCCCTGAGGTACCGGAGCTGACGTTGTTGATCAGCCACCAGGACCAGGTGACCACCTTGCCGGACAATGCCACGGTCATTGCTTCCAGCGAGTTTTGCCCGTTTGCGGCGTACCACATCGGCGATCAGGTGCTGTGCTTCCAGGGGCACCCCGAGTTCATCCACGACTATTCCCGCGAGCTGTTGGAGATTCTTCAGACAACCTTGGGCGAGAAGGTCTACAAGAATGGCGTGGCTAGCCTCGAGCGCGACCACCACGGTGTGACCGTGGCGGAGTGGATGATGCGCTTCGTCGCGCACAAGCCTGAAGCCAAGGTTAAAGCCAGCCCGAACGCTTGAAGCTGATCCACAAGCCGCTGCACCCTACGGCGATGAACCCCAGCACGCCAAAATAACCGTAATGCCATTGCAGCTCGGGCATGTTCTGGAAGTTCATCCCGTAAATCCCCGCCACCGCGGTGGGGAACGCCAGGATCGCCGCCCACGCGGCGAACTTGCGCTGCACCAGGCTCTGGCGCGATGCCTCCAGCAACACACCGATCTCGATGGTCTGGCTGGCGATGTCGCGCAGGGTGGCCAGGTCTTCCATCTGCCGTGTGACGTGGATTTGTACATCACGAAAATACGGGCGCATGTTCTTGTCGATGAATGGAAAACTCAGCTTCTGCAGCTCTTCGCTGATCTCCACCATCGGTGCCACGTAGCGGCGCAGGCGCAGTACGTCACGGCGCAGGCCGTGGAGGTTCTGGATATCGTGCTCATTGAGTGAGCTGCACAGCACGTTGCGTTCCAGTTCATCGATCTCGGCGTGGATCGCCTCGCTGACCGGCTGGTAGTTTTCGGTGACGAAATCCAGCAGCGCATAGAGTACGAAATCTTCCCCATGCTCCAGCAACAATGGCCGTGCCTCACAGCGCTGGCGCACAAAACCGTAGGACGCCGAGTGCCCGTTGCGCGCCGTGATGATGTAGCCGTTGCCGGCAAAGATATGGGTTTCGATAAACTCCAGCTTGCCGTTCTCGCGCACCGGAGAATAAGTGACGATAAACAGCGCGTCGCCGAAGGTTTCCAGCTTGGGGCGGCTGTGTTTTTCCAGGGCGTCTTCGATGGCCAGTTCATGCAGGTTGAACTGGCGTTGCAGGTTGCCCAGCTCGCGGGCGTCGGGCTCTTCCAGGCCGATCCAGACAAAATGCCCGGGTTTGGCGGCCCAGGCCGCGCCTTCGTCGAGGGTGATATCAGTAACTTTCTTTCCGGCGCTGTAAACAGCGGCCGCAACAACTCTACCCATGGTGCCGATCACTTCTTATCAGGGGAACAGATGTTGGGCAGCTTAGCTGGAAGCGAGTTCTATTGTTATGGCACTTTGCAGTTCGTGGTCCATCGCCTTGATGCATTCATCCATCTGCGCGTAGCAGGCTTGCATCAACGCCGGGATGTCATCCGCAGTCAGTCCGGTGGTAGGAATCGGCGGCAGCGAGCGTATGCGTACATCGCCACTGTTCCAGCGATTGAGTTGCATATGGGTGACGTAATTGCTCACGCACACCTGCACGATGGGCACGCCAGCGGCAATCGCCATGTGGAACGCGCCTTTTTTGAACGGCAGCAGGCCCTTGCCTAGGTTGCGCGTGCCTTCCGGGAAGACCCAGATCGACGTGTCCTTATGCTGCAGCGTCCGGGTGGTGGTGAGCATCGCACGGCGTGCCTTGTACGCATTGCCGCGGTCGATCAGCACGTTGCCCGCCAGCCAGAACAGCTGGCCGAACAACGGCACCCATTTCAGGCTTTTCTTGGCGATACACACGGTGCGGTGCGGCACCACGGTGCCCAGCACAAACAGGTCATAGTTGGACTGGTGGTTGGCGATGATCAGACAACTGCCGGGCTTGTTGCGCAGCGAATCGACATCGGCCTTGACGCGCAGCCCCAGTATTCGCATCGCCGGCAGCGCATACAGGCGCGCGCACAGACGGCTATTGTCCGGGTTGAACGGCCGACAGATCCCCAGCAACACGCCCAAGCCGCCGGCGAGGATAAAGTGCAGGCCCATCAACGACATACGCAACAGAAACAGCATCGACACGGCACCATCGAGACAAAAGGTGGCGCAGTGTACGGATGTACACTGTATTCGGCAATTGCCCCGATAGAGGTAGGAGATAGGCGATGTTTAAGTACATGTTTCAATAAGTGCCAGCAGGGGCAGACTAGAGCGGCCAAGGATTAGTCGGTTGTTTTTGTAAGAAAAAGCCCGACTCAAGGTCGGGCTTTGATACGGCACATGCAGGCGGCTTAGCTCAAAATATGGCCCTGGTCCTGGATGATTGCTTCATCCAAGGCTTCGAGCAGGGCTTTGCGCACTTTCAATTTGGTCTGCTTGTGGGCGTTCATATTGAGCTTCTTCAACTGCCGCGCCGCTTCCAGTGCCGCTGTGTGCAACGCTTCTGGCGCCACCACCTTGTCGAGGAAACCGGCTTGCAATGCGCCTTGCGGGTCGAACATCTCGGCGTTGATCACCGAACGCTGAAACGCCGACTTGCGCAGACGATCGCGCGCCAATTCGATCCCCGCATGGTGCATGGTCATGCCGATCGCCACTTCATTCAGGCCAATGCTGAACGGGCCCTCGACCCCGATCCGATAATCCGCCGACAACAGCAGGAACGCGCCCTTGGCCACCGCATGCCCAGGGCACGCGACGATCACCGGGAACGGATGCGCCAACAGGCGCCGCGCCAGCGTCGAGCCCGACGTCACCAGGCCGATCGCTTCTTTAGGGCCGGCGGTCATCACTTTCAAATCATAGCCACCCGACAGAATCCCCGGCGTTCCGGTGATGATCACCACCGCCCGATCCTTCTCGGCCTGATCCAGCGCTTCATTAAATGCACTGACCACCGCCGGAGAAATGGCATTCACCTTGCCGTTGCTCAAGGTCAGGGTCGCGATACCGTCTTCCAGGTGGTAGGAGATCAACTCACTCATGACGTGGTTCCTTGTAGGACTTGTTATAGAGGTGCATGCGCAGACGTTACTCACCACGCCCGGCCTGGTAAAGCGCTGTGACTGACTGGCCAGTCAGGCTTTCCCTCTATACCCGGCGGTAAACCGCCTGGGGCAGGGCGCAGCAACCGTCCCAGACGCGTGCCGTCGATGCCTGAGAATGGCAGAATCATCGCCCTCGCCTGGCCCGTCACGGAATACCGGTCTAACCGCATGAAAATTCTGAAAAAAACCTTTGCCATCAGCAAGTCTTTCGACTACATTAGCGCGCCTCGACAGACTGAACTGGTTTGACGAGATACGGTGAAGTGTCCGAGTGGCTTAAGGAGCACGCCTGGAAAGTGTGTATACAAGAAATTGTATCGAGAGTTCGAATCTCTCCTTCACCGCCACATTCTGCAAACACAAACCCCTGATTTTCCTAGTGAAAGTCGGGGGTTTGTGGTTTCTTGCGGCTGAAAAAAAGGCCATATAGGCCCAATGTGGGACTGACGCTGTTTTTTTCCGTCAGCCTTCGGACACGCCCGCTCGGCGCGTTCAGAATTGGCAGGTGGGCTTCCAGGCTGGTTAAACGGGCTGCTTCGGTCAACGATGGTCGAAGAGGTGCCTGCGAAAACAAGGACGATTCATCCTGCATCGAATCGTTTGCAATTCTTCCGCCCATCCGGACTGCGTAATATGACCACCCGACCGAAGCCGAAACTCAACCTTCGTATTCTGATTCTTATCTTTGTAATGCTTTCGGCAATCGCAACCCTGGCCAACAGTTTTTGGGTGACGTTCACGATTCAGAAGCAGGAGTTGATCGAGAATGCGCTGGAAGTGAACAAGGCCTACGCCTCTCGGATCGCCCGGAGTGTGGAGCAGGTACTCAATTCCGACCTCGATAAATTGAAATACAGCTCGTTCGTCATTGGCAAAGCGTTTGGCGATAAGCAGAATTTGACGGAGGAAGCCCAGCGACTGTTTGGGCAAGACGCCAGTTTCAACTCCGTGTTGATCGCCGATGCGACGGGGACAATCATTGCCTCGGCTCCCGAAAACCTCCACCTCGATGGGCGCACGCTGCAACACCGCGAGCCTCTCAGCCTTCGCGTGCCGATAATCAGCAACGCGTTCAAGTCCATGGCTGGCAATCTGGTGGTCTTTGTCAGCCACCCCATATTCGACGCGAAAGGAGAGTACCTGGGGCTGATCGGGGGCAGTGTCCGACTTGAGCAGAGGAATACGCTCCAGGCGCTGATGGACACCAATGTGCGCAAGGACGGGGCGCATGTCTATCTTGTCGACAGCGCCCGCCGGGTGCTCTATCACTCCGATCCCGAGCACATCGGGACAGTCGCTGGAAAGGGGTTGATCGACGACGCGGCGCTCAGTCGCGACGGGGGAACATTGCAGGCGATAGATGCCGATGGCGTGCAAATGCTCGCCGGTTTCGCCAGGGTGCCCATCAGCGGTTGGGGGGTGATCTCGCAGCAGCCGCTCGATAACATCCAAGCCATCCTGCGACACACCATGGCCAAGGTGGCGCAGGGCATCGCGCCGCTGGCGCTGTTCGGAATCGTGTTGATCTGGTGGCTGGGCGCGCGAATCTCGGTGCCGTTGTCCAGGCTTGCCGATTGCGCCAAACGGCTGGATTCACCGGACAGCTACGAACGTATCAGTGCAATCCCGACGCGCTATTTCGAAAGCTGGCAGATTCGCAGAGCGCTGCTGCTCGGTGCCACCCTGCTGCAGGAAAAGATCGGCAAACTCAACCAGCAAGCGCAAACCGATGTGTTGACCGGGCTGGCCAATCGCCGGGCGATGCAGGACGTTCTGTTGCGTTGGCAGGATGCCTACAAGGCGTTCGCGGTCGTGTCCATGGACATCGATCACTTCAAGCGCGTGAACGATACGTTTGGCCATGGCGTGGGCGATGAAACGCTGCGCGCCATTGCGAGGCTCATGCAGCAGAATTCACGGTCCAACGACCTGCCTTGTCGGGTCGGTGGCGAGGAGTTCGTGTTGTTGTTACCCAATAGTTCGCTTCAGGTTGCAACGGATGTCGCCGAGCGACTGCGTGCCTCGATCGATGCCGCCAACATCGAAACGGTCGGGCACATCACCGTTTCGATGGGCGTCGCGCTATGGCATCCCGGTGGCGATTCGATATCCGCTGTGCTGGAGAGGGCTGATCAGCTTTTGTATCAGGCCAAGCAAAGCGGGCGTAATCGGGTGGTAGCGGAGCAGGCTCGATGGGAGGCTGTGGCTATCGGGTCAAGCCTTTAATGCCGATGCCGATGATGAATATCCGGAAAATGTGGATGGCTATGCTTGATCGGGCTATGGGTATGCAGGTGACTGTGCGGCATCGCCGGGTCCCACTCGAACGGGTGTTCATGTTGATGGTGCTCATCGTGGACATGCCGATGCCCGTGTTCCGTCGCCTCATGCTGATGTGCATGGGCGTGGCGCTCGGTCAGGTGCAGCCACACCCCGGCGGCCATCAGCGCTGCTGCAATCCAGAACGCGCCGGTCACCGACTCGCCCAGCACCAGCAAAGCCAGCGCGGCGCCGAGGAACGGCGCGGTAGAGAAATAAGCGCCGGTACGCGCACTGCCCAGCCCGCGTAAGGCCAGCACAAACAGCACCAGGCTGATGCCATAGCCGAGAAACCCGACCAGCAAGATCGGCGCGAGCTGCGCCAGGCCGGGGATCTGCGCGCCGAGATACAGCGCCAGGCTGCAGTTGACCACGCCCGCGATCAAGCCTTTGGCACCGGCGATAAACAATGCGTCCGAGGCCGACACTTTACGTGTCAGGTTGTTATCGATGCCCCAGCACAGGCAGGCCACCGCCACGGCGAGCGGCCCGGTCCAATCGTGACTGTCGGCGCCGCCTTGGGGCCATGACAACGCCACGCCACCCAGCACAATCGCAATCATCCCGAGGACGATGCGACGGTCTGCGTTTTCCCTGAACACGAGCCAGGCGATCAACGCGGTCAATACCGATTCAAGGTTGAGCATCAGCGACGCGGTGGCGCCCGAGGTGCGGGTCAGGCCGAACATCAGGGCCACGGGCCCGAGGATGCCGCCGAACGCAATGGCGCCGAGCAGCCAGGGCCATTCGGAGGGGGTCAAGCCGGTGGGGGTCCAGCCGCGATCGCGGATCAGGCGCACGATGGCGAGTCCGGCACCGCTGCCGAGGTAAAGCAGGCCTGCGAGCAGCACGGGCGAGAGGCCCAGGCCGAGGCTTTTGGCGAGCGGGGTGCTGGCGCCGAACAGCGCGGCGGCGGCGAGTGCGTAAAGGATACTGAGGTTCATGGGCCATCCTCGAAAGGTTGGCCCATGATACGTCGCTTGCTCAGGTCAAATCCCGCGCAAATAGAGCAACGTCCGGCTTAGTGTGCAGTTTTCAGCTTGACCACATCACCGGAGATCTTGGTGGTGTAACCGCTCAGCACCCAAGCCCAGAACCATTTTTCCTGGACTTCGGTATTGATCAGCGCGTCGCCACCTTTTGCCTGGATGGCAGCAGTCTGGGCGCGGACGAAACGGCTGTTCTGGCCGATCGGGATAACGCCGAACAGCATGATGCCGGTGGCGCTGGCTTCACTGTGACCCAGCACGGTGTATTGGCTGCTGTCGTATTGCGGGGATTTGATGGCGGTGCCGGTGCAGCCGGCGAGGGTGAAACCGAGAACTGCTGCTGCAACCACTTTACTGACGTACTTCACTGAGTAACTCCATGGACTGAATCCCGAGATTCAATTCTCGGGGGGCGATACTCTAAACGCTCCTGTAACAGATTGAAATCAATCGCCCGTCGTTCAGGCTTGCACATACACCCAAGCCGTGAGGCCCGATGCCAGCGCCACGCTGACCCGCTTGTAGTCGGACACTTCATACGCATCCGCCGCCGCCAACTCCTGCTCGCTAATCTGAAACACCATGCCTTCAACGCTGGCGCCTTGTTCGGTGCTCGGCGCGACGATCGGGTGGTGGGTCTTGCCACTGGTGGCCAGCACTTGCGGGTCGGTAATTTCTACCCAGTTTTTCGAGTAGCCCAACATGGCGTCGTGCTGGCCTGCCAGTTCTCGGCCGAAGTTGGCGAGTTGGACGGCTTTGTCCTGCAGGGTGCCGTAGGAAAACAACAGCTCGGGAAATTCGGCGTAGCGTTCCATTCTGGTTCCTTTGAACGATTAAGCGAGGAGGTCTTCATAGAATGCGCCATACGGCTTGCTCGGGTGAGCGATCTGGATCTCCAGAATCCACAACCCTGCATTCGGGTAGTGCTCGAAGTCGCCGAGGTTGCCGCCACGATGGATCGCGTGGGGAAAGTCGCTGACGCGGTGGCCCTTGATGTCGAGGTTCAACTGCCAGCCCATGGCCTGGGCTTGTGCCTCGGCGTAGCGGTAGAGTTCGAGGCCGATGACCTGGTCGTTTTTCCAGCGCGCTTGCACGCGGTCGAACAGCGCTTTGGCCGCGTTGGCGCAGGCGATCATGTCCGGGTCGGTGCCGGTGGTGAACGTGGCGCCGGCGTCGCCTTCGTGACCTTGCCAGACGGCGCCCATGTCGATGAAGAAAATATCGTTTTCACCCAGTACCGGGTCGCCGTCGGAGTGTTGCTTGAAGGCCTTGAGGGTATTGGCGCCGAAGCGCACCAGCAGCGGGTGCCAGATGCGCTGCATGTCGAGGTCGGCGAGGACGTGTTTGCCCAACTCGCGCGCTTCGGATTCGAGCATGCCGGGGCGGATGCGTTGGGCCAGTTGTTCGATGGCCTGCCAGGTCATGGCCTGGGCGTAACGCATGGATTCGATACTGTAGGCTGCGCCCACGGCTTCTTTGGGTAGTACGGACACCGGTATCTCCTTGTACGGTGGTTAGCGTTATGCGGTTTACTATATAGCGACGGGTGTTGGGCGCCCAAGCGAAATTATCAGAAATGCAGCCCCGCCAGGCCGCCCAGCACCAAGGCCACACCGCCCGCGGTATACGACAGGCGCTTCAACCATTCCTTGCGCGTCAACAACGTGATCGCCGCCAACGAAATCGCGATCTGAATCGCCGTCATCGCCTGGGCCCAGCGGTGATGCTGGTGCAAGGCTTCTTCGGATTTCTGATCCCATTCCCGTGAGGTTGCCTCCAGCTTTTCGGCCTGTTTGCGCACGTCTTCCTTCTGGCCCTTGTAGCGCTCGCTCTCATCCTTGTAATGCGCGGCGTCCACACCGGGAATATGGGTAGCCAGTTCCGCCAGGTTTTGCCGGCTGGATTTGGCCTGGTAGTAGTTCCACTGGTTGGCGGCTTCGGTCTTGAAAATGGCAGCGTTGTTCTTGTCCATCGCCGCTTCGCTTTCGGTGGAGCCGGCCTGGTAGCTGAGCATGGCGCCAAGGGTGGCCATCAGCGCGGTCATCACGGCAATGCGGCTGGCGAAATTGTCGCCGCGCGCGTGGGCATGTTCGGTGGTGTGTTCGATGTGTTTTTCGTGGGGGCTGGGGACTTCGAAGGCTTCGGTCATGGCGGCGGCTGTGAAGGGATTGAGGGATTTTCATTGTTCCTCAGCGAAGCTGTCTCAATCCTGTACGTAACGTTGCAAACCCGCCACCAGCGCATCAAACGTCGCCCGGCAGCGCGGGCTGTTGCGCAGGTCTTCGTGCATGGTGACCCAGGTGTCGAGTTTGAGCGCGAATGCCTCCGGCAGTACCCGACGCAGGCGCGTGTCTTGTTGGGCCAGCTTGACCTGGCATCCGCCGATGCCGGCGCCGGCACGGATCAGCGCCAGTTGCGCCAGGTCGCTGTCGCTGCTGAGGGCGAAGGTGCCGCGCTCGAAGCCTTTGACGGCCAGGCTGCGGATAAACGCGTTTTCCCGGTCGTAGCCGATCACCGCGTGGTCGGTCAGGTCTTTCAGCTCTTGCGGCGTACCGTGCTGGTGCAGGTAATCGTCGCGGGCATGCAGGCCGACTTCGATCAGGCCGATGCGCTGTGCCAGCAATTGCTCCTGGCTGGGGCGGACCATCCGCACGGCGATGTCGGCTTCCAATTGCAGCAGGTCGCTCAGGCGGTTGGTCAGGACCAGTTCGACCTTGAGCTGAGGATGCTGTTGGCGCAACCGCGTGATGATCGGCGGCAGTACTTCCACGCCGACCACTTCACTGGCGGAGACACGCACCACGCCGCGCACTTCGTCGCCCTGGGAGGAGGCGCTGCGTTCCAGGGCGGCGGCCGTGCGCTCCATGGTCTCGGCGTGGGCCCTCATGGTGTGAGCCACTGCCGTCGGCAGCAGGCCGGTGGGGGAGCGAGTGAACAGCACCACGCCCAGGGCCGTTTCCAGCGCGGCAATGTGCCGACCGACGGTGGGCTGTGTGATGCCGAGCTGCCGTGCGGCCCCCGACAGCGATCCTTCCTTGAGTACGCCAAGAAACGATCGGTAAAGCTCCCAGCCAATGTTCAATGTCATGCGTAAATGTATAGCGTCTGGATGGTCTTCGGCAATTCCTCTATAACCAGGCTACGAACAGAATGACCGCTCCAACCAATGTGGGAGCGGGTGATGAGCAAGGTACTGGTATTGGGTGCAACCGGCGGTATCGGCGGCGAAGTGGCGCGACAGTTGAGCGTGGCGGGCTGGCAGGTGTGTGCGTTGACCCGGGATGTCGCCAAGGCCCGTAGCCAGAATGCCGCCTATACCTGGCTCAAAGGCGATGCGCTCAATCGCCAGGACGTCATCGCTGCCGCCCGTGGCTGCGCGGTGATCATCCATGGGGTGAACCCGCCGGGCTATCGCAATTGGGCCGAGCAGGTGCTGCCGATGATCGACAACACCATTGCTGCCGCCATCGCCGAGCGCGCGACCATCGTGTTGCCCGGCACGCTCTACAACTTCGGGCCGGATGCGTTCCCGGTGCTTTCCGAAGACTCACCCCAGCACCCGCTGACCCGCAAGGGCGCGATACGTGTGCAACTGGAGCAGCGCTTGCTTCAGTCTTCCCGCGAGGGCGCTCGTGTAGTGATCGTGCGTGCCGGAGATTTTTTCGGCGCCGGGGCGGCCAACAACTGGTTCTCCCAAGGCCTGGTCAAACCCGGTAAACCGGTGCGCGCGGTCAGCGCCCCAGGTGCGCCAGGCGTCGCCCACCAATGGGCCTACCTGCCGGATGTGGCGCGCACCATGCTCGAGTTGATTGAGCGCCGCGCCGCCCTCGACGCCTTTGCCTGCTTTCATATGGCCGGGCACGTGGACAGTGATGGCACGCAGATGAGCCAGGCGATCCAGCGCGTAGTGTTACGCAGGACGGGCCTGCAACCGCGTGTAGGCGTATTTCCCTGGTGGCTGTTGAAGTTGGCTGCGCCGTTTGTCGTGACCTTTCGCGAGATACAGGAGATGCGTTATCTGTGGCAAACCCCGTTGCGTATGGATAACCAACGCTTGCTTGCGGCCCTGGGCCACGAACCCCATACGCCGTTGGAGCACGCGGTGGAGGCCGCATTGACCCGCCTGGGCTGCCTGCCCACGCCGGCCTGATCAGGTGTACAGCCTAAAAGGTTGCCTGCCGACAAGCGTGGCCGTTATTGTGCTGAATCCTTTTAGTCCTACCTCCAGGGTTTCGTCACGATGAATGCACCGCGTAGCGCAGTCGGTCCGATCAAGGCCGTGATTTTCGATATGGACGGCTTGTTGCTGGATACCGAAGGCATCTACACCGAAGTGACGCAGATCATCGCCGAACGCTTCGGACGTACCTATGACTGGGGGATCAAACAGCACATCATCGGGCGCGGGGCCCAGGACCTGGCCGACTACGTGGTCAAGGCGCTGGACCTGCCGATCACGGCGGCTGAGTTCCTCGAAATCCGTGAGCCGCTGATGAGCGAGCGTTTCCCCAGGGCGTTGGGCATGCCCGGCGCCGAAGCGTTGGTACGGCACCTGAACGCGCACAATATTCCGATTGCGGTGGGCACCAGTTCGTCGCGCAACTCCTTTGGCCACAAGACCACGCTGCACCGCGAATGGTTTGGCCTGTTCGGCACCATCGTCACGGCTGACGACCCGGAAGTCGGTGCCGCCAAACCCGCGCCGGACATCTTCCTCACCGCCGCGCGGCGCCTGGGCATCGCGCCGCAAGATTGCCTGGTGTTTGAAGACTCGCCGTTCGGCGTCACCGCAGCAAAGGCGGCCCGGATGACCGCCATCGCCGTGCCCGACGAAGCCATGGCCGACAGCAAGTACCACCACGCCGACCAGATCATCCGCAAACTCGCGGACTTCGACCTCGCCGCCTACGGCCTGCCGCCCATGTCCTGACCCGGCGCCTACAGGCGGTTATGCGCTGAAGCCACCGTCGATGGTCAGGCTGGCCCCAGTGATGTAACCCGCTTCCGGCCCGGCCAGGTAGGCCACAAAGCTGGCGATCTCCTCGACATGGCCATAACGGCCCACCGCCATCAACCCGATCAGGCTCTCGGCGAACTCACTGTTCGCCGGGTTCATGTCGGTGTCCACCGGCCCTGGCTGCACGTTGTTAATGGTGATGCCACGTGGCCCCAGGTCCCGCGCCAGGCCCTTGGTCAGGCCGACCAGCGCCGCCTTGCTCATCGCATACGGCCCGCCGCCGCCAAAGGGCATGCGTTCGGCGTTGGTGCTGCCGATGTTGATCACGCGGCCGCCTTCGCCCATGTGCTTGGCCGCTTCCTGAGTGGCGATGAATACGCTGCGCACGTTGATTGCCAGGGTCTGGTCGAAGTCCTCCAGTTTGAAGTCTTCCAGCGGCGCGATGGCCAGCACGCCGGCGTTGTTCACCAGGATATCCAGGCGCCCAAAGGCTTGGACCGTGGCGTTGACCGCGTTGCGAATCGCCGTGGCATCGGCGCTGTCGGCCTGAATCGCCAGGGCTTTGCCGCCGGCGCTGATCACGCTGTTCTGCAGTTCTGCGGCCTTGGCGGCGGAACTGACGTAGGTAAAGGCGACGGCCGCACCTTGCGCCGCAAGACGCTTGACGATGGCGGCGCCGATGCCGCGTGAACCGCCTTGAATCAAGGCGACTTTGCCGCTGAGGTTCTGGGTAGTCATGTTGATCTCCTCACTGTTCAAGGCGGGATGCCTTGTGGATGCAGCCGAGTATCGACCTCACCCGCCGCTGTCGGTAGACCCGGATTGCTATAGTCTGTGTAAACCAAAAGTTTAGAGTGGGCGGATATGGAGAGCTTCGGCAGTATCGAATGCTTTGTGCGCAGCGCCGAAGGCGGCAGCTTTGCCGAAGCGGCCCGGCGCTTGAGCCTGACCCCGGCGGCGGTGGGCAAAAGTGTCGCCAAGCTGGAAGCGCGCCTGGGGGTGCGGCTGTTCCAGCGCAGCACCCGGCGCCTGACCCTGACCGAAGCCGGCAAGCGGTTCCTCGCCGAAGTCAGCGACAGCCTCATCACCATTCAGAACGCCGTGGCCAACCTGGCCAGCGCCGAGGGGCGGCCGGTGGGGACGCTCAAGGTCAGCATGGGCACGGTGTTCGGTAATCGTTATGTCATGCCGTTGCTGGGGGAATTCGTCCGGCGTTTTCCGGATATCAGCCCGGATTGGCATTTTGACAACCGCCAGGTCGACCTGATTGGCCAGGGCTTCGATGCGGCCATCGGCGGTGGTTTTGAGCTGCCCCAGGGCGTGGTTGCACGCAAGCTGACGCCCGCGCACCGGGTGTTGGTGGCGTCAGCGGATTACCTGGCGCAACGCCCGCCGGTACTGGCGCCCGAGGATTTGGCGCGCTGCCTGGGCATCCTGATCCGCTCCCCGCAAACCGGCCGCGTGCGCTCCTGGCAACTGACCAGCCGCGAGCGCGAACAGCGTCCATTGGCGCTCAAGCCGCGCATGACCCTGAGCGACTCGGAGGCCGCCTGTTGCGCGAGTGCCCAGGGGATGGGCATTGCGCTGGTGAGCATGCCGATGGCAGTGCCGTTCCTCGACAGTGGCGCGGTGGTGCGGGTGCTGCCCGACTGGTACGTCGACGACGGCAACATCTCCCTCTACTACGCCGAACACAAACTGCTGCCCGGCAAGACCCGGGCGTTTGTCGACTTCATCCTCGAGCAGTTTTTAATCGCGGGACTGGCGCAGCGCTTCAGCGCGATTTGATCGCCGCGACCTGTTCTATCGGCTGCGCGGCCAGCCGATGACAGTCTTCGGCCGCGGGGTGGCGTAGGTCCTGACCTTCGACGTCGACAACCCCAATCGCACCAACCCTTCGGCAATCGTCACCGCCGCCGTTACCCCGTCCACCACCGGCACCCCGGTGCGCTGGCGAATGCGTTCGTCCAGCCCGGCCATGCCGCCGCATCCCAGGCAGATCACCTCGGCCTTGTCCTCGCGGATCGCCAGTTCCGCCTGCCGCACGATGGCCTCCATGGCCGCCAGCGGGTGTTCTTCCAGCTCCAGCACCGCCATGCCGCTGGCCCGCACCGAGGCGCAGCGTTGATACAGGCCGGCGAGTTTCAGGCGGTCCTCGATCAGCGGTACGGTGCGGTCCAGGGTGGTCACCACCGAGTAGGCGTGGCCGAGGAACATCGCGGTGGTGGCTGCCGCTTCGGTGATGTCCACTACCGGCACATTCAACAATTCCTGTAGGCCTTCGCGCCCATGTTCGCCATACCCGGCCTGGATCACCGCATCGAACGGCTGGTCGTAGGCCATCACGCGGTCCATCACCGCGATGGCCGCCAGGTAGCTCTCAAAATTGCCTTCCACCGATTCGGCGCCGAAGTACGGCGTGAGCCCGACAATCTCGGTGCCCGGCGAGGCCACGGACCGCGCTTGCTCGGCGATGGTCTGGGTGATGGATTCGGTGGTGTTGACGTTGACCACGAGGATACGCATGGAATGTCCTTTTTAATGACTGACGTTATCGACTGCAATGCTTTCACCGCTGACATCAGCGTAGAACGCTTGGCGCTTGGCGATCAGCCGGTACAACAGCCCTGCAATACCGGCGCCAAACAACCAGGAAAACGGCGAGACACTGGCAAACCCCGGCAACAGCGCCAGCAGGATGGCGATCACCGCCGCAGGAATAAATGCCGCCACCGCGCGCATGTTCACGCCACGGCTGTAGTAATAAACGCCATTCGGGTCTTCGCTGTACAGTTGCGGCACATCGACCTGGCTTTTACGGATCAGCCAGTAATCGACCATGATCACTCCGTACAACGGCCCGAGCAGCGCGCCCAGGCCGGAAAGGAAATACACGATCACCAGCGGGCTGTTGTAGAGGTTCCACGGCAGGATCAGCACCGCCACGGCCGCGCTGATCAACCCGGCGCGGCGGAAGTTCAGGTACTTGGGCGCCAGGTTGCTCAGCACAAAGGCCGGGGCGACGAAGTTGGCCATGATGTTCACCGCCACGGTGACGATCAGGAACGCCAGGCAGCCGAGTACCAGGAAGAACGTATTGGGGATCGCCGCGATGATCTCGGTCGGGCTTTCGATCACCCGGCCATTGAGCTGGAACTGCCCGCCGCAGAGCAACACGGTGATGGCGGCGAACACCAGGATGTTCACCGGCAGGCCCCAGAAGTTGCCGACCTGGATGGTCTTGCGGCACGGCGAAGAGCGTGCGAAGTCGCAGAAGTTGAGGATCAACGTACCGTAGATCGCCAGCCACAGCGCGCCGCCGGCAAAGATATTGCGCCACATCTCGCCACCGGTGAGCGGCTCGCGGATCGACCAGGCGATGTGGCCGTCGGCCTGGAAGTACATCCAACCGGCCAGCGAAGCGACGGTCAGCAAAATCACCGGCCCGGCGAAGCCTTCGTAGCGACGCACGGTTTCCATGCCGTAGGCCAGGATCACCAGTTGCACGAACCAGATCGTCACAAAGCACGCCCAGCCCAGGCTCGACAGGCCCAGGATCGAGTTGTGGTCATAGTCGGCAAACCCCGGATGAATCGCCGTCAGCAATACTCGGAACACCACCGAGGCCAGGTAGGTCTGGATACCAAACCAGGTAATCGCAATGACCGCACGGATCAAGGCCGGAATCTGGGCGCCGTGAATGCCGAAGCTGATGCGGCTGATCACCGGAAACGGCACCCCGGTCTTCTGCCCCATATAACCCGACAAGTTCATGAAGAAGTACACCAGCGCCGCGCCGATCCCCAGGGATAACAGAATCTGCCAGCCACCCAGGCCCAGCGCATATAAGCCAATGGCGAACGAGTAATTGGCGATGTTGTGTACGTCGTTGGTCCATAACGCAAAGATGCTGTAGCGCCCCCAGCGTCGGCCTTCGACCTTGGTCGGCGCCAGGTCCCGGTTGTGCAGGCGCGGGCTGAGTACCAGCGGGCCGGGGCTCGCGGCCTCGGGGTTGAGGGCGGAGGAGGGCAGATCCAGTGCGAGGGTGTTCGAGAGGCGTGTACGCATTCCGGCAGGCTCCAGCACTGCTGCAGCAAAGCCGCAGCGGGAAAGTGTATGTATGTTTTGTATTTATTGTATACAAAGCGTACTTCACCTTAAGCCACATACGTGCCAGTTTTCGATCTATGAAAACCTTGGTTAATTTCGTTTTTATAGGTTCTATAAATAACTGACTGAATTCAAAGCGATATAAATTGACCGTTTGAACAGGTATTTATTTTTGACGGGGCAGAACCTCTGTTTAGAGAATAAACAGCGGCAGAGAGGAGATGTTACGTTTTGGTGCGAAGGTCGGTGGATTGCACACATAAATGGCACCGATGGTTACATTTGTGTGTACATTTTTACGCTCGGCACAAAACAAATGTGGGAGGGGGCTTGCTCCCCCTCCCACATGGTTGACTGCGTCAGCGCTTAGGCCTTGCTGATGAGATTCCCGGCATGCAGCCCGCATTCCTTCTGCGTGGCTTCTTCCCACCACCAGCGGCCTTCGCGCTCGTGTTGGTTTGGCAACACCGGGCGGGTGCAGGGCTCGCAGCCGATGCTGATAAAACCGCGCTCGTGCAGGCTGTTGTACGGCAGCTCCAGCATGCGGATGTAACTCCAGATCTCTTCACTGGTCATCTGCGCCAGTGGGTTGAACTTGTACAGGGTGCGTTCCGGGGTGGAGAAGGCCGTGTCGATTTCCAGCGCCGCCACTTGGCTGCGGGTGCCGGGGCTCTGATCGCGGCGCTGGCCGGTAGCCCAGGCGCGCACGCCGGAGAGCTTGCGGCGCAGCGGCTCGATCTTGCGCACACCGCAGCATTCGCCATGGCCGTCTTTGTAGAAGCTGAACAAGCCTTTCTCTTTGACGAAGGGTTCCAGTTTGCTCTGGTCCGGCGAGATCAGCTCGATGTCGATCTTGTAGAACTCGCGCACCTGTTCGATGAAACGGTAGGTCTCCGGGTGCAGGCGGCCGGTGTCGAGGCTGAACACCTTGACGTTCTTGTTCAGCTTCCAGGCCATGTCCACCAGCACCACATCCTCTGCACCGCTGAAGGAAATCCACAGGTCATCGCCGAACTGGCTGAACGCCAGCTTGAGAATGTCCTGGGCAGATTTGTTGGCATAGGTCGTGGCGAGTTCAACGACATCGAAGGCTTGGTTCATCAGGACGGTTCCTACAGGTCAGTGGCGCTGAGCGCTCTATAGGAGAGTGATGGTATCAAAATCCGCCCTGCGTTGCGGCCGCCGCCTTGAATCGCTAGAGTTCGGCAGTCTTTTTGCTCGCTCGACTTGAACAATACAAATAGGAGTGTCTCGTGGAAATTGCCTGTCTCGACCTGGAAGGGGTATTGGTTCCGGAAATCTGGATCGCCTTCGCCGAAAAAACCGGTATTGAATCCCTGCGGGCGACCACCCGGGACATTCCCGACTACGACGTGCTGATGAAGCAACGCCTGCGCATCCTCGACGAACACGGGCTCAAGCTCGCCGATATCCAGGAAGTGATCGCTACCCTCAAGCCGCTGGACGGTGCCATCGAGTTCGTCAACTGGCTGCGCGAGCGCTTCCAGGTGGTGATTCTGTCGGACACCTTCTACGAATTCTCCCAGCCGCTGATGCGCCAGCTGGGGTTCCCGACCCTGTTGTGCCACCGCCTGATCACTGACGAAACCGACCGCGTGGTCAGTTACCAACTGCGCCAGAAAGACCCCAAGCGCCAGTCGGTACTGTCGTTCAAGAGCCTGTACTACCGCGTGATCGCTGCCGGCGATTCGTACAACGACACCAGCATGCTGGGCGAGGCCGACCGCGGGATTCTGTTCCATGCGCCGGAGAATGTGATCCGCGAGTTCCCGCAGTTCCCGGCGGTGCATACGTTTGAAGAGCTGAAGAACGAGTTCATCAAGGCTTCGAACCGGCCGTTGAGCCTGTAAGTCGTTCCGCGCAGCTGACGGCCCTATCGCGAGCAAGCCCGCTCCCACATTCGACCGCGTTTATCCTCTGGAAGCGCGGTCGAATGTGGGCGCGGGCCTACAGCCGCCTGAGATCTTAAGCCCCTGCCAGCAACCGCTCATACGGGATGCTCAAGCCTTCATGCAGGCGCTTGATCATCGACAGGCTCAGCTTGCGCTTGCGGTTGAGCACTTCGGACACCCGGCCGCTGGTGCCGATGAAGGCCTCCAGGTCGCGCGCCGTCATGCCGAGTTGCTCCATGCGAAAGCGGATGGCTTCCACCGGGTCCGACGGCGGCATCGGATAATGTTCGGCCTCATACTTTTCAATGAGGACCGCAAGAATTTCCAGCTCATCGCCCTCAGGCGAGCCGATTGGCGCTTCCCATATCTGTTCGACGCGTGCGAGCGCGGCGGTGAGGTCTTCTTGGGAATGTATGGGTTTGATGTTCATCACACGGTCTCCGCGTTGATCTGATCGTACTGTGCGTGGGTTCCCACGAAACGTATGAACCCAAGCTGACGCTGATAATTGATCGCCATGATCACTCGATACCGGTTGCCGCCCACGTTGAATACAACCCTGCTGCCTTTGAGGATGCTCGCGGTTCCGAGCTCCGCCTTGAGCGCTTGCGGCGTTGGGTATGCAGCCTTCTCCATATGGCGATACAACTCGACCAGCGGTGTTTTGGCGTCGATACAAGCTGGGTGGCTCTCCCAGAAGAGACGTAAGGTCGAGAACGCGATTATCCGCATGAGTCGGACCTCCCAATTTGGGAGATATTAGGCTCAGGCAAGTGCAGATGCAATCTTGGAAATATTTTCTGACGAGTAAGCAATCGCTTCATGTGATCCTTCACAGATGGCGGGTGGACGGTCGAAACCGGACGCTATCCTCCAGCTGGTACGCCGTCCACAGCGCTTCTGATTCAGGTTTTTTCTGCGCTCGGGCGCTACGTCCCGAAGCCAGGAAGGGCGCTGCGCTAGAGGCTTTCCAGCGTTTGTAACAACACCCGCACCTTGGTCAGCGACTCCTGATATTCCGCCTGCCATTGCGAATCGGCGACGATCCCGCCGCCGCCCCAGCAGCACACCTGGCCGTCCTTGACCAGCAGGCTGCGGATGGCGATGGAGCTGTCCATCTCGCCACGCACGTCCAGGTACACCAGCGAGCCGCAGTACAGACCGCGGCGGGTTGGCTCCAGTTCGTCGATGATCTGCATTGCGCGGATCTTCGGTGCGCCGGTGATGGAGCCACCAGGGAAGCTGCCGGCGATCAGATCCAGGGCGTCCTTGTCGTCGGCCAATTCGCCGGTGACGCTGCTGACCAAGTGATGCACGTTGGGGTAGCTTTCCAGGCTGAACAACTCCGGCACTTTCACCGAGCCGGTGCGGCAGGTGCGCCCGAGGTCGTTGCGCAACAGATCGACGATCATCAGGTTCTCGGCACGATCCTTGGGGCTGGCCAGCAGTTCGGCGGCGTTGGCGGCGTCTTCTTCAGGCGTCAGGCCGCGCGGGCGGGTGCCTTTGATCGGGCGGGTTTCGACCTGGCGCTGGCTGATCCTGACGAAACGTTCCGGCGACAGGCTCAGTACCGCGCCGTCATCCGGCAGGCTCTGGAACCCGGAGAATGGCGTCGGGCAGGCTTCGCGCAAGGCGCAGTAGGCCGCCCACGGATCGCCGCTGCACGCTGCGCGAAAGCGCTGGGTGAAGTTGACCTGGTAGCAGTCGCCCGCGCGAATATAGTCGTGGATGCGGGCGATGGCCTGCGCGTAGGTCTGGGCGCTGATGTCGGGGGCCATGGGGCCGTGGAGCTTGAAGTTGGCGGCTATCTCGGCGGCTGGCTGGCTGAACAGCTTGATCAGTCGCTGCCGCTCGCCATCGGCCAGTGTCGGGTGAAACACCAACTGGCTGGTCTGCGCCTGGTGATCGCTGACCAGGGCCCAGGCATACAGCCCAAAACGTGCGTCCGGCAGGTGCAGATCGTCCACCGCGTGGTGCGGTAAATGTTCCAGGTGCCGGCCGAAATCGTAGCTCAGGTAACCGATCAGGCCGCCGGCGAACGGTAACTCGTAGCCAGCCGGCAATGCCGCCTCACCCAACTGTGTAAGGTTTTCCCGCAGGCGTTGCAGGAACTCGCTGCCGCTCTCGTCAGACTGCACCGCCAGCGTCGCTTCGGGCCAGGCGCTGAGCAGGTCATAACGGCCCCGCTCGGCGGTCGGGCGGCCGCTGTCCAATAGCACCGCGCCAGGGGCATGGCGAATCGCCGCAAAATACTCGGCGGGGTTGGCCCGGTAGGGCAGTGGGTGTACGGAACAGGTCGACATGCGGGGTGGATCAGCTGATGGCGTGGGGGAGGGGATTGTAGACCCCCGTAGGATTTGGTCCTAGGGGGGATGTCGGGGATAGACAGATCGAAGGCCGGCTCAGCCTTCGACGGCGGGGATGTGCCCGAACATGGCCTGCACGAATTTCACTCGTTCTTCCGGCGTTTCCGTCACGCCGGCAGCTTTCAGGGTTTCCAGTCGTGCCTCGACCGCATGGGTGCGCAGGGTCAGGCCGCAGTCGTTGGCGATCTGGATATTCAGCCCCGGCCGCGCATTCAGTTCGAGGATCAGTGGGCCTTTTTCCTGGTCCAGTACCATGTCCACGCCGATGTAGCCCAGCCCGCACAGCTCATAGCAGCCGGCGGCGAGTTTCATGAAACCGTCCCAGTTGGGCAGTTGCACGCCATCCACCGCGTTAGTGGTGTCAGGGTGTTTGGTGATGATGTTGTTCAGCCAGGTGCCGCGCAGGGTCAGGCCGGTGGCCAGGTCGACGCCCACGCCGATCGCGCCCTGGTGCAGGTTGGCCTTGCCGCCGGACTGGCGGGTCGGCAAGCGCAGCATGGCCATCACCGGGTAGCCCATCAGCACGATGATGCGGATATCCGGCACGCCTTCGTAGCTGATGCTCTTGAAAATCTGGTCGGGCACCACGCGGTACTCGATCAGCGCGCGGTCGCGGTGGCCGCCCAGGGAGTACAGGCCGGTGAGGATGCTGGAAATCTGATGCTCGATTTCCTCATGGCTGATGATCTTGCCGGACACCGTGCGATAACGCCCCTCAAAGCGGTCGGCGATGACGAGGATGCCGTCACCGCCGGCGCCCTGGGCCGGCTTGATCACGAAGTCGTTGCGTCCACCGATGATCTCGTCGAGCTTGTCGATTTCCTTCTCGGTGGAAATCACCCCGTACATTTCCGGCACATGGATGCCGGCCGCCAGCGCCCGTTCCTTGGTGATGATCTTGTCATCCACGATCGGGTACAGGCTGCGCTTGTTGTACTTGAGCACGTAGTCCGCATTACGCCGGTTGATGCCCATGATGCCCCGCGCTTCCAGGGCCTTCCAGGTCTTCCAGAAGCCGAACATTACGAGTCAGCCTTGAGGAAGGCCTTGAAGCGCACCAGCTCGGTCAGGCGGTAGCCGCGATAACGCCCCATGGCCAGCATGAAGCCCACCAGGATCAGCAGGATCGCCGGGAAGGTGAACACAAAGTAGACCAGCTCCGGCACGCTCATGATCAGGTGCGCCAGGGATGCCGCGAACAGCGTGCCGATCGCCACTTTCAGCGCATGGCTGGCGCCGCGTTCTTCCCAGGTGATCGACAGGCGTTCGATGGTCATGGTCAGAATCACCATCGGGAACAGCGCCACCGACAGCCCGCGCTCCAACCCCAGTTTATGGCTGAACAGGCTGATGGCCGCGATCAGCACCACCACGAAGGTCAGCACCACCGACAGCCTCGGCAGCATCTGCAACTTCAGGTGTTCCAGGTACGAGCGCAGCGACAAGCCCAGCGCGGTGATGATCGTAAACAGCACAATCCCGAAGCCCAACTGAGTCTCGCGGAACGCCAGGGCGATCAGCACCGGGGTAAACGTGCCCAGGGTCTGCAGGCCGATCAGGTTGCGCAGGATCAGGATCACCAGCACGCCGATCGGGATCATCACCATGATCATGAAGGTCTGCTGGGTTTGCAGCGGCAGGCCATACAGCGAGTATTCGAGGAAGTTGGCGTCGGTGTTTTCGTCGGTCAGCTTGGCCAGGCGGATCGCGTTCATTTCGCTGTTGTTCAGGCTGAAGGTGACCATGGCTTTCTTGCCGCCATCGACGGTGATCAGGTTTTCATCGCCGGTCCACCACAGCAGGCGGTCGGCGGGCAGGCCTGGTTCGCCGGTTTCCGGGTTGAAGTACAGCCAGTCATTGCCATTGAAGCTGCGCAGCCACAGTTCCGGGGTTTGCGGCTGGTCGGCGACGAGGCGGATGGTGTGGACCTTTTCCACCGGCACGTGGGCGATGGACAGCAGCAGTTCGACGATCTTGGCCTTGTGCGGTGTCGACGGGTCGCCCGCCAGCAGCAGCTTGACGTTGTCGTCGTTGAGGTTGTTGGTGCGCTTGATGGCTTCGGTAATAAAGGTTTCCACATCGGCCGAGTGCTGGCGGATCGGCGCGAGCAGGGCTTCGGCGGCGATTTTTTCCGGGCCTTCCACGGCGATGCTGTCGCGGAAGGTCGGGCCCTTGATCTTGACCTTTTCACCGCTGTAACGCTTGGTCAGCACCAGGCGGTAATACAGGGTCTGCTTGCCCTTGGCCCGGCGCGCCGACCAGGTGACCTTGCGGTTGCCATCGATGCGGTTGACGCTGACCCCGTAGTTATTCGAGATGAAACTCTCATTGAGGCTGACGAAGTCGCGGCTCAGGGGCGGCACGAACATCTGGATCTTCACCGGGTCTTTCGGGTTGGCGACGAACTCGACCTTGGCGTCGATGTTCCACAAGTCGTCGGTGGCGTCCTCGGTGACGGGAATGCCCAGCACGAAGATCTGGTAGGCGGTGACCGAAATACCCAGCACCACCAGGAGGGTGATGAGGATTTTCAGGTGCAGGGTCAGAGAGCGCATTCGGTTTACTCGGCGGTATGAGCGTCGGCGGCGCAGGCAGGTTTGCCCGCTGCATATTTAAGACTGGGGTCGACCAGCGCATCAAAGCGTTTCAGCGCTTCGGAGCCGATCAGCAGCGGGTATTGGAAAGCGCTGCGGTCAGTCAAGTTCACTTCGATGCTGCGTAAAGCGCTGCCCATGCAGATATCCAGGGCAATCACCGGACGGGCGGTGTAGTTCTTGTCCTCATCGGGGTCGTAGTCACCGGCGCGGCGCTTGATCTTGCTGACGCGGGCCAGTGGGCGTTCGATGGGGTGGGAATGGGCAGTGTCGATGGCCAGGTAGAAGCGTACCCAGGATTCGCCGTTGCGCTTGAAGCGTTTGATATCGCGGGCGCTCAACGAGGCGGTCTTGGCGCCGGTGTCGAGTTTGGCCGCCACTTCCAGGTCGATATCCGCCAGCTTGGCGTATTCGTTGAGGCCATACACGGTCTTCTCGGCGGCAGCGCATAGCCCCGGCATAAGTCCTGGTATGAACAGTAGGCAAAACAATCGGGGGAAGGGCTTGAGTCTCATAAATCCTGAGGCGGTGCAGTGCGATGTTCAATTCAAGGCGACTGGCATTGCTGCGCAAGCTCCCTCGTGCGCCGTTTCATCAAGAGATGTCAGGCAAAAGCGGCGTCTATTCTAACATGATGCTTTTTTGGCGCCAGCGCTGGCAGGCGGCCATGTCCTTGTTGCTTACAACGGCGGTTATTAGACGATTGTCGACAATGTTGATTTATTCTTTGACTAAGTAGGGCTTATTGGCTAGTTTTTGCGGCATTGCTTTTAAAGGTGTCGACAATATGCTGGATCAATCGGAAGCTCCGGTGGTCTCCCCGGAAGAATCCCAGACAATGTCGGAGAACGTCTTTAGGCGTATACAGGCCGCTATCGTCAAAGGCGAGATCGCCCCCGGCAGCAAGATCTCCGAGCCGGAACTGGCGCGCACCTACGGCATCAGCCGCGGCCCGTTGCGTGAGGCGATCCACCGTCTCGAAGGCCAGCGCCTGCTGGTGCGAGTGCCCCATGTGGGCGCTCGCGTGGTGTCGTTGAGCCACGCGGAACTGATCGAACTCTATGAAATCCGCGAATCCCTCGAAGGCATGGCGTGCCGCCTGGCCGCCGAGCGCATGACCGATGCGGAGATCGAAGAACTGCGCCAGGTGCTGCATACCCACGAACGGGATGCGGCGTTCCAGGCGGGTGTCGGCTATTACCAGCAGGAAGGCGACTTCGACTTTCATTACCGGATCATCCAGGGCGCGGGCAACCGCACCTTGACCCAAATGCTCTGCGGCGAGCTGTACCAGTTGGTGCGTATGTACCGCATCCAGTTCTCCGCGACCCCCAATCGTCCACGCCAGGCCTTTGCCGAGCATCACCGTATTCTTGACGCGATCGCCGATCGCGACGGTGAACTGGCCGAGTTGTTGATGCGTCGTCACATCGGCGCCTCCAAACGCAATATCGCCCGCCACTTCCCAGGCGGTGCTCCCCAGACAGCCACTCAGCGAGGTGAGTCATGAGTTCCAATAACAACCGCACTCCAGGCCAGCGTTTCCGTGACGCGGTCGCCAGCGAACACCCATTGCAGGTGGTCGGCACGATCAATGCCAACCACGCACTGCTGGCCAAGCGCGCCGGTTTCAAGGCGATCTACCTGTCGGGTGGCGGGGTGGCCGCGGGCTCCCTCGGCGTGCCGGACCTGGGCATCACCGGCCTCGATGACGTGCTGACCGACGTGCGCCGCATCACCGACGTGTGCGACCTGCCGCTGCTGGTGGACGTGGACACCGGTTTCGGCTCCTCGGCGTTCAACGTGGCACGCACCGTCAAGTCGATGATCAAGTTCGGCGCCGCTGCCATCCATATCGAAGACCAGGTCGGCGCCAAGCGCTGCGGTCATCGCCCGAACAAAGAAATCGTGTCCCAGCAGGAAATGGTCGACCGCATCAAGGCCGCCGTGGATGCGCGCACCGATGACAGCTTCGTGATCATGGCGCGTACCGATGCGCTGGCCGTCGAAGGCCTGGAATCCGCCCTGGACCGCGCCGCCGCCTGCATCGAGGCCGGCGCCGACATGGTGTTCCCGGAAGCCATCACCGAGCTGGACATGTACAAGCTGTTCGCGTCAAAGGTAAAGGCGCCGATCCTGGCTAACATTACCGAGTTCGGTGCAACCCCGTTGTACACCGTCGATCAACTGAAATCTGCCGATGTTTCCATCGTGCTGTACCCGCTCTCGGCCTTCCGCGCCATGAACAAGGCCGCCGAAAACGTCTACACCGCGATCCGTCGCGACGGCACCCAACAGAACGTGATCGACACCATGCAAACCCGCATGGAGCTTTACGATCGCATCGACTACCACACCTTCGAGCAGAAGCTCGACGCGCTGTTCGCCGCCAAGAAGTAACGAACGCGCCTCCCGGATAACTACAAAATTGGAGAGTAACCATGGCTGAAGCAAAAGTACTGAGCGGCGCTGGCCTGCGTGGCCAGGTGGCCGGGCAGACCGCACTGTCCACCGTGGGCCAGGCCGGTGCCGGCCTGACCTATCGCGGCTACGACGTGCGCGAACTGGCCGCTGATGCGCAGTTCGAAGAAGTCGCCTACCTGCTGCTGTACGGCGAATTGCCGACCAAGACCGAACTGGCTGCCTACAGCGCCAAGCTGAGCAAGCTGCGTGACCTGCCCCAGGCGCTCAAGGAAGTGCTCGAGCGCATCCCGGCCGACGCCCACCCGATGGACGTGATGCGTACCGGTTGCTCGTTCCTCGGCAATCTCGAGCCGGAGCAGGACTTCAGCATACAGCGCGATGTCACCGACCGTCTGCTCGCTGCCTTCCCGGCGATCATGTGCTACTGGTACCGCTTCAGCCATGACGGCAAACGCATCGACTGTGTGACCGACGAACCTTCCATCGGCGGTCACTTCCTGCACCTGCTGCACGGCAAAGCGCCGAGCGAGTTGCACGTCAAAGTGATGAACGTGTCGCTGATCCTGTACGCCGAGCACGAATTCAACGCGTCGACCTTTACCGCGCGTGTCTGTGCGTCGACCCTGTCTGACTTGTATTCGTGCATCACCGCCGCCATCGGTTCGCTGCGCGGCCCGCTGCACGGCGGCGCCAACGAAGCGGCGATGGAAATGATCGAGCGCTTCTTGTCGGCCGAGGACGCCGTCGACGGCACCCTCGCCATGCTGGCGCGCAAGGACAAGATCATGGGCTTCGGTCACGCGATCTACAAAGACAGCGACCCGCGTAATGAAGTGATCAAGGGCTGGTCGAAACTGCTCGCCGAAGAAGTGGACGACAAAGTGTTGTTCCCGGTCTCCGAAGCCATCGACAAGGTCATGTGGGAGCAGAAGAAGTTGTTCCCCAACGCCGACTTCTACCATGCCTCGGCGTACCACTTCATGGGCATCCCGACCAAGCTGTTCACCCCGATCTTCGTGTGCTCGCGCCTCACCGGCTGGGCCGCGCATGTGTTCGAACAGCGCGCCAACAACCGCATCATCCGTCCAAGCGCTGAGTACATCGGCGTCGAACAGCGCAAGTTCGTGCCAATCGAACGTCGCTGAAGGCCGACGATTCCAGGATTGAAATGAGGTCAAAAGGTGGGAGGGGGCAAGCCCCCTCCCAGATTTGAATCGCATTTCAAATCTGGATCAGTGGGTTCCTTTTGTAATCACCGTGACCGAGTCCTGACGATGAACACTGAATTTCGCAAATCGCTCCCCGGCAGCCGCCTCGATTACTTCGACGCCCGCGCGGCTGTCGATGCAATCACCCCCGGCGCCTACGCCACCTTGCCTTACACCTCCCGCGTACTCGCGGAAAACCTGGTGCGTCGTTGCGACCCGGCCACCCTCAACGCTTCCCTGAGCCAACTGATCGAGCGCAAGCGCGACCTCGACTTCCCTTGGTTCCCGGCGCGGGTGGTGTGCCATGACATCCTCGGCCAGACCGCCCTGGTCGACCTCGCCGGCCTGCGCGATGCCATCGCCCTGCAAGGCGGCGACCCGGCCCAGGTCAACCCGGTGGTGCCGACCCAACTGATCGTCGACCACTCCCTGGCCGTCGAAGCCGGTGGTTTCGACCCGGACGCGTTCGAGAAAAACCGCGCCATCGAAGACCGCCGCAATGAAGACCGCTTCCACTTTATCGAGTGGACCAAAAAAGCCTTCAAGAACGTCGACGTGATCCCGCCGGGCAACGGCATCATGCACCAGATCAACCTGGAGAAAATGTCTCCGGTGATCCAGGTGCGTGACGGCGTGGCGTTCCCCGACACCTGCGTCGGCACCGACAGCCACACTCCGCACGTGGATGCCCTCGGCGTGATCGCCATAGGCGTCGGCGGCCTCGAAGCCGAGAGCGTGATGCTCGGCCGCGCCTCGTGGATGCGCCTGCCGGAAAGCGTCGGCGTGGAGCTGACGGGCAAGCTGCAACCCGGTATCACCGCCACCGACATGGTGCTGGCGCTGACCGAGTTCCTGCGTCAACAGAAAGTGGTGGGCGCATGGCTCGAGTTCTTCGGCGAAGGTGCATCGGCACTGACCCTGGGCGACCGCGCGACCATCTCCAACATGGCCCCGGAATACGGCGCCACCGCGGCGATGTTCTACATCGACCCGCAGACCATCGCCTACCTGAAACTCACTGGCCGTGAAGACGCACAAGTCGCCCTGGTCGAGCAGTACGCTCGCCAGACCGGCCTGTGGGCCGACGACCTCAAGGGCGCGAAATACGAGCGCGGCCTGACCTTCGACCTGTCCAGCGTCGTGCGCAACATGGCCGGCCCGAGCAACCCGCACGCCCGTGTCGCCACCAGCGACCTCGCCGCCAAAGGCATCTCCGGCCAGTGGGAAGAAGTACCGGGGCAAATGCCCGACGGTGCGGTCATCATTGCCGCGATCACCAGTTGCACCAACACCAGCAACCCGCGCAACGTGATCGCCGCCGGCCTCCTGGCGCGCAACGCCAACAAGCTGGGGCTGAGCCGCAAGCCGTGGGTCAAGTCGTCCCTGGCGCCCGGTTCGAAAACCGTGGCCATGTACCTCGAAGAAGCCGGCCTTGGGCACGAACTGGAAAAACTCGGTTTCGGCGTGGTGGCCTTCGCCTGCACCACCTGCAACGGCATGTCCGGTGCGCTCGACCCGGTGATCCAGCAAGAGATCATTGACCGCGACTTGTACGCCACCGCCGTGTTGTCGGGTAACCGCAACTTCGACGGGCGTATCCACCCGTATGCCAAGCAAGCGTTCCTGGCTTCGCCGCCGCTGGTGGTGGCCTATGCGATTGCCGGCACCATCCGTTTCGACATCGAGAAGGACGTGCTGGGCCTCGACGCCAACGGCAAGGAAATCCGCCTGAAAGACATCTGGCCGAGCGACGAAGAAATCGACGCGGTGGTCAAGGCGTCGGTCAAGCCGGAGCAGTTCCGCAAAGTGTATATCCCGATGTTCGCGATCCACGAAGACACCGGCCCGAAAGTCGCGCCGCTGTATGAGTGGCGCCCGCAAAGCACCTATATCCGCCGTCCGCCGTACTGGGAAGGTGCGCTGGCCGGTGCGCGACCGCTCAAGGGTATGCGCCCGCTGGCAGTGCTGCCGGACAACATCACCACCGACCACCTGTCGCCGTCCAACGCGATCATGCTCGACAGCGCCGCCGGCGAATACCTGGCGAAAATGGGCCTGCCGGAAGTCGACTTCAACTCCTATGCAACCCACCGCGGCGACCACCTGACCGCGCAACGCGCGACCTTCGCCAACCCGAAACTGTTCAACGAAATGGTCGTCGAGAACGGCAAGGTCAAGCAGGGTTCCCTGGCGCGCATCGAGCCGGAAGGCAAGGTCACACGCATGTGGGAAGCCATCGAAACCTACATGGAGCGCAAGCAGCCGCTGATCATCATCGCTGGCGCCGACTACGGTCAGGGTTCGTCCCGCGACTGGGCGGCCAAGGGCGTGCGCCTGGCGGGTGTGGAAGCGATTGCCGCCGAAGGTTTCGAACGCATTCACCGCACCAACCTGGTGGGCATGGGCGTGTTGCCGCTGGAGTTCCTGCCGGGCACCGACCGTCACACGTTGAAGATCGACGGCAGCGAAACCTATGACGTGGTCGGCGAACGCACCCCGCGCGCGCAGTTGACCCTGGTGATCAACCGCAAGAATGGCGAACGTGTCGAAGTGCCGGTGACCTGCCGCCTGGACACCGCTGAAGAAGTGTCGATCTACGAGGCGGGCGGCGTGTTGCAACGTTTTGCCCAGGACTTCCTGGAATCGGCGGCGACCGCCTGAAGAGGATAACCATGTCACACGTACCGCAAATCAAGATCCCCTCCACCTACATGCGTGGCGGCACCAGCAAGGGTGTGTTTTTCAGCGTCCAGGACCTGCCTGAGTCGGCGCAGGTCCCGGGTGCTGCGCGCGATGCCCTGCTGTTGCGGGTGATCGGCAGCCCCGATCCCTACGACAAGCAGATCGACGGCATGGGCGGCGCCACGTCGAGCACCAGCAAAACCGTGATCCTGGCCAAGAGCAGCCGCGCCGAGCATGACGTGGACTACCTGTTCGGCCAGGTCGCCATCGACAAACCGTTCGTCGACTGGAGCGGCAACTGCGGCAACCTATCGGCGGCGGTGGGTTCCTTCGCCATCAGCGCGGGCCTGGTCGACCCGGCTCGCGTGCCGCGCAACGGCGTGGCCGTGGTGCGGATCTGGCAGGCCAATATCGGCAAGACCATCATCGCCCACGTACCGATCACCGACGGCGCGGTGCAGGAAACCGGCGACTTCGAACTGGACGGCGTGACCTTCCCGGCCGCCGAAGTGCAGTTGGAGTTCCTGGACCCGGCCGCTGAAGAAGAGGGCGGCGGTGGTTCGATGTTCCCCACCGGCAACCTGATCGATGACCTGGAGGTGCCGGGCGTCGGCACCTTCAAGGCCACGCTGATCAATGCGGGTATCCCGACGATCTTCATCAACGCGCAAGACCTGGGCTATACCGGTACCGAGCTGCAAGGCGCGATCAACGGCGACCCGAAAGCCCTGGCGATGTTCGAGACGGTGCGGGCCTATGGCGCGTTGCGCATGGGCCTGATCAAGCATCTGGACGAGGCCGCCCAGCGTCAGCACACGCCGAAGGTGGCCTTCGTGGCACCGCCTGCGGACTACGTGGCTTCCAGCGGCAAGGCGATCAAGGCCGGCGATATCGACCTGCTGGTGCGTGCCTTGTCCATGGGCAAGTTGCACCACGCGATGATGGGCACCGCAGCGGTGGCGATCGGCACGGCGGCGGCGATTTCCGGGACCTTGGTCAACCTCGCGGCGGGCGGCGTGGAACGCAACGCGGTGCGCTTCGGGCATCCGTCCGGCACCTTGCGGGTCGGCGCTGAAGCCACCCAGGTCAACGGCGAATGGGTGGTGAAGAAGGCCATCATGAGCCGTAGCGCGCGGGTGTTGATGGAAGGCTTCGTGCGCGTCCCAGGCGACGCGTTCTAAGGTTCGATACACATCCAATGTGGGAGGGGGCTTGCCCCCGATAGCGGTATACCAGTCGACACATTCATTGACTGACCCACCGTCATCGGGGGCAAGCCCCCTCCCACAAGGGGTCTCTATTCCAAGGCAGGCATCGAAGATCTGCTTCCAGTAACTGTGAGCCCGAGGACTGACCCCCCACCCACTTTGGAGAACAGCCATGAGCGCCAACGTCGACCAGAACACCCGCCCCGACTACGACCAGGTTTTGCAGGACATCGCTGACGGCGGGCGGCGTGGAACGCAACGCGGTGCGCTTCGGGCATCCGTCCGGCACCTTGCGGGTCGGCGCTGAAGCCACCCAGGTCAACGGCGAATGGGTGGTGAAGAAGGCCATCATGAGCCGTAGCGCGCGGGTGTTGATGGAAGGCTTTGGGTGGTGAAGAAGGCCATCATGAGCCGTAGCGCGCGGGTGTTGATGGAAGGCTTTGTACGCGTCCCAGGCGACGCCTTCTAAAACCCAACACCCCTCCCACAAGGGATCTCTATTCCAAGGCAGGCATCGAAGATCTGCTTCCAGTAACCGTGAGCCCGAGGACTGCCCCCCCACCCACTTTGGAGAACAGCCATGAGCGCCAACGTCGACCAGAACACCCGCCCCGACTACGACCAGGTTTTGCAGGACATCGCTGACTACGTCCTCAACTACCGGATCGACTCCCCAGCCGCGCTGGACACTGCGCGCAACTGCCTGATGGATACCCTCGGTTGCGGCCTGCTGGCGCTGCGGTTCCCGGAATGCACCAAGCACCTGGGGCCGCTGGTCGAGGGTACGGTGGTGCCGTTCGGCGCGCGGGTGCCGGGCACGTCGTTCCGGCTCGACCCGGTCAAGGCCGCCTGGGACATCGGCTGCATCGTGCGCTGGCTCGACTACAACGACACCTGGCTCGCCGCCGAATGGGGCCACCCCTCGGATAACCTCGGCGGCATCCTCGCCGTGGCCGATCACCTCTCGCAACGACGCGTGGCCAATGGCGACGCGCCGCTGACCGTGCGCGCAGTGCTGGAAGCGATGATCATGGCCCACGAGATCCAGGGTGTGATTGCCCTGGAAAACGCCTTCAACCGTGTCGGTCTTGACCATGTGCTGCTGGTGAAAGTCGCCTCGACGGCGGTCACCGCCAAGCTGATGGGCGCCAACCGCGAGCAACTGCTGTCGGCGCTGTCCCACGCCTTTGTCGACGGTCAGGCATTGCGTACCTATCGGCACGCGCCGAATGCCGGTTCGCGCAAATCCTGGGCGGCGGGTGATGCTTCCAGTCGCGGTGTGCGGTTGGCAGACATCGCGCTGCGCGGCGAGATGGGCATCCCCGGGGTGTTGAGCGCGCCGCAATGGGGCTTCTACGACGTGCTGTTCAGCCACACCAACAAGGACCTGGCGCTCAAGCCCGAAGACAAGCGCACCTTCAGCCTGTCCCAACCCTACGGCACCTATGTGATGGAAAACGTGCTGTTCAAGATCAGCTTTCCCGCCGAGTTCCACGCGCAAACCGCCTGCGAAGCTGCGGTGACCTTGCACCCGCAGGTTGTGGATCGCCTGCACGACATCGAACGCATTGTGATCACTACCCATGAGTCGGCGATTCGGATCATTTCCAAGGTCGGCCCATTGGCCAATGCGGCCGACCGCGATCACTGCCTGCAATACATGACCGCCGTGCCGCTGGCCTTCGGCACGCTGGTGGCCGAGCAGTACGAAGATGAGTTCCACGCTGCGCACCCGATCATCGACGAGCTGCGCGAAAAGATGGTGATCGTCGAAGAGCCCCGCTACAGCCGCGAATACCTGGAGGCGGACAAACGTTCCATCGCCAACGCGGTGCAGGTGTTCTTCAACGATGGCACCCACACCGAGCAGGTCGCGGTGGAGTACCCGATTGGGCATCGTCGGCGCCGGGTGGACGGTATTCCGTTGCTGGAAGACAAGTTCAAGGCCAACCTGGCGACGCGCTTTACGGCCCAGCGCAGTGCCGAGATTTTTGCGTTGTGCAAGGATCAGGCGCGGCTTGAAGCCACGCCGGTGAATCGCTTTGTGGATTTATGGGTGATATGAACGCGCCGTGGTTGCGCACGCTCGCGAAGGGCAGGTTTTGACACAGACATACTTTGCGATTGATGCGTCCTACATCTTCGGAACCGTTTTCAGATAGAAGCCAATCAGGTGTCAGATGCCCTGCAGGCGCGGGTCATCTGGCAAGCGATGCTTGTGGATCAAACACCTGAATCTGAAAAGGCCATTTTATGAATAGCGTAAACAATCGCCCGCCAATGCCCAACACCGTCGGCTATGACATGTCGCCGAACGCCAGGCTCCGTCGCGCCGACGAGAGCCTCAGAGTACCTGACAGTCCTCTGGCCAAGGCGTCGTCTGCGGCAAAAAACGCGGTACCCGCTCATCTGGAACACCTCTCTGGCCAGAACAAACAGTTGGCCGAAAAATATGATCAGATGGTCGCCAAGTTAACGCCGCAAATCATGAAGCTTCAGGAGCAAGTGAACCAGCTTGCGCAGCACCCCAAGGTGAAGGCAGCGTCTGGAAAAGAGGCGGCACCGTCGAACCCCAGTACTCGTGGTGATCCTGCGGCGAAGCAGAACGGCACGTCGCCTGAAGCGCGCGGCCGTATGGACAATACACAAGGGGCCGGGCGGGATGCTCCTCCCTCCCTTGAGCGCTTGACTGCCGAAAATAAGCAACTGGGCGATAGGCTCAATAAGTTGGAGTCCGGTTTCAATTCGGTCGTTAAAGGGCTTCAAGACCAGATCGGTGATTTGAGTAAGAGGTTGGGCGCGGATACTCCCCAGACCCGGATGCCTCCCGCAGCGCAGGGGCAGGGGCAGGGGCAGGGTCAGGGTCAGGGTCAGGCCAATCAGGGTGCTTCTTCCGGTCAAGGCAAGCAAGGCGCGGCGCAGGGTCAGGGTCAGGGTCAGGGTCAGGGTCAGGCCAATCAGGGTGCTTCTTCCGGTCAAGGCAAGCAAGGCGCGGCGCAGGGTCAGGGGCAGGGGCAGGCCAATCAGGGTGCTTCTTCCGGTCAAGGCAAGCAAGGTGCGGCGCAGGGTCAGGGTCAGGGTCAGGCCAATCAGGGGGCTTCTTCGGGCCAAGGCAAGCAAGGCGCGGCGCAGTCCAACGAAAGCAACCCGTCGGCCCGGTCCGATGAATCAAACCAGGCGCCTCGTACCCTCGAGGATCTCGCACGCGACAATGAGCAACTTCGCACACGCATCGACCAGATGATGGCTGAATTTTCCAAGGTGATTTCCGAACTGCAGAAGCAAATCGAGCAGCTGAATAACCAGATCAAAGCGCTGAAGGGTTAAGTTCAGCGATAGAAAAACGGGTCAATGTGGGGCGGTAAGCCCGCACCTGCATCGACCCCGTTCTGCTGAACATTCATTCAAAGCGCAAAATAACCCGACGGTTATGCTTGCTCTTCTTCTCGATCTTCTCGCAAAACACCCGGCCGATTTCTTCGGTGTTGATCACATGGGTGCCGCCGCATGGCTGGATATCGATTCCGGCAATTTCAATTACGCGCACCGAGCCCTGGATCACGGGCGGAGCTACCGCTTGGGTGCGGGTGATCTGCAGCAGGGTTGCGTACTCCGACGCGGGCATCGACAGGGTTTTCACCTGATGAGCCTGTTCGATCAGCGCGTTGATATCGCGGGTGATGCTGTCTTTGTCCAGGGTCATTTCCGGCAGGTCGAAATCCAGTCGCCCTTTGTCGGCGCTGATGCTGCAGCCGGTGACCGGGGCGTCGATGAGCGAACACAGCAGGTGCAGGCAGGTGTGCATTTTCATGTGCTGGTAGCGCCGTTCCCAATCGAGGCTGGCATCCACCTGGGCCCCGGCGCTCAACTGCTCGGGACAGTGTTCCACCTGGTGCCAGATGATCGAGCGCTGCACCGGGTCGCGCACCGTGCCGAGGATGTCCACGCGCGTGCCGTCGTCCAGGGTGAAGTGGCCGCTGTCGCCGGGTTGCCCGCCGCCGGTAGGGTAGAACAGCGTGTGCTCCAGGGCGATGCCGTGTTCGCTGACGGCAATCACCCGGGCGCTGAAGGCGTTCTGGTAGGGCGCGCTGTCAAACAGCGCCAGGGTTTCCATGGTGTGCACAGACATGTTCAACCTCCGACAATCAATGGGCTGGCTTGCAGCAGGTGACGCACCATTGCGCTCAAGCCAGGGGGGGAAAGCAGGGTGATTTCAAATTCCGGCCCGCAGACTTTCAGGTTCAGCGGCAGGCGTGGCAGGCGGTCGCCCATTTCGATGTGGCGCAGGCGAAATTGCAGGTGATGGCGTTCTTTCACCGTGGGTTCGAGCATCAGCCCCTGCAACGGGTGAAAGTCGGCGTCCAGCACCGTGACCTTGTGGTTGGCGTTGATCTCGCCGACCACGTGCAGGCGCTCATCGAGAGCGAAGGCGCCGAGGTAGCTGCTGTGCTCCGATTCGTCGTTCTTTTGCAATTGGATCTGGTTGACCACCTTGACCTTGGTCCCCGCCGGTACGTCCTGGGTGATCACGCACGCTGGGCTGATGAACACGTTGTCGCCGATCTGCACGTAGCCCAGCACGCGGGCGCCGGAGCCGATTTCGACGTTGTTGCCCAGGCGCGGGTGGCGCTTGCCGTCGGGGTTGTTGGCGATGCCGCGAGCGCCGAGGGTCACGCCGCAGAGGATGTAGCAGTCGTTGCCGATCTCGCAGGTTTCACCGATCACCGTGCCGTAGCCATGGTCGAGCACAAAGCGCCGACCGATGCGCGCTGCCGGGTGAATCTCCGCGCCGGAGAGGATCTTGCCCTGGTTGCTGAGCTTGAGGGCAATGCGCGAAAACATCCCGTTGGTCTGGTCGGGAAAATGCCACACCCGGTGCGCCAGCCGGTAGAACAGCACCGCCTTGAACGAGGCATAGGATTCCAGGATCAACTCGCCGCGTCCGCGCGACGCCGGGTCGCGGTAGGCGTAGGCAATCAGGTCCTCGGCCACCGCCTGGGCGGCGCTCTGGACCAACGGCGCCAAGTGCGGCTCCAGCTGCTTCATCTGCGTGGGCGTCAGGGTCTTGATGAGGTGGGTAAGCAATTCATCGTGCAGATGTTGCATGTCGATAAAGCCGCCCATGGAGGCACCCCCGCATTCTGGATGGTTGGATAACCGGTTATTCGAAACTGGGCAGGTAGCTGTCGGCATTGTCGTAGACCATGGTCAACACCACCGTTTCGGGCGGTAACTCCGGGGCGAGCTTGGCGATGGCCACCATATTGGCGGCCGAGGACAGGCCCAGGCTGATGGCATCGGTACGCATGATGCGTTTCATCATGTCGAGGCATTCCACGCGCGACACCTTGAGCATGCCGTCCAGCACGTCCAGGTTGAGGATGCTCGGGATCAAGCCGATCGACAGGCCCTGGATATGGTGGGGGGCGTGCTGGTTTTTCAGCAGGTCGCATTCCTCCGGTTCCACGCCCATCACGCGCAGGGCCGGCCAGGCGGCCTTGAGGGTTTCGCCGATGCCGGTGATATGGCCGCCGGTGCCGATGCCGCTGACGAAGTAATCCACGCGCTGCTCACCGAAGGCGCTAAGGATCTCCGGCGCGGTGGTGTCGCGGTGGGTCTGCGGGTTGGCGCCGTTGCGTTGCTGGTTGAGCATCACGTAGCTGGGGTTTTCCAACTGCAACTCCATGCATTTCTCACCATGGGAATTGTTGCCGAGGCGGCTGTCCGACAGCACCACCTTGGCGCCATACAGGCGCAGCAGTTTCTGCTTTTCGGGGCTGTAGTTATCCGGGATCACCAGCACCACTTTGTAGCCGAGCACGTTGCCAGCCATCACCAGCCCAATGCCGGTGTTGCCGCCGCTGGGTTCGATAATGGTTTGCCCGGAGTCGCGCATCAGCACGCCGCGACGCTCGGCGTCGAGGATCATGCCCAAGGCGATGCGCGCCTTGTGGCTGCCGCCGGGGTTGAGCGATTCCAGTTTGGCGTAGACCTCGATGCCGAGGTCTTCGGAAAACTGCGCCAGGCGCACGATCGGTGTGTGGCCGATGGCGTCGAGAATTGAGTTATGCAACATCAGGTCGTTACCCAGGGCCGTGATCAGTACAAAGGCATATCGGGTTCGACGTCGCGAACCCAATGTTTCATGCCGCCTTGCAGAACTTTGGTGTTGGCGAAGCCGGCCGCCAGCAGGGTGCTGGCCGCTTGCTCGGCGCGGGTTCCGGCGTAGCAGATCAGGTAGTGAGTGTTGTCTCGGCTGAGGCTGTCGAGCTGACCGTCCAGTTCGGCGAGGGGGATATGCACCACGCCCGGCAACTTGCAGACCTCCAGTTCGCTGGCGTCGCGCACGTCCAGCAGTACGTCGGCGCTGCTGTGGCGTTCGAGCAGTTGTTTGAGTACCCGCGGCTTGATGTAGCGCTCTTCGGCCAGGCTGGGCTTGCTCGGTACGGCGTCGGCGCAGACTGTCGGCGCGAGGGGTGCGCTGTGGCGCAGTTCCGAACAGCACGGGCAGTCGGCGCGGCGCTTGAAGCGGATCTCGCTGAATTTCATCGCCAGCGCATCGAAGCGCATCAAGCGGCCGGACAAGGGTTCGCCGATGCCGATCAGCAACTTGATCGCCTCGGTCGCCTGGATCATCCCGACTACCCCCGGCAGCACGCCGATCACTCCGCCAGCGCTGCAATTGGGCGCCAGTTCCGCCGGTGGTGCCTTGGGGAACAGGCAGCGGTAGCAGGGCCCGCCTTTGTAATTGAGCACGCTGATCTGCCCGTCGAAACGGTAGATGGCGCCGAACACCAGGGGTTTGCCCAACTGCACGCAGGCGTCGTTGACCAGGTAGCGCGTGTCGAAATTGTCGGTGCCGTCGATCACCAGGTCGTAGGCGCCGACCAATTCCAGAGCGTTGTCGGCGGTCAGCGCGGTGTCGTGGGCATTGATCTGGATGTGGCTGTTGAGGTCTTGCAAGCGTTGCTTGGCGGACGCGACCTTGGACATGCCCAGGGTGCTGTTGCCGTGGACGATCTGGCGTTGCAGGTTGCTGCTCTCGACCACATCGAAATCCACCAGCCCCAGGGTGCCGATGCCGGCTGCCGCCAGGTACAGGCTGATGGGCGAGCCCAGGCCGCCGGTGCCGATGATCAGCACCTTGGCTTTTTTCAGGTTCAACTGGCCTTCGCGACCGACGCCGGGCAGGGTGATATGGCGCACGTAACGCTGCACTTCTTCATTGCTCAGGCTGTCGACGTCGATGCCGCCGGAGGTGGCGAGCAACACTTCGATCCTGGCCTTTTCCGGTAGCCGGTCGTCCGCTTCGATCAATGCTTCCTCGGCGGTAAACAGGAAGTGTTCCTTGAGCTGGTTGTTGTTCTCGTGGAACAGGTGCATACGCAACTGAGGGTGGCTGTCGCAGAGGTTTTCAATGACTTCGCGCAATGTCGATCCGGTGCCCTCAAGGGTCGATTCCGGCAGCTTGGCCACGCGAACCAGAATGTCGGGGAAAGAGACAGCGTTCATGGACAACTCCGTGTGCAGGTCGTTGAAGGGTTGAAGGGCGAAATGCTTGCCATCCCAGGCAAACAGCTTCGAGCCCAGGGCCTGGCCCTGGCGAACATCCACCACCAGGTAGCTGACGGGGTAGATCGGCTCGCCCATGAACAGCGCCTTGTCCTGGTCCTCGTCGCTGAAATAGGCACCGACGTCAGGGTGGGAGTGGTAGATCACCACCACCGGGTTGTCGCTGCGAAGTGCCTTGTTCAGCAGCAGCGTGTCGGCCACGGAAAAGGTGTAGCCGTTGGCCGCGCTGCGTGGGTACATCTCGGGGTTCTTGCGGTGCAGATCGTTCTGGATATTGCGGCCCAGGTACACGCTGCCGTCGGCGAAGACGAAGCCACAGCATTCCTCGGGGTAGCTGCGGCTGGCGTGGGCATAGATCTGTTCCAGGGCTTCTGGGCGGAGGACGTCCATGTTTCTCTCGCGTTCAAAGAGGCTCAATTTTTCTTGGCCATGAGTTTTTCGATGGGCAACTTGGTGATCGCAAAACCGGCCAGCAGAATGGCCGAATACAGCATGAGGTCGCGGGAAATCGTCACGCCTTCGTACCAGGCGCCGATGATCACCGCGAACACCGGGAAGATGATGAACACGAACGAGAGGATGATCGGGCTCAGGCGCTTGAGCAGCATGAAATACACGATGAACCCGCCCACCGATGCGACCAGGCCCAGGTAGAACAGGGCGCCCCACGAACGCAGGGTGATGGCTTCGAAAGTCGGTGTTTCAAACCACAGGCCGGCGACGAACAGCATCAGCCCGGCGATCCCGATGGGCAGTGTGTTGTAAGTGATCACGCTGATGGCGCTGCCTTTTTGCTTGGTAATGACGTAGCACAAGGCATGCATGATCGCGGCGCTCAGAATTGCCAGTACCCCGAAGAACTCGGCGTGGTCCAGGTGCAGGCCCTGGCTCCTGATGATCATGTAAAGGCTGCCGAAGCCGATACCGATGCCGACCACCTGGGAAAAGTAGATGCGCTCGCGCAGGAACAGCGCGGAGAAAATCAGGATGAACACCGGCATGCAACTGAACAGCAGCGCGGTGAGGCCGGACGAAACATGCATTTCGCCGTAGTTGAGCAGGTAATAGGGCACGCTGAAGTAGGACAGGGTCACGAACACGAAGAACCAACGGCTTTCCCGGGGGAACAGGATCGGCTCGCGGCGCACCATGGCAAAACACAGGAACAGCGGGAACGCGATCAGGAAGCGCAAGCCGGCGGAGGTCAGCGGCGGCACGCTCTCCACGGCGATTTTGATGCCGAGCCAAGTGGTACCCCAACTCAGGCAAACGATGAGAAACATCACACTGGTCACCAGGCCGGCCAACCACTGTTTTTGAGTTTTGGTTTTTGCAGCGTTTTCGAGAACGGCGGACATTGGCATCGTTTATTGCTTCCCTGAGCCGGAATTGAACTCTATATTGAACTTGTAATGAGTTATTTTTTTCGGCGATTGAACCCGTAAAAGCACACTATTAGGGCTAAAGATGGCTGTCAAAACAAATATTGACATGGTGTCAATTATGCGTGAGGGGTTGTCCAATGGGCAGGGCGTCAAGTACAAGCGCCTGTCCGATGTCATGGAACGGGGCATCCTCGAGGGCTTGATTGAACCGGGACGGAAACTGCCGCCCCATCGGGTACTTTCCGACAATCTGGGGGTGACCATCGGCACCATCAGCCGGGCCTACGGCGAGCTGGAACGCCTGGGGTTGGTGGTGGCACGGGTAGGTGACGGCACGTTCGTGCGCAAGCGTGGGATGGAGCGCCAACGGGATGAAGGTTTCCGCAACTTCAGCGAGGAGCCGCGCCAATACTTCGACATGAGCCGCAACATGCATATCCCGGGGCAGGAGACGGTGTTCCTGGCGCAGAGTTTCCAGACCCTGTCGACCAACGCCAAGTTTCTCCAGGATATCAGTGCCTACACGCCGGACGCCGGCCTGCCGCGTTACCGCGAAGCGGGTGCGCAGTGGCTGGTGCAGCGCGATTTTCATCCCATCCCCGAGCAGGTCATTTGCGTCAACGGCGGCCAGCACGGGTTGCTCTGCGCGATGATGGCGCTGCTGCGCGCCGGCGACACGGTGGTCACCGAGCAACTGACGTATCCGGGGCTGATCACCGCCGCGCGCATGCTCGGTGTGCGCCTGATCGGCCTGGAGATGGATGACGAAGGTGTGCTGCCCGGGGCACTCGATGAAGTCTGTCGCAATCACCGGGTTTCGGCGTTGTACTGCACGCCCACCATCCAGAACCCGACCACTGCCGTGTTATCGGTCGCACGCCGCGAGGCGCTGGTCAAAGTCTGTCGTGAGCACAACCTGCTGATTCTTGAGGATGAAGCCCACGGTGTGCTGGTGGAAGACCGACCGCCGCCCCTGAGCTATTTCGCGCCCGAGCGTACGATTTTGATCAGCAGCTTGAGCAAGGCCGTGTCGGCGGGGCTGCGTGTCGGCTATGTGCATGCGCCGCCGGCATTGGTCAGCCGTATTTCGGCGGCGCTGCGTTCGACCTGCTGGATGGCCACGCCGGTGACCCTGGAGCTGGCGACCCAGTGGATCGAGAACGGCACGGCGGAATACCTGCTGCGCCAGCAGATCAACGAGATCAGCCGACGCAAGGTGTTGGTGCAGGGCCTGTTGGCCGGCCTGGAATACCGCACGCACCTCAATAGCCCGCACTTCTGGATTGAAGTCCCGGAGCCTTGGCGAGCGTCGGAAATCGAGGCCGAACTCAAGCAGAATAATTACCTGATCGCCACCGCCGAGGCGTTTGCCGTGGGGCAGACCGCAGTGCCGCAGTTTATCCGGGCGAGTATTTGCAATACGTCGGGAGATGATCAGTTGTTGCGGGCGGGGTTTGATGCGCTGGCCACTGCGTTGGGGCAGGGCGGTGGGCGCTTCCACCTTTAGGCGGGTTCGCCGAGTTATCGTTCATCGTGAGCACGCCCGCTCCCACCTTTGGAATGCATTTTCCTGTGGGCGCGGGCTTGCTCGCGATGGTGTCGGTTCAGACAAACAGATTATTTAAAGCGGCGTTCGACGCCTTTCTCCACCAGAATTTTCGCCGAGATCTCTTCCACCGAGAAATGCGTGGAATTGATGTGCGCAATGTTCTCTCGACGGAACAGATTTTCCACTTCGCGCACTTCGAATTCGCACTGGGCATAGCTGGAGTAGCGGCTGTTGGGCTTGCGCTCGTTGCGGATGGCCGTCAGGCGGTCCGGGTCGATGGTCAGCCCGAACAGCTTGTGCGAATGCGCGCGCAGGGCCGTCGGCAGCGTCAGGTGTTCCATGTCGTCTTCGGTCAGCGGGTAGTTGGCCGCGCGGATGCCGAATTGCATGGCCATGTACAGACAAGTCGGGGTCTTGCCGCAGCGCGACACGCCCACCAGGATGATGTCGGCCTTGTCGTAGTAGTGGGTGCGGGCTCCGTCGTCGTTGTCGAGGGCGAAGTTCACCGCCTCGATACGCTCCATGTAGTTGGAGTTATGCCCAATGGAATGGGACTTTCCGACGGAATAGGAGGAATGTTCACTCAACTCTTGTTCCAGCGGCGCCAGGAAGCTCGAGAAAATGTCGATCATGAAACCATTGGACGTAGCAAGGATCTCACGAATGTCTTGATTGACGATGGTGTCGAAAATGATCGGACGAAAGCCGTCTTTTTCTGCCGCCAGATTGATTTGTTGTACCATGGCCCGCGCTTTATCCGCGTTGTCGATATACGGCCGCGTGAATTTGGCGAAAGTAACGTTTTCGAACTGCGCGAGCAGGCTTTGGCCCAGTGTTTCGGCTGTGATGCCGGTGCCGTCGGAAATAAAGAAAGCAGATCGTTTCATTTGAGCCCTGGGCCTTAAGCTGATGGCGAATCTTGGATATGATAGGCGCGATTTTGCCGTCCCTCTGTGGGCCGCATTCTCACTTATTTTCCAGGTCCAGGCCACAAGCGCTGGCGAATGCTCCTACTGAGCAGCCGGCGTCCTGAGCTTTTCCAATACAGAAAGTGGAGAGATCACCTTGGTAGAGTACGTAGTTTCCCTCGATAAGCTCGGCGTCCATGATGTGGAGCACGTAGGGGGCAAGAACGCATCCCTCGGCGAGATGATCAGTAATCTTGCAGGCGCTGGCGTCTCGGTGCCAGGTGGTTTTGCCACCACCGCCCAGGCTTACCGTGATTTTCTCGAACTGAGCGGCCTCAACGCCCAGATCCACGCCGCGCTGGACGCTCTGGACGTCGATGACGTCAACGCCCTGGCCAAGACCGGCGCCCAGATCCGTCAGTGGATCATGGAAGCCGAGTTCCCCGAGAAACTCAACGAAGAAATCCGCACGGCGTTCGCCACGCTGTCGGCCGGCAACCCGGACATGGCTGTCGCCGTGCGCTCCTCGGCCACCGCCGAAGACTTGCCCGACGCCTCTTTCGCGGGCCAGCAGGAGACCTTCCTCAACATCCGCGGCGTGGAAAACGTGATCCGCGCAGCCAAGGAAGTGTTCGCTTCGCTGTTCAACGATCGCGCCATTTCCTACCGCGTACACCAAGGTTTCGACCACAAGCTGGTGGCCCTGTCTGCCGGCGTGCAGCGCATGGTGCGTTCGGAAACCGGCACCGCCGGTGTGATGTTCACCCTGGATACCGAATCGGGCTTTCGTGACGTCGTGTTCATCACCGGCGCCTACGGCCTCGGCGAAACAGTCGTACAAGGCGCGGTAAACCCGGACGAATTCTACGTACACAAGGGCACCCTCGCAGCGGGTCGCCCGGCCATCCTGCGCCGTAACCTGGGCAGCAAGGCCATCAAGATGATCTACGGCGACGAGGCCAAGGCCGGTCGCTCGGTGAAAACCGTCGACGTGGATAAGGCCGAGCGCGCGCGCTTCTGCCTGACCGACGCTGAAGTCAGCGAGCTGGCGAAACAGGCGATGATCATCGAGAAGCACTACCAGTGCCCGATGGACATCGAGTGGGCCAAAGACGGCGACGACGGCAAGCTGTACATCGTGCAGGCGCGTCCGGAAACCGTGAAGAGCCGCACTTCGGCCAACGTCATGGAACGCTACCTGCTCAAGGAAACCGGCACTGTGCTGGTGGAAGGCCGCGCCATCGGTCAGCGCATCGGCGCCGGCAAGGTGCGGATCATCAAGGACGTGTCCGAGATGGACAAGGTCCAGCCCGGTGACGTGCTGGTCTCCGACATGACCGACCCGGACTGGGAACCCGTGATGAAGCGCGCCAGCGCCATCGTCACCAACCGTGGCGGGCGCACCTGCCACGCGGCGATCATCGCCCGTGAACTGGGGATTCCTGCGGTAGTCGGTTGCGGCAACGCCACCCAACTGCTCAAGGATGGCCAGGGTGTGACCGTGTCCTGCGCCGAAGGCGATACCGGCTTCATCTTCGAAGGCGAGCTGGGCTTCGACATCAAGCAAAACTCCATCGATGCGATGCCTGACCTGCCGTTCAAGATCATGATGAACGTCGGCAACCCGGACCGTGCCTTCGACTTCGCGCAACTGCCGAACGCCGGTGTGGGCCTGGCTCGCCTGGAATTCATCATCAACCGCATGATCGGCGTCCACCCCAAGGCCCTGTTGAACTACGACGGCCTGCCGCCGGAAATCAAGGACAGCGTCGACAAGCGCATCGCTGGCTACAACGACCCGGTGGGCTTCTATGTCGAGAAGCTGGTGGAAGGCATCAGCACCCTGGCCGCGGCGTTCTACCCGAAAAAGGTCATCGTGCGTCTGTCGGACTTCAAGTCCAACGAATACGCCAACCTGATCGGCGGCAAGCTCTACGAGCCGGAAGAAGAAAACCCGATGCTGGGCTTCCGTGGCGCCTCGCGTTACATCAGCGAAGCGTTCCGTGATTGCTTCGAACTCGAGTGCCGCGCCCTCAAGCGCGTGCGCAACGAGATGGGCCTGACCAACGTCGAGATCATGGTGCCGTTCGTCCGTACCCTGGGCGAAGCGAGCCAGGTGGTGGACCTGCTGGCCGAAAACGGCTTGTCCCGTGGTGAAAACGGCCTGCGCGTGATCATGATGTGCGAGCTGCCATCCAACGCCATTCTGGCCGAAGAGTTCCTGGAGTTCTTCGACGGTTTCTCCATCGGCTCCAACGACCTGACCCAGCTGACCCTGGGCCTGGACCGCGACTCGGGGATCATCGCGCACCTGTTCGACGAGCGTAACCCTGCGGTCAAGAAGCTGCTGGCCAACGCCATTCAGGCCTGTAACAAGGCCGGCAAGTACATCGGCATTTGCGGCCAAGGCCCTTCCGATCACCCTGACCTGGCCAAATGGCTGATGGAGCAGGGCATCGAAAGCGTCTCGCTGAACCCCGATTCGGTGCTGGAAACCTGGTTCTTCCTGGCGGAAGGCCAAGCGTCCGCCTAAGGTCGACGCGTCAAAAGTGCCGGTCAATCGTCAGGTTGGCCGGCATTCTTATCTGTACAGGGCGGAACTCCTTCCGGACGCCGCCCTTTTTTGTGCAAGAGCATTATGCAAAGCAGCAGCAACCTGTTTCCCGTCGCCCTGATCAGCGCTGAACGTCGTGGCGACCTGAGTGAAGATGTGTACCGGCTCAAACCCGGCAACAGCCCCGACGGCACCGTCGAGCTGGCCGTGACGCGTCTGGGCCTGGCCGATGTCGCGCAAAACCGCGGCATCCCTGTGATTTTGTTACATGGCAGCTTTTCCAACCGGCGCTTCTGGTACTCGCCCAAAGGTGTCGGCCTGGGCGCCTACCTGGCACGCCAGGGGTTCGATGTGTGGATACCGGAAATGCGCGGCCACGGCCTGTCCAAGCGCAACCAGGACTACACCCGCAATCGGGTCGCGGACTACGCCCGCTACGATTTGCCGGCCATCGGTGCGTTCGTGCGCGAACAGAGCGCGCAGATTCCCCACTGGATCGGGCATTCCCTGGGCGGCACCACCCTGGCGGCGGCCTTGGGTGGCCAGTACCTCGGTGCGCCGGCGGTGGCTTCAGTGGCGCTGTTCGGCAGCCAGGTCAGTCGCACCTACTGGCCGTTGAAAATTCCACCGCTGGAGTGGGGCGCTCGCTTGCTCCTGAAGCGCTTTGGCCAGTTGTCCGGCCCGCGGCTCAAGCGCGGCCCCGAGGACGAGCCGGTGGGCGTGATGATCGAGAGCATGCGCTGGCATGGCCTCTTCGGCCGGTTTGGCGAGGCCGGCCGTGATTGGTGGAAAGGCCTGGCGGAAGTCGACGTGCCGCTGCTGGTCGTCAGTGCCGCCGGCGACCAGCAGGACCCGGACTGGGCCTGCCGCAAGCTGTACGAACAAGTCGGCTCGGCGCCGCGGCAATACCTGCGCCTGGGGCGCCAACAAGGTTTTACCGGGGATTTCGGGCATGTGGAGATGTTGGTCAGCAAAGCGGCCCAGGCCGAGGTCTGGCCGTTGGTGGCGCAATGGCTGAAAGATCCGCTGACACCATTGTTGGGTGCTCAGGCTGATGCATTGGTCGTAGTTTGACGCAGCGCTCTGCCAAGGGCGTTTCGCTCGTCTTTGGTTGCGGCTAAGATATGACGCGTTAAATGCTTCTGGTCATATTCAGTCGCGCAGTGGCTATTGCGTAACGGCGAAACGGATGGGATGTTTTGCTGCTGCTTCGGCCGGCGCCTCTTTCGAAAGACACGTCTTTGACAGAAAGGAAATTTTCAATGAACCACTACGTCACTCCCGATCTTTGCGACGCCTACCCGGAACTGGTGCAGGTGGCCGAGCCGATGTTCAGCAACTTCGGCGGCCGCGATTCCTTTGGCGGCGAGATCGTCACCATCAAATGCTTCGAAGATAACTCCCTGGTCAAGGAGCAGGCCGACCAGCCAGGCGCCGGCAAGGTGCTGGTGGTCGACGGTGGTGGCTCCCTGCGTCGCGCGCTGCTGGGCGACATGATCGCCGAGAAAGCCGCGAAAAATGGTTGGGAAGGGCTGGTGATCTACGGTTGCATCCGGGATGTCGACGTCGTCGCCCAGACCGACCTCGGCGTGCAGGCGTTGGCCAGCCACCCGATGAAGACTGACAAGCGCGGCATTGGCGACTTGAACGTGGCAGTGACCTTTGCCGGTGTGACATTCCGTCCGGGTGAATACATCTACGCCGACAATAATGGCGTGATCGTGTCGCCCAGCCCGCTGAAAATGCCTGAATAAACCGCAATAACCGACAGGGGTGAGGATGTTCGAGGAAGAAAACGCGCAGTGGGGCCTGGTGCATGCCCTGGTGCTGGATGGTAAAGGCGGTGCGCGTTCGATTGCCCGAACTGAGCTTGACCAATTGCAACTGCAGCCCCAGGAAAGCCTGTGGCTGCATTGGGATCGCAGCCACCCACAAACCCAGACCTGGCTGCGCAAGGCCAGTGGCTTGAGTGAGTTCGCCTGTGACCTGCTGCTGGAGGAGAACACCCGCCCGCGCCTGTTGCCGTTGCCGGACGCGGAACTCCTGCTGTTCCTGCGCGGGGTCAACCTCAACCCTGGCGCCGAGCCGGAAGACATGGTTTCGGTGCGTATCTTCGCCGCTGCCAGCCGGGTGATTTCCCTGCGCTTGCGCCCGCTACGCGCCACCGATGAGTTGCTGGTGCAGTTGGCGGATGGCAAGGGGCCAAAAACCGCGTCTGAACTCATCCTGTATATGGCGCAGTACCTGACGCACAAAGTCCAGGACCTGGTGTCCGACCTGTCTGAAATCGTCGACGTAGAGGAAGAAAAACTCGATACCGACGAACGGTATACCCCGGAGCATGGCAGCATTTTGCAGATCCGTCGGCGAGCGGCCGGGCTCAAGCGATTCCTGGCGCCGCAGCGGGATATCTTTGCCCAACTGACGCGGATCAAATTGTCGTGGTTCTGTGATGACGATGCCGACTATTGGAACGAATTGAACAACAGCCTGACCCGCTACCTGGAAGAACTCGAATTGACCCGGGAGCGCGTGGGGCTTGTGCTGGAGGCCGAAGATCGGCGCTTGAGCGTACGCATGAACCGTACAATGTACCGCTTCGGGATCATCACCGGGATCTTCCTGCCGATGAGTTTTCTGACCGGCTTGTTAGGTATCAATGTGGGGGGCATACCGTTCTCCGCCAGCCCTTATGGATTTGTGATTGCCTGCCTGTTGATGGTCTCGGTGGCGCTCGGACAATGGTGGCTATTTCGACGATTGCGCTGGGTTTGAGCTGAATATGACCTGAACGTAGGAAGGGGCCGATGTGACCTCAGGAATTTAACCCTCGTCTTTTAAAACACTTGCGAGAGGTCTTTATGCACGATCCGTTCGAACAGTCTTTGCGTGACATGCTCAATGCTTCGCCATCCAACCGGGATGACGATGCCTGCCTGGGCCGCGTGTTGAAAACCGCCAACCGTCAGGTCGGGGCGGGGGATCTGTTCGGTCTGCTCGGTCGTTGGCTGCCGGCGTTGATGATGGCCCTGAACAATGGTTCGGCCCACGTCTCGCCGGTTTCCCGTCGTAAACCTCTTGCTCGCACTGCTGATAAGGCTGATTGAATATGGAACTTGATCTCTGGACCCAGAGCCTGGTCACCGCGATGACCGCATTGTGGACCAAGGTGGCGAATTTCATTCCCAACCTGTTTGGGGCGCTGGTCTTGGTATTGCTGGGTTTTGTCGTGGCCAAGCTGCTCGACACCCTGCTGTCCAAGCTGCTCGCCAAACTCGGTCTGGACCGCTTGATGGCAGGCACCGGCCTGACCAAGCTGCTCGGCCGCGCCGGGCTGCAGGTGCCGATCTCGACCTTGATCGGCAAGATCGTTTACTGGTTCGTTTTGTTGATTTTTTTGGTTTCTGCGGCTCAATCCCTTGGCCTTGAGCGAGTTTCAGCTACGCTGGACATGCTGGCACTGTATTTGCCGAAGGTATTCGGCGGCGCGCTGGTGCTTCTCGTCGGCGTTCTGCTTGCGCAATTGGCCAACGGATTGGTACGCGGGGCCGCTGAAGGGGTCGGGCTGGACTACGCGGCAGGCCTGGGGCGAATCGCCCAAGGGCTCGTGATCATCATCAGTATTTCCGTCGCGATCAGCCAGTTGGAGGTCAAGACTGACCTGCTCAACCACGTGATTGTGATTGTTTTGATTACCGTTGGTCTGGCCGTTGCGCTGGCCATGGGTCTGGGAAGTCGGGAAATTGCCGGTCAGATTCTGGCGGGAATCTATGTGCGTGAGTTGTATCAGGTAGGGCAGCACGTGCGTGTGGGCGAGGTCGAGGGGCAAATCGAGGAGATCGGTACGGTCAAGACAACTGTGCTGACCGATGACGGCGACCTGGTGTCGCTGTCCAATCGGATTCTCCTGGAGCAGCAGGTCAGTAGCCGCTAACCCGGCAAACCCTGCTAATGTACGCCGCCGCGAACCCGGGTGACCGGGCTGTGGCGGACATTGACCTGACTGTCGGCACGACTTGTTTTGAATAAAGCCCAAACGCTGTCCACGCGCTATGACCCCCGTGAGCTCTCTGATGAGGAGTTGGTCGCGCGCTCGCACACGGAGCTGTTTCACGTAACACGCGCGTATGAAGAATTGATGCGCAGATATCAACGCACTCTGTTCAACGTTTGTTCAAGGTATTTAGGGAACGATAGAGATGCGGATGATGTCTGTCAGGAAGTGATGCTCAAGGTGTTGTATGGCCTGAAGAACTTCGAGGGCAAATCGAAGTTCAAGACCTGGCTCTACAGCATCACGTACAACGAGTGCATCACGCAGTATCGTAAGGAACGGCGAAAGCGTCGCTTGATGGACGCCTTGAGTCTGGACCCCCTTGAGGAGGCGTCTGAAGAAAAGACGCCGGCACCCGAGGAGAAGGGCGGACTTGATCGCTGGTTGGTGCATGTGAACCCGATTGACCGCGAAATTCTGGTGCTACGTTTTGTCGCAGAGCTGGAATTTCAGGAAATCGCTGACATCATGCATATGGGTTTGAGTGCTACAAAAATGCGTTACAAACGTGCTCTTGATAAATTACGTGAGAAATTTGCGGGCGAGACTGAAACTTAGTGCGTGGCAAATATCTCTTACGTGTAGGCAAGTTCTGTTAGACTTGTCGCCGAGTTGTCCCCCGGTTTGTGGGACTGCTTTACAATCACCAGATGGGGATTTAACGGATGAAACTGAAAAACACCTTGGGCTTGGCCATTGGTTCTCTTATTGCCGCTACTTCTTTCGGCGTTCTGGCACAAGGCCAAGGCGCAGTTGAAGGCGAGCTGTTCTACAAGAAGCAGTACAACGATAGCGTCAATCATATCGAAGACGGCTTCAACCCAGGCGCTCGCATTGGTTATTTCCTGACCGACGACCTGTCGTTGGACTTGTCCTACGACAAGACCAACCACACCCGTTCGAACGACGGTACCGGTAGCCAGAAGATCAAAGGCGATACCACCAGCCTCGTGGCCCAGTATCACTTCGGTCAAGCTGGCGTCGACTCCCTGCGTCCATACGTAGAAGGCGGTGTCGGTCACCAGAGCCGCGGCAACGTTCGTGCTGACGGCCACAGCGGTCGCGACCAAACTACCCAGCTCATCGCTGGTACTGGCGTGAAGTACTACTTCACCAACAACCTGTACGCTCGTGCCGGTGTTGAAGCTGACTACGCACTGGACAACGGCAAGTGGGATTACTCCGCACTGGTCGGCCTGGGTGTGAACTTCGGCGGTAACGCTGGCGCAGTTGCTCCAGCTCCTACCCCAGCACCAGCTCCAGAGCCAGTTGCAGAGCCAGAAGCACCGGTTGCCAACGTTGTTCGTGTTGAGCTGGACGTTAAGTTCGACTTCAACAAGTCCGTGGTTAAGCCTAACAGCTACGCCGACGTGAAAAACCTGGCTGACTTCATGAATCAGTACCCAGCTACCCACGTAGAAGTGGCTGGTCACACTGACTCCGTGGGCCCAGACGCCTACAACCAGAAGCTGTCCCAGCGTCGTGCTGACGCTGTTAAGCAAGTCCTGGTTAAAGACGGCGTAGCTCCTAGCCGCATTAGCTCGGTAGGTTACGGCGAATCCCGCCCAGTTGCTGACAACGCAACTGAAGCTGGCCGCGCTATCAACCGTCGCGTAGAAGCTGCTGTTGAAGCTCAAGCTGCTCAGTAATTACTGAGTAGTAGAAAAAAACCCGGCTTCGGCCGGGTTTTTTTTCGCCTGGGGTTTGCCTCAGGCGCTGGCTGCCGATGCGACGCTCGCTGCTTGCGAGGTGGCGGCGACACTGCCGATCACCAGGATCGCCGGGCTCTTCAGGGCGAACGCCTGTGCATCCTCGTGCATCTGCGACAAATGGCTACGGCACTCCCGCTGCTGCGGCAATGAGGCATTTTCGATCATTGCCACGGGCATATCCGCGGCCATCCCACCTTCCAGCAACTGCTGACGAAGCTCTTCCAGCTTCGCCACCCCCATATAGATCACCAGCGTCGTCCCGCCTTCCGCCAGCGCGCGCCAATTAAGGCTGCTGTCGTCCTGGGTGTGCGCTGTGACCAGCGTCACGCCGCGGCTGACACCACGCAAGGTCAGTGGAATCGCGCAGTTCGTCGCGCCCGCCAGCCCGGCTGTGATCCCGTTGACCAACTCGACTTCGACGCCGCGTTCGCGCAGCCACATCGCCTCTTCGCCACCGCGCCCGAAAATGCACGGGTCGCCGCCCTTGAGCCGCACCACGCACTTGCCCTGGCGGGCGTAGCGCAACATCAGGCGGTGGATGAAGTCCTGCGGCGTTGAGCGGCAGCCCCCACGCTTGCCGACGGTGATCACCCGCGCTGCCGTGCAGTGTTCCAGTACCTGCGGGTTGACCAGATCATCGATCAGCACCACATCGGCCCAGTTCATCGCCCGAACCGCCTTGAGGGTCAACAGCTCCGGGTCGCCAGGGCCCGCGCCCACCAGCCAGACTTTTGCGTTCATGTGTTTTCCCTCGTCTAGAGATGACGTCAGCGGTGAAAGAGTAAGTAAAGAAGCGTCAGATTGATCAGCATCGAGAGCAACCCCAGGGTGCGCCAGACCTTCAAGGGTTCCCGCTCCAACAACGGCCGGGGGCGGACACTCAGTTCCCGTCGGTCTGCCTGCTCCAGCACCAGCAGCCATTCTTCGGCGGTTTCATAGCGTTGTGCAGGTTGAGCCGCCACCGCGCGCTCGAGGCTGAGCGGTAACCAGTCCGGCAGGTCGGGGCGGTAGCGGCTGGCGCTGACCGGTTGGGTGAATCTGGGCCGTTGGAAAGCCTCAATTTCACCGTAGGGGTAATGCCCAGTCAGCAAGTAATACAGGCTGACACCTACGCTGTATAAGTCTTGTTGGGCTGTGGGACGGTCGCCCTGGAACGCTTCGGGCGCGATAAAGCTTGGTGTGCCGGGCAGTACATGCGCGCGATCCTCGGAGAGACCCGGGCAGTAGGCCAGGCCGAAATCCAGTACGCGCAACTCACCATCGTCACCTAGCAGCAGGTTCTCCGGTTTGATGTCACGGTGCAGTATTTGCCGACGATGCAACAGGCCCACCGCCCGCAGCAAGCGTTCGGCCACGAATTGCCATTGCGCCAGGGGCAATGGGCCCTGTTGCAGGAATAATTGCGCCAGGGTTTGCCCCGGATATTCACGCATCACGTAGTACAAGTGCTGACGCCCGCTGGCCGCGTGGACTTCAGGAAACGCGCGCCCGGCCACCCGCCGCAGAAACCATTCCTCCGACAGCAAGGCTTGACCGGCGTCGTTGTCATCGTCACGGCTGAGGGGCAGGGTTTTCAGCAACCAGGGTTGCTGCTGGGCATCGCGGACCCGGTACAGCAACGACTGGCGGCTCTGCGCCAATACGCTTTCCACCTGCCAGCCTTCGAACTGTTGCCCGGCTTTCAGCGCGGGTGGCAGCGGCCATTGCTGCAATTGCACCAGCGCGTCGCCCAGGGTCGCGGCGCCGAGTTTGTCGATGCGTACCAGCAGGGCACTGGCGTTGTCCTGGCTGCCAGCCAGGTGTGCGGTGGTGACCAGGGTGTGTACCGCCAGATCGAGGTCGGTCTGCTCGCGCAGGATCGCACTGATGCTGTGATCACCCAAAGTCGCCCACACACCGTCGCTGAGCAGCAGGAAGCATTCGCCCTCGCGCAATTGGCCGTCGAGAAAATCCAGCACCAGGTGTTGATCCAGGCCGAGCGCGCGCTTGAGCACATGCTGCATGCCCGGCTGTTCCCATACATGATCTTCGCTGATGCGCTGCAATTCGCCGTCCAGCCAGCGATACGCCCGGCAATCGCCGACGTGGGCCAAGGTGAAGCGTTGCCCGCGAAACACCAGGGCACTGAGGGTGGTCAGCAACGGCTGGCCACCGCCATTGGCCCGCAGCCAGCGATTCTGCGCCAGCAACAGACGTTCGAGCGCCTGGGCCACACCCCAGGTTTGCGGCGTGGCGTAATAGTCCAGGGCCAGCGCCTGCAAGGTCGAGCGTGCGGCCAGACCGCCGTCGGCGCATTGGCTGACACCGTCGGCGATGGCGCACAGGTAACCCTTGCTCGCGGCCAGCTCCGCCAGGGGCGTGACCACGCGCAGGGCGTCCTGGTTCTCGGCGCGCGGGCCGATGGTGCTGGCCTGGGCGACGCTCAGGTGCAGGCTCATCAGACGCGCGCGGCGGTCACGGCAGCCGAGCCCCAGGTGGTTCTCCAGCGGCGCTTGACGCCGTGCAGGCCGAACCAGGCCAGTACGCCGAGGCTGGCGAACAACCACAGGGCCAGTTGATAGCTGCCGGTACTTTGTTTGATCGCACCCATACCCGCCGCCAGGGCGAAGCCGCCGATACCGCCGGCCATGCCGATCAGGCCGGTCATTACGCCGATCTCACGGCGGAAACGCTGGGGCACCAACTGGAACACCGCGCCATTACCGGCGCCAAGGCCGAGCATGGTGCAGACGAACAGTGCCAGGGCCGCGTAGGAGCTGGGCAAGTTGAAACCCACCGCAGCGATGCAGATCGCCGCCACGCTGTACATGCCCAGCAACGTGCGAATCCCGCCGAATCGGTCGGCCAGGGCGCCGCCGAGTGGGCGCATCAGGCTACCGCCGAACACGCAGGCGGCGGTGTAGTAGCCGGCGGTCACCGGGCTCAGGCCGTATTGGTCGTTGAAGTAGCCGGGCAGGGCGCTGGCCAGGCCGATAAAGCCGCCGAAGGTCACGCTGTAGAAAAACATGAACCACCAGCTGTCACGGTCGCCGAGGGCCTTGAAGTAATCGGCCATGGATTTGGCCTTCGGGCGTTCGGGGGCATTGCGCGCAAGCCAGGCGAAGATGATCAGGGTCAGGATCAACGGAATCAGGGCGAAACCGAACACATTGCTCCAGCCGAACGCCGCTGCAAGCACCGGTGCCAATATGGCTGCGAACACAGTGCCCGAGTTGCCGGCGCCGGCGATGCCCATGGCTTTGCCCTGGTGCTCCGCGGGATACCACTGGGACGCCAACGGTAGGGCGACCGCGAAGGACGCTCCGGCCATCCCCAGGCACAGCCCCAGCAACAGGGCTTGTTCATAGCTGTGGATGCCGAGTTTCCAGGCGCCGAAGAGTGCGGCGATCACAATCACCTGGCCGATCAGCCCGGCGGTCTTGGGCGAGAGTCTGTCCGCCAGCATGCCCATCAGAAAACGCAGCACTGCGCCTGCCAGGATGGGGGTCGCCACCACCAGGCCGCGTTGTTGCGTGGTCAGGTGCAGGTCGGCGGCGATCTGCACCGCCAGCGGGCCCAGTAGGTACCAGACCATGAAGCTCAGGTCGAAATACAGGAACGCGGCAAACAGGGTCGGGGTGTGCCCGGATTTCCAGAAGCTTGATTTCATCACGCACCTCAACGGTTGGGAGTCTTGTAAGAAGGCCTGGTGATGGAACAGCCGGCTACGGCCGCCCCACCGGCCCCGTGTCAAAGGGCCAAAACAAAAAAACGCCGCCACCGGGTCCGCGAGGGCAAACCGGGTGTGCGACGTCTTTGTCGTGAAGGGGCAACCGCCGTTGGTTACCTGTGTTGAATACTTAGCAAGTCCTGGGCCAATCTGCCGTAGCCGCTGTCGAGGAGGGTTAGCCCAGCAACTCGCTCATGGCGATGATCTGCTCCGCCACCTGGATCAGTTTCTGCTGGCGGCTCATGGCCTGGCGGCGCATCAGGGTGTAGGCCTCTTCCTCGTTGCAGTTCTTCATTTTCATCAGCATGCCTTTGGCCAGTTCGATGCGCTTGCGCTCGGCCAGCTGTTGATCGCGGGCCTGCAGCTGGGCGCGCAGGGCCTGGTCGCTTTCGAAGCGGGCCATGGCCACGTCGAGGATCGGCTGCAGGCGTTGGGCCTGGATACCTTCGACAATGTAGGCGCTGACGCCGGATTTGATGGCCTGGCGCATGACGTCCGGGTCGTGCTCGTCGGTAAACATCACGATCGGATGCGGTCGGTCGCGGCTGACCAGCACCACTTGCTCCATCACATCGCGGCCGGGTGACTCGGTATCGATCAGGATTACGTCCGGCCGCACCGTTTCGACGCGCGCAGGCAGATCGATGGTCAGGCCCGACTCATCGATCACCTCAAACCCGGCCTCGGTCAGTGCCGCCTTGAGGCGCCCGACCTTGCGCGGTGTGTCGTTGATCAACAGGATTCGCAACATATCGGTCCTCCTGTCAGCGCAAGGCGTGGCGGCTGGTGTGGTCGGCCAGGGCATGCAGGCGGAAGCTGCGGGCGTAGGCGGCGGGGGCGGAGCCATCCCAGATCTTGCCGTCGATCAGTTGGCTGCTGCGCATGTCCTGGGCGTTCGCGGTGACGCCGACGGCATCGGCTGCCTGGCGATACAGCTCCAGCTGCTGCACTTGGCGGGCAATGCCGAGGTAGTCCGGGTCTTCGCGCAACAGGCCCCAGCGGCGAAACTGGGTCATGAACCACATGCCGTCGGAGAGGTAGGGCACGTTCACCTCGCCATCGGCGAAAAAGCGCAGTGCGTGGGGATCTTGCCACTGGTTGCCAAGCCCATCGTCGTAAGTCCCGAGCAGACGCGGCTCGATGCAGTCGAGTGGCGCGTCGAGGTACTCGCGGGCGCTGAGCAGCTGCGCGGTGGAACGGCGGTTTTCTTGGCTCGCCTCGATAAAGCGGCTGGCCTCCAGAATCGCCATCACCAGTACGCGGGCGGTGTTGGGGTATTGGTCGACGAACGCTTGGGTGCAGCCGAGCACCTTTTCCGGGTGGTCCGGCCAGATCGCCTGGCTGGTCGCCAGGGTGAAGCCCTGGTTCTGCTTCACCGCACTGGCGCTCCAGGGTTCGCCGACACAAAAACCGTCGATGCGCCCGGCCAATAGGTGCGCCACCATTTGCGGCGGCGGTACCACCACACTGTTCACATCCTGCAATGGATGGATACCTTGGCTCGCCAGCCAGTAATACAGCCACATGGCGTGGGTACCTGTGGGAAACGTCTGGGCGAAGGTCAGTTTTGTTCGGCTTTGGTGCACGTGGCGATCCAGTGCCTCAGGAGTGACCACCCCTTGCTGTTGCAGGTCGTGGGACAGGTTGATGCTCTGCCCGTTCTGGTTCAGCCCCATCAGTACCGCCATATCGGTGGCGGCCACGCCGCCGATGCCCAGGTGTACGGCGTAGATCAGCCCATACAGGCTGTGGGCGGCATCCAGTTCGCCGCTGACCAGTTTGTCGCGCAGGTTGGCCCACGACGACTGACGCTTGAGGTTCAGTGTCAAGCCATAGGGTTGCGCGAAGCCCTGGGTGGCCGCGACCACCAGCGAGGCGCAATCGCTCAAGGCCATGAAGCCCAGGTCGAGGCTGCTCTTTTCCGGGGCGTCACTGCCGTTGACCCAGGCCAGCGGGTCGTTTATCGGGCTGTTGCCGTCCGAATCGTTCATCAACACCTACCTTTTCGTTCAAAAAAAAGCGTCGCTCCCTCAGATGGCGGCGCGAGCCATTGCGGGTAACGACGCCTTTGTCCGTAAGCCCGCTCCGACGTTGGCGCGCGCTCTGATACAGAGTGCATAGCAAGGCACATGCCACGGGCGGAACGGCGTGTTACGCCGTCAACTTTCCATCAAGATTGAAACGCCACAGGCTTTCAGTATGGCCGCTTCCCTATGCCAGACTGCCCAGGAAACCCCACGGTGTACGCTGATTCTCCGACAACGATGGCCGCCCATCGGCTGTGCCGCTGGCTGTTTTACGCGGTGTTGATGCTGGGCTGTGCGTCTGCCCGGGGTGAGACTTACCAGGCGCGGGACGAAAGCCTGCACACGTTTTTCAGCGCGTTGTCGCTGCCTCTCGGCCTGCCGGTCGTTGTCAGCCGGGCGGCGGCTCGGCAACGCGTTGACGGAACCTACGATTTCAGCCGGGCACAGCAGGTGCTGGAGGCGGTAGCCGAGCAGCATCACCTGATCTGGTACAGCGACGGGCAGGTGCTCTACCTCTACGCAGCAGATGAAGCGAAGAGCTCGGCGGTGACGCTGCGGCATATTTCCGTCTCAAGGCTGCGCGAGTTCATGCGTCGCTCGGGGCTCGATGAGTCCCGCTACCCGCTGCGGGAGAGCGGGGGCCGGATGTTCTATGTGTCCGGGCCGGCGAACTATGTCGACCAGGTGCTGCACCTTACGCAATTGATGGACCGCCAGCGGGCCGCGCTCCGTGTGGGCCAGCAGGCGTTTGGCGTGGTGCAGGTGCTCAATACCCATGTGGCGGACCGCGAGTACGTCATGGGCGAGGAAAAGGTCAATGTGCCGGGCATGGCGTCGCTGATCGAGACCGTGCTTTCCCGCGAACAACAGGCGCCCGCGCAACGGCCGCCCGGCTTGCTGGCCGACAAGAGCCTGGCCGTGATTCCTTACCCGGATACCAACAGCCTGCTGATCAAGGGCAAGCCTGCCCAGGTGCGTTTTATCGAACAATTGGTGGCGGAGCTGGATGTGCCCAAGCGCGCGATCGAGGTTTCGCTGTGGCTGGTGGACGTGGACCGTGACGAACTGAAGAAAATCGACCAGGCCTGGGCCGAGGAAACCCACACATCAACTTCGGCGACCCGGGTGTTGGAGCCGTTGGAGGACAATCGCCTGATGGCGCAGATCGCCGTGCTGGAGCGACGACGGCGCGCGCGGGTGGTGACACTGCCGGTGATTCTCACCCAGGAGAACGTTCCTGCGGTGTTCCAGGATAACCACACACTCTACGTGCCGGGGCCCGCCGTCGCTCGCACCGACTGGAAACCCATACGCTATGGCACCCAGGTCAGCGCGTTGCCGCGGTTTGCCGAGGCGAACGAGATCGAGATGCTGCTGAGCCTTGAGGATGACCGCCAGATGGGCGAGGCGGGGCGGCGTCAGAAAATGACCGCAGTCGGGCGGGTCAGCGTCAGCAGTGTCGTTCGGATGCCGCAGGGGAAACGCCTGTGGTTGGGCGGGTTTCGCCGGGATGTTGATGCGCAGGGGCGTGCCACTGCGCGTGGCCAGCGTGCCGAAGTACGGCTGTTTGTGATTCAGGCCCGGGCCGTGGGCAACGAGCTCAAGACCCTGGATGGCACCGTCGGGCCGCCACCGCTGACTCAGCCGCAATACGAACGGGTGCACCGTGCGTTTGTGCGGTCGATTCGCGATGTCGATCAATGAGGTAGGCGCTCGTCATGCATCTGGAAATTCTTTTGCAGGAACAACTGATCACGCGCAAGCGGCTGGCGTTGTTTGCACCGGGGAAAGTGCTGCCGCTGGCACCGGAGGTCATCCATTGCGTGGAAGTGCGCGTCAACGGTCAGTTACTGGCTCTGGGCGAACTGGTGCAGTTGGAAGACCGCCTGGGGGTTGAGCTGCTTGAGGTCTACCAGGAGTGGGTATCGCCTTAGTTATCAGTTCCAGTGAGATTTCTTACAAGGCGATTCCGGAAAGCCCTGCTGATATGGGCTTTCTCCTAGGGTGGCTCGGGGAGGCTTTTTTTATAGTCGTGCAGTCGGCGTATGCGCCATTTCTGGAAATCAGGATTTCAATGTCAGTGGTTGGATGCAGAGGTGTGTATGGCCGTGGTGAATGATGGAGGGATGACGATTTCCCTGGTCTTTGGCCGCTGGACCCTGCATGGCGATGGACGCTTGACCGGCGAGGGCGTGGATATCCAGTTGCCGCCCAAGGAATGGCAAGTGCTGCGCTTGTTGTTGGTGTCCGGTGGTGCGCTGATGACCAAAGACTGTTTGCTTGAAATGGCTTGGCGCCAGGGGGAGGTGTCGGAGGAATCGCTGACACGCTGCATTTATTCGTTGCGTAAACATCTGCGCGCCGACAAAGGGTTTATCAAGACGATCTATGGCAGGGGCTATCGCTTTACATGCCCGGTGCGGCCAGCCGAGCGCGCCTCGTTGCAGCCCATCGATGTTTGTTCGGCCTGTGGCAGGTAGCCTCGGGATGCGCAAGGCGTGGCGCAAGGGCCTGTTGCTGGTGGTGCTGATGGGCAGCAATAAGGCGCTGGCGTATTGCTGGGACGAGGTGGCCAGTCGCTACGATCTTGAGCCGGAATTGCTGCAGGCCATTGCTGCCGTAGAGTCGGGTTACCGTGCGGGCGCGATGAATTACAACAATCGCAACGGCTCCCGCGATATCGGCCTGATGCAGATCAACAGCGTTCACTTGCCACGCTTGCTCAAATTAGGCATCACCGAAGACCGGCTGTTGAGTGAGCCGTGCCTGTCTATAGAGGTCGGGGCCTCGATTCTTGCCGAGTTCGTTCAGCGCTTCGGCTATAACTGGACGGCCATCGGCGCCTACAACGCAGGCCCGGGGCCGGGTCCACAGCGTGAGGCGTTGCGCTTGCAGTACGCACAGAAGGTCTGGGCCCGCTATGAAGCGTTGGTCGCGCATCGCTACTGACGATTGGGCGGCACGCCTCGCACGCAGGCCGCCAGCCCGGCTATAATCGCCGCCACTTATCGCCGCCATCCGAGTCTAGCCCGCCCATGTATACCCTGGCCCGCCAGCTGTTGTTCAAACTCTCCCCGGAGACTTCCCATGATCTGTCCCTGGACCTGATCGGTGCCGGTGGCCGCCTGGGGCTCAATGGCCTGGTATGCAAGGCACCGGCGAAAATGCCGGTTTCGGTGATGGGGCTCGACTTTCCCAACCCGGTCGGGCTGGCTGCCGGCCTGGACAAGAACGGTACGGCCATCGATGGCTTTGCGCAGTTGGGTTTCGGTTTCGTCGAAATCGGCACCGTGACCCCGCGCCCTCAACCGGGCAACCCCAAGCCGCGCATCTTTCGCCTGCCGGAGGCTGAGGCGATCATCAACCGCATGGGCTTCAACAACCTCGGTGTCGATCACCTGCTGTCGCGGGTCCAGGCGGCGAAGTACAAGGGCGTCCTCGGGATCAATATCGGCAAGAATTTCGATACGCCGGTGGAGCGCGCGGTGGATGACTACCTGATCTGCCTGGAAAAGGTCTATGCCCACGCCAGCTACGTCACGGTGAACGTCAGCTCGCCCAACACCCCGGGCCTGCGCAGCCTGCAGTTCGGTGATTCCCTCAAGCAATTGCTCGAAGCCTTGCGCCTGCGCCAGGAAGACCTCGCCGTGCGCCATGGCAAGCGTGTGCCGTTGGCGATCAAGATCGCCCCGGACATGACGGATGAAGAAACCGTGCTGGTTGCCCAGGCGCTGGTGGAGTCAGGCATGGATGCGGTGATTGCCACCAACACCACCCTCAGCCGTGTCGGCGTTGAAGGCCTGGCCCATGGCGACGAAGCGGGCGGCTTGTCGGGCGCTCCAGTGCGTGACAAGAGCACGCACATCGTCAAGGTGCTGGCCGCCGAGCTGGCCGGGCGCTTGCCGATCATCGCGGTCGGCGGTATCACCGAAGGCAAGCACGCGGCCGAGAAGATCGCCGCTGGCGCGAGCCTGGTGCAGCTGTATTCCGGCTTTATCTACAAAGGCCCGGCGCTGATTCGCGAGGCGGTGGACGCGATTGCGGCATTGCCCAAAAAGGCCTGAACACACGCCCAATAAAAAGGGCTCCTCAAGAGGAGCCCCTGGGCCGAAGCCCGCCGCCTGGATAGGGCGTGCGTGGTTAAGTCGTTAGCTATATTCGTGCTGGTGTCGGAATTGAATGCCCTTGATTAGCCGACCGCGTGAAGTTCGTTGAGTCTGTGGATGCCCGCAGTGCCTGTCATACCGTCCCAGTTGTCGCCGCGTCCTTCTCGCCAGCCGTTGATCCAGGCTTGGCGTACCGACGGTAGAGTAAATGGGCAAAGCTCACGGGATTTGCCATGAACGCCGTATTGATATCCGCGTAAAAATGCTCTTTCCAACGGATCACGCTTAAGTCTTCTCATAGGGTGTTTCCCTCACTTGTTGACTGTCTTGATATCCTTCGGCCTCGTCTGAGGCCGGGCAGAGTTTTTCTGCCGTTGGTGCGGCCCGCTGCCGGCGTGGCGAGCCAATGTGCCAGTGCCGTTGTGGCGCTGACCTGTGTTGAGTTCTAACCAATAGGTCACATGGATTCAATGATCGTTTTGTCATAAGCACGTAACAATAACGATGTTATAGCCATAAGCTGGGATGGCTTTTCGCCCCTTTTATTGGGCAAAGCCGGCTATGATGTGCCTTACGAAGAGAATGGCTTAATCCCTTGCTGAAAAAGCCCGCCCGTTGCAGTCGGTTATTATTCGACGAAGGGTCTGAATATTTCTTTTTGTTGCATCACTTATCTCTCTGCCCCGTCAATCAAGGCCCACAGGCCCGCCAGACGGGGTGGGACGGCACATTCGTGCCACGCGGGCACTCTTCAAGAAAAGTGCTTGATTGAAAACCGAGCCGGCGATGCGTCGCCCGTTCATTTATTGCTGAAAAGCCTGGATTGCCCATGTCGGACCGTTTTGAACTCTTCCTCACCTGCCCCAAGGGCCTCGAAGGCCTGCTGATCGAGGAAGCCGTCGGGCTTGGCCTTGAGGAAGCCCGCGAGCACACCTCGGCCGTGCGCGGCATGGCCGACATGGAAACCGCCTACCGCCTGTGCCTCTGGTCGCGCCTGGCCAACCGCGTGTTGCTGGTCCTCAAGCGCTTCCCGATGAAGGACGCCGAAGACCTCTACCATGGCGTGCTGGATATCGACTGGGCCGATCACATGGTCCCGGACGGCAGCCTGGCGGTGGAGTTCAGCGGTCACGGCTCGGGCATCGACAACACCCACTTCGGCGCGCTGAAGGTCAAGGATGCGATTGTCGACAAGCTGCGCACCCCGACCGGCGAGCGTCCGTCCATCGACAAGATCAACCCGGACCTGCGCATCCACCTGCGCCTGGACCGTGGCGAAGCGATCCTCTCCCTCGACCTGTCCGGCCACAGCCTGCACCAGCGCGGTTACCGCCTGCAGCAGGGCGCCGCACCGTTGAAGGAAAACCTCGCTGCAGCCATCCTGATCCGTGCCGGCTGGCCGCGCATCGCCGCGGAAGGCGGCGCGTTGACCGACCCGATGTGCGGCGTCGGCACCTTCCTGGTGGAAGGCGCGATGATCGCCGCCGATATGGCGCCCAACCTCAATCGCGAACTGTGGGGTTTCACCACCTGGCTCGGTCACGTCCCGGCGTTGTGGAAGAAACTGCACACCGAGGCCAGCGAGCGCGCTGCCATCGGCATGAACAAGCCGCCGTTGTGGATTCGTGGCTACGAAGCCGATCCGCGCTTGATCCAGCCTGCTCGCAACAACATCGAGCGTGCCGGTCTCAGCCATTGGATCAAGGTGTACCAGGGCGAAGTCGGCACGTTCGAGCCGCGCCCGGACCAGAACCAGAAAGGCCTGGTGATCTGCAACCCGCCCTACGGCGAGCGGCTGGGCGACGAAGCGAGCCTGTTGTACCTCTACCAGAACCTCGGCGAGCGTCTGCGCCAGGCGTGCATGGGCTGGGAGGCGGCGGTGTTCACCGGCGCGCCGGACCTGGGCAAGCGCATGGGCATCCGCAGTCACAAGCAATATTCGTTCTGGAACGGCGCTTTGCCGTGCAAATTGCTGCTGATCAAGGTCAACCCGGACCAGTTCGTCACCGGCGAGCGCCGCACCCCGGAGCAGCGCCAGGCCGAACGTGAACAAGCCGCCTACGACCAGGCCCCGACCGAGCCGCAAGAGCGTCAGTACAACAAGAACGGCAACCCGATCAAACCTGCACCGGCGCCGGCCCCTGTGGTCGAACAGGCGCGCCTGAGCGAAGGCGGGCAGATGTTTGCCAACCGCCTGCAAAAGAACCTCAAGCAACTGGGCAAGTGGGCCAAGCGTGAGGGCGTGGATTGCTACCGCGTCTACGATGCCGACATGCCGGAATATTCCATGGCCATCGACCTGTATCACGATTGGGTCCACGTGCAGGAATATGCCGCGCCGAAATCCATCGACCCGGAAAAAGCCTCCGCGCGCATGTTCGACGCATTGGCGGCCATTCCCCAGGCGCTGAACATCGACAAGAGCCGCGTGGTGGTCAAGCGCCGCGAGCGTCAGAGCGGCACCAAGCAGTACGAACGCCAGAGCGCCCAGGGCAAGTTCACCGAGGTCAGCGAAGGCGGCGTGAAGCTGCTGGTCAACCTCACCGACTACCTCGACACTGGCCTGTTCCTCGACCACCGGCCGATGCGTATGCGTATCCAGAAAGAGGCGGCCGGCAAGCGTTTCCTCAACCTGTATTGCTATACCGCCACCGCCAGCGTGCATGCGGCCAAGGGCGGCGCGCGCACCACGACCAGCGTCGACCTGTCCAAGACCTACCTGGACTGGGCGCGCCGCAACTTCTCCCTCAACGGTTTCTCCGACAAGAACCGCCTGGAGCAGGGTGATGTGATGGCGTGGCTGGAAGCCAGTCGCGATGAGTTCGACCTGATCTTCATCGACCCGCCGACCTTCTCCAACTCCAAGCGCATGGAAGGGATCTTCGACGTGCAGCGCGACCACGTGCAACTGCTCGACCTCGCCATGGCGCGCCTGGCACCGGGCGGCGTGCTGTACTTCTCGAACAACTTCCGCAAGTTCGTGCTTGAGGACAACCTCAGCGAACGCTACGCGGTCGAGGAGATCAGCGACAAGACCCTCGACCCGGATTTTGCGCGTAACGCGAAGATCCATCGGGCCTGGAAAATCACTGCTCGCTGATTGCTCCACTCATCAGCCGCAAGCCTGGAATTATCCGGTCTTGCGGCTTTTTTACGCTGGTCAAACGGAGGGCCGCTCGCTATAACTAAATGTCCGGCCAAAGTGATCCCCCCACACGCTGGCGTTGTGAGTGTTGCCTATGCCGTTGCAAGCCGTTCGCCCGAAGATCCTAGGTTTTATCAATGAGCAGGTATCGGCTTGGTTGATGGCATTGGTGGTGTTTCTGGGCGGTAGCGCCTTGACGATCATCGTCGCCTGGGCGACATCCGACCTCTATCAACAGCAAGGGCGCCAGCGTTTCCAGCTGTTGGTCAATGAGCGATTCACCCGTCTGCAGGAGCGTTTCGAGGACCAGGAGCAACGCCTGACCAGCCTGCAACGCTTCTTCGTCAATTCCAATGATGTGTCCCGCGACGAGTTCGACGGTTTCGCCCAGCCTTTGCTGCTGCGTTCCCGGGCCTATGCCTGGGCGCCGCGGGTTATGCGTGATCAGCGCGCTCAGTTTGAACAGGACGTATCGCGTCAGCGCGGTCTGCCGTTCAGCATACGGGAACTGAATTCACACGGTGAGTTGGCCCCGGCGGTGGAGCGCGATGAATACGTGCCGGTCCTGTACAGCCAGACCCGAAGCCTGCTCGGTTCGCCGCTGGGCTTTGACCTGCTGGCCCAGCCGCTGCGGCGCTCGACCCTGGAGCGCGCACAAGCGAGCGGCAAGCTGGCCGTGTCCCAGCCCATGCAGTTGGTGGGGGTGGAACCGGCCTATGCCACCGGGGTGTTATTGGTCGCGCCGGTCGTCTCCCCGGGCGGAACAGAACCCTACGGCTTTGTGATGGCCGTGATCAGCATGCGCCAGTTGATGGCCGACGGCTTGCCCAAGTCGGATCGCGATAATCTGGTGACGCAGATCGTCGACACTTCCGACCAGCAAGGGCGCCTGTTGTACGAATCCAGCAATGCCCTGGCCGACAGCGATCTGGTCGCCGCGCGTCGCCTCACCCTCGGCGATCATGTCTACGCCCTGAACCTGCGCCCCAGCCAGGTGTTCGAACAGGGCAACGGCTCGTCGTTGGTCCCGATCCTGGCCGTGGGCGGGCTCTTCAGCCTGTTGCTCAGTGTCTTGCTCTATATGTTGGTCAGCCAGCGTCAGCGCGCCTTGAAACTGGTGGAGCAGCGTACCGTGCAGCTACGCCTGCGCGAGCAGGAACTGCGCAGCGCCCATGGCCAGTTACGCAGTGTGCTGAACGCCGCGACGCAGGTTGCGATCATTGCCACCGACTTGCACGGCGTGATCAACACCTTCAACGCCGGTGCCGAGCAGATGCTGGGGTTCAAGGCCGAGCACATACTCGGCCGCTCGACCCTGGAGAGCCTGCATGTGGCGGCGGAGCTGGATGTGCGTGCGGCGAGTCTGAGCATTGCGTTGGGCCGGCGAATCCCGCCGAGCCAGGCGATGCTGGTGGAGAGTCCGGGCAGCTCGCACGAGGCGCGCGAGTGGACCTTGGTGCGCGAGGATGGCAGCCGGTTGACGGTGAATATGTTGGGCACCGTGTTGCTGGATGACCATGGCTTATGGGTCGGGCACCTGGCGATGTACCTGGATGTCACCGAGCAAAAACGCGCCTATGAGGCCCTGGCCGTGCGCGACCGTCTGCTGAAAAAGCTCAGCGCCCATGTCCCGGGCGGGATCTTCCAATTCACTCTGGAACCCCAGGACAAGTGGCGGTTTGTCTACGCCAGTGATGGCATGCGCGATATCTATGAGATCGACACAGGGGTGCTGCAACGGGATGCAACGCAGGTCTTGGAGCGCATCCACCCGCTGGATGTCGAGCGGGTGCGTGCGTCGATCCGCTTATCCGCGCTGCAATTGAGCCACTGGCGCGAAGAGTACCGCGTGCAACTGCCGCAACGGGGCCTGCGCTGGATTCGCGGTGAGGCCACGCCGGAAGAACTGCCGGGCGGCGGTACGCTGTGGCATGGCTATGTGTCGGACATTTCCGATCTCAAGCGCGTGGAAGAAGAACTGCGCGCGCTGTCCATCACCGATGCCCTCACCGGAATCCATAACCGTCGGTATTTCCAGGATCGTCTCAAGGCTGAGATGGTCCGCCTCAATCGCACCTCGGGGGCGTTGTCGGTGATCATGCTGGATATCGATCACTTCAAGCGTATCAACGACCAGTACGGCCATGCGGTTGGCGACGCGGTGTTGCAGGAACTGTGCAAGCGCATCAGCCAGCGCTTGCGCCGCACCGATGTGTTCTGTCGCCTGGGTGGCGAGGAGTTCATGGTGTTGTGCCCCAACACCGACGGCGCCCAGGCCTACGGTTTGGCGATGGAGCTTTGGCGGGCGCTGCGCGATGCGCCGATGGGGACGGTGGGAGTCGTCACCGCCAGCTTCGGGGTGGCCAGTTGGCGAGTCGATGAGGGGATCGACGGGTTACTGCTGCGCGCGGATTCGGCGGTGTACGTGGCCAAGCAGGCGGGCAGGGATCGGGTCGAAGCGGAACGCTTGCCGGTGTGAATGTCGACGTCGTACACAACCTGTGGGCGCGGGTTTGCCCACAGGTTGTGGCGGTGTCTAGAGGACTGGCGCCGCTGCCGCCAGCTTTGGCTGGCGGTACAGGTCCAGCAGCACCTGGTCGAGCACCGACGACGCACCCCACGGCTTCGGATCGTTGAGGATCGCCACCACCACCCAGGTATTGCCGTTGTTGTCGCGGCTGAACCCGGCGATGGCGCGCACGGTGTTCAAGGTACCGGTCTTGACGTGGGCTTCACCGCGCATGGCGGTGGTCTTCAGGCGTTTACGCATGGTGCCGTCGGTGCCGGCGATTGGCATCGAGCTGATGTATTCCGCGGCGTAGGGGCTTCTCCACGCGGCTTGCAACATGGCCGCCATCTCACGCGCGCTGACGCGTTCGGCACGGGACAGGCCCGAACCGTTCTCCATCACCAGGTGCGGTGAGGTGATGCCTTTTTTCGCCAGCCACTGGCGTACCACGCGTTGCGCGGCCTTGGCATCGTCGCCGTCGGCGTCGTTGCGGAACTGCGCGCCCAGGCTCAGGAACAACTGCTGGGCCATGGTGTTGTTACTGTATTTGTTGATGTCGCGGATGATTTCCGCCAGGTCCGGCGAGAAGGCCCGCGCCAGTACCTTGGCGTCCTTGGGCACCGGTGCCTGGATGTCACGGCCCTGGATGGTGCCGCCCAATTCCTGCCAGATCGCCCGCACGGCGCCGGCGGTGTACGTGGCGTGGTCGAGCAACGACAAGTAGGTCTGCGAGCTGCAGCCATCGCCCAACTGGCCGCTGACGGTCACGGTGATGCTGCCATCCGCCGCCGTCACCGGGTTGTAGCGCACGTCGCCGGTACATTGCTTGGCGTTGGACGCCTTGACCTGATTGTCGATGCGAATGCTGGCGATCGGCGGCTCGACCGACACGATCACGCGTCCCGAATCGTTGCGGGTCACGAAGCGCAGGGCCTTGAGGTTGACCAGCAAGGCATCGGGCTTGACCAGGAACGGTTTGTTCTCGTCATTGCCGTCGTCATTGAATTCCGGCAGTTGCGGCGGGATAAAGAAGCTACGGTCCAGCACCAGATCGCCGGTGACTTGCTGCACGCCATTGGCCCGCAGGTCGCGCATCAGCAGCCAGAGTTTTTCCATGTTCAGCTTGGGATCGCCGCCGCCCTTGAGGTACAGGTTGCCGCGCAATACACCACCGCTGAGGGTGCCGTCGGTGTAGAACTCGGTCTTCCACTGGTGGTTGGGGCCGAGCATTTCCAGGGCTGCGTAGGTGGTGACCAGCTTCATGGTGGAGGCCGGGTTCACCGAGACGTCGGCATTGAAGACGGTGGGGGTGCCGGGGCCGTTCAACGGCAGCATCACCAGGGACAATGCGGTGTTCTGCAACTTGGCCTTCTGCAGGGCCTGTGCAACGTTGGGTGGCAGGGTGTTATTGATCGGGGCGGCGGTGGCGGAAAAAGCCAGCGGCAGGAGAACGCCGGCAAGGAGCAATGGACGCAAAGATTTGATCATAAGGAATAAAACCCTACTGCTGAGGAGGGTGAAAAAGGCGAGGGGTATGTAAGAAAATCCCTCAGTAGTCATGAAAGTGTCGGCATTATGCCCCAAGCTGGAACCACTTGTAGCTGAACGATAGCTGCTAATCGGGGTTTTTTTTCCAGGCATTTCGCCGCCTGTCCCAGAGAGTCGGGCAATCGCTGCCTTAAGCTGCTAAAGTGCCGCCCGTTATTACTTATGAGGATTGTTCCAATGGCGACTAACCGTTCCCAGCGTCTGCGCAAAAAACTGTGCGTTGATGAATTTCAAGAGCTGGGTTTCGAACTGAACCTGGACTTCAACGAAGGCCTGAGTGAAGAAGCTATCGACGCTTTCCTCGAAGCATTCATCAAAGAAGCCATGGAAGCCAACGGTCTGGGCTATGTCGGCGGCGATGACTACGGTCTGGTTTGCCTGCAGAAGCGTGGCTCGGTCTCCGAAGCGCAGCGTGCTGCCGTTGACGCCTGGCTGAAAACCCGTTCCGAGCTGACCAAGGCTGAAGTCAGCCCGTTGATGGACGTGTGGTATCCGGAAAAGCCGATCAACGCGGCTAAGTGATACTAAACAAAACGGCGACCTGAGGGTCGCCGTTTTTTTATGCCTTGCGCCAGTTCAGAATCAGCAGCGTCAACACCCCCGCCACGATCCCCCAGAACGCCGACCCGATGGAAAACAACGTCAAGCCTGACGCGGTGACCATAAAGGTGATCAGCGCCGCTTCCCGTTCCTTCGGCTCATTCATGGCGATGCTCAAGCCATTGATGATCGAGCCAAACAACGCCAACGCCGCAATCGACAGCACCAGTTCCTTGGGCAGCGCTGCGAACAAGGCCGCCAATGTGGCGCCGAACACCCCGGCAATGCCGTAGAACACGCCACACCAGACTGCCGCCGTGTAGCGCTTGTTACGGTCTTCATGGGCGTGGGGCCCGGTGCAGATCGCCGCACTGATCGCCGCCAGGTTGATGCCGTGGGAGCCGAACGGCGCCAACACCAGCGAGGCCAGGCCGGTGGCGGTGATCAGCGGCGACGCTGGCACGTTATAGCCGTCGGCGCGCAACACTGCGACACCCGGCATGTTCTGCGAGGTCATCGCTACCACGAACAGCGGGATGCCGATGCTGATGGTCGCCGCCAGCGAGAAGTGCGGTGTGGTCCAGACCGGCGTTGCCACTTCCAGGTGAAAGCCGCTGAAATCCAGGAGCCCCATCAGCCCGGACAGCACGCTGCCGATCACCAGCGCGGCGAGTACCGCATACCGCGGCGACAGGCGTTTGATGAGCAGGTAGGTGAAAAACATCCCCAGCACCAGGCCGGTGCGATGCTGCGCGGCGACGAAAATCTCGCTGCCGATCTTGAACAGAATCCCCGCCAGCAAGGCCGCCGCCAGCGACGCCGGGATGCGTCTGACCAGTTTTTCGAAGCTGCCGGTCAGCCCGCAGAGCGTCACCAGCACCGCGCAGGTGATGTAGGCGCCGATGGCTTCGCCGTAACTGACGCCGCCGAGGCTGGTGATCAACAGCGCTGCGCCGGGTGTCGACCAGGCAATGGTGATCGGTGTGCGGTAGCGCAGGGACAGGCCGATGCTGCACACCGCCATGCCGATGGAAATCGCCCAGATCCACGAGGAAATCTGCGCGCTGGTCAAACCGGCGGCTTGGCCGGCCTGGAACATGAGCACCAGGGAGCTGGTATAGCCGGTCATCATGGCGATGAAACCGGCGACGATGGCCGAGGGAGAAGTGTCGGCCAGTGGGCGCAAGGGCGCTTGGGTGGCGTCGGTCATGGCGAGGTGTTCCTTTTACCTGGGAGTTTGCCAGTGAAGGCGCAGATTCAAGCCTAAACTCAAACGTAACGACTCATTGCAATACAGCCGGGCTCGCAAACAGCCGTACAGTGTGTTGGCGCATGGGGTTGTGTACAATGTGCGCTGATTTTAGCTGATACTTGCCAGCGCCTCTTTGTTGCCGTATTACCGTTAATTCGCCGCCGTTCTCCCGATCCGAGTGCCCATGAACGAACAGTTGCAACCTCTCAAGAAACAACCGCGAGCCAGCAAGACCGGCCGCAGCGGAACCCAGGACGATATCGTCTACGCGCATATCTTCGAGGCGATTCTCGAACAACGCCTGGCACCCGGTACCAAATTGAGCGAAGAGGCACTCGGCGAAATCTTTGGCGTGAGCCGCACCATCATTCGCCGCGCGCTGTCGCGCCTGGCCCATGAAGGCGTGGTACTGCTGCGGCCCAATCGCGGCGCGGTGGTGGCCAGCCCGAGTGTCGAAGAAGCGCGCCAGGTGTTCCTGGCCCGGCGCCTGGTCGAGCGGGCGATCACGGAGCTGGCGGTGCAGCACGCCACGGCGGAGCAGTTGGCCGAGTTGCGGCAGATGGTCAACGACGAACGCGACAGCTTCTCCCGCGGCGATCGCGGTGCCGGTATCCGCCTTTCCGGCGAATTCCATCTGAAGCTGGCCGAAGCGGCGAAGAACGCGCCGCTGATCAGCTTCCAGCGCAGCCTGGTGTCCCAGACCTCATTGATCATCGCGCAGTACGAAAGCGGCAACCGCTCGCACTGTTCCTACGATGAACACAGCCAGTTGATCGATGCGATCGAAGCCCGGGACGCGGCGCTGGCAGTGAATTTGATGATGCATCACATGGATCATATCGACAGCAAGCTCAACCTCGACGAGGAAAGCGCGTCGGATGATTTGCATGCGGTGTTCTCGCATTTGTTGCAGAGCAAGAAGCCGGGGCGTTCGTCGGTCAAACTCTAAGCCCGATCAAAAAATGTGGGAGGGGGCAAGCCCCCTCCCACATTTGGGTTTGTGGCATATCTGAAATTAGCGTTGGTGGACCAGATTACCGGCCGCATAGGTCTGCAACACCGCCCGGTCATCCCCCAACGTCATCAATACAAACAACCTCTCGGCAATGTCCTTGGCCTGCTTCATGCGATAGCTGAGCAGTGGCGTGGCGTTGTAATCCAGCACCAGGAAGTCCGCATCGGTACCCGGCTGCAACGTGCCGATCTTGTCCTCCAACCGCAGCGCCCGCGCACCGCCCAGGGTGGCCAGGTACAGCGACTTGAACGGGCTCAGTCGCGCGCCTTGCAGTTGCATGACCTTGTAGGCTTCGTTCAACGTCTGCAGCAACGAGAAGCTGGTGCCGCCGCCGACGTCAGTGCCCAGGCCCACGTTGAGTTTGTGCTTCTCGGCCATCGGCAGGTTGAACAGCCCGCTGCCGAGGAACAGGTTCGAGGTCGGGCAGAATGCGACTGCCGAGCCGGTCTGCGCCAACCGCGCGCATTCGTCATCGCACAGATGCACGCCGTGGGCAAACACCGAGCGTTCGCCCAATAGTTGGTAGTGGTCGTACACATCCAGGTAGCCGCTGCGCTCGGGGAACAGCTCGTTGACCCACTCGACTTCCTGCTTGTTCTCACTGATGTGCGTCTGCATGTACAGGTCGGGGTATTCGCCCAGCAGTTGCCCGGCCAGCGCCAATTGCTGCGGCGTGCTGGTAGGTGCGAAGCGCGGCGTCACCGCATAGTGCAGGCGGCCCTTGCCGTGCCAGCGTTCGATCAGCGCCTTGCTCTCCTGGTAGCCGGATTCGGCGGTGTCGGTCAGGTAGTCGGGGGCGTTGCGGTCCATCATCACCTTGCCGGCGATCATGCGCAGGTCGAGTTTTTCGGCGGCCTCGAAGAATGCCTGCACCGATTGCGGATGCACGCTGCCGAACACCAGCGCGGTGGTGGTGCCGTTGCGCAGCAGTTCCTTGATGAAAATCTCCGCGACGTCCTCGGCATGGGCCTTGTCGGCGAACTGGCGCTCGCAGGGGAAGGTGTAGGTGTTGAGCCAGTCCAGCAACTGTTCGCCATAAGCGCCGACCATGCCGGTTTGCGGCAGGTGGATATGCGTATCGATCAGCCCGGGGGTGATCAGCGCGTCCTGGTAGTGGGTGATTTCGACCTCGGCGGGCAGGTGCGGCAGCAGGTCGTGGGCGTGGCCCAGGGCGCTGATCCGGCCGTTGTCGATGACCAGCAGGCCGTCTTCGAAATACTCATAGGACGCCTCGATCCCCACTTCGGCGGGGTCGGCGAGGCTGTGCAGGATGGCGGCGCGGTAGGCTTTGCGAGTCGAAGGCATGGTGATCTCAATTTAGATAGCTTGGCTGCGACGCGAAGCCGGCAGCAGTTGGGCAATGGGTTCGGCGCTCGCGGTGTGCTGGCCGAAATGGGCGTTATAGGTGGCGATGATTTCGCCGGCGATGGAGATGGCGATTTCCACCGGCAATTTGCCCTTCACTTCGCTAAGGCCCATGGGACAGCGCATGCGTTGCAGTTGTGCGGCGTCGACGCCGCGATCCCGCAGGCGGTGTTCGAACTTGACGCGCTTGGTCTTTGAACCGATCAGGCCGAAGTAGGCAAAGTCATTGCGCTTGAGCAGGGCGGCGCTGAGTTCCAGGTCCAGCGCGTGATTGTGGGTCATCACGATGCAGTAACTGCCTACGGGCAGGTCGGCAATTTCGTCGACCGGTTCTTCGCTGACGATTTTGCGCACGCCTTGTGGGATGTATTCCGGGAACTCTTGCTCGCGCGAATCGATCCAGCGCACCCGGCACGGCAGGCTCGCCAGCAACGGCACCAGGGCGCGGCCGACGTGGCCGGCGCCAAATACGGCGATCTGTGCCTGCACCTGGCCCATGGGTTCGAACAGCAGCACGGTCGCGCCGCCGCAGCACTGGCCCAGGCTCGCGCCGAGGCTGAAGCGCTCCAGATGGGTGTGTTGCTGGCCGCGGGCGAGCATGTCGCGGGCGATCTGCATCGCTTTGTATTCCAGGTGCCCGCCGCCGATGGTGTCGAACGTGTGTGCGGCACTGATGACCATCTTCGAACCGGCATTGCGCGGCGTGGAGCCGAGCTCTTCGATGATGGTGACCAGTACGCAGGGCTCGCCCTGGTTTTGCAGGTTGGCGAGGGCGCTGATCCAGTTGTTCATGTCTACCTCAACATTTCTGTTGTCAGTTCTACCGTCATCGGGGGCAAGCCCCCTCCCACACTTGAATGTATTCACAGATCAAAAATGTGGGAGGGGCAAGCCCCTTCTCACACTTGAATGTATTCACAGATCAAAAATGTGGGAGGGGCAAGCCCCTTCCCATACTTGAATGTATTCACAGGTGAAAAATGTGGGAGGGGCGGTGCGACGATTCGACTTGCCCCCGATGGCAGCACCTCGATTTACAGCGAAGCCATCTCGGTTTCAGCCTCAACCGCCTTCGCAGCAGCCAACTGCCGCATCTGCTCACACCCCCACAACACCCGCTCAGGCGTCGCCGGCGCATCGATGTTCGGCTGGTGGCGATAGTCACCCAGGCTCGCCACCGCATCCTTGATCGCGCACCACGAGGCAATCCCGAGCATGAACGGCGGCTCACCCACGGCCTTGGAATGGAACACCGTGTCTTCCGGGTTCTTACGGTTTTCCACCAGCTTCACGCGCAAATCCAAGGGCATGTCGGCCACGGCCGGAATCTTGTAGCTGGCCGGACCGTTCGTCATCAGCTTGCCCTTGTCGTTCCACACCAGCTCTTCCATGGTCAGCCAGCCCATGCCCTGGATAAAGCCGCCTTCGACCTGGCCAGTGTCGATGGCCGGGTTCAGCGAAGCGCCGACGTCGTGGAGGATGTCGGTGCGCAGCATCTTGTATTCGCCGGTCAGGGTGTCGACGATCACTTCGCAGCAGGCCGCGCCGAACGCGAAGTAGTAGAACGGCCGACCGCGTGCCTGGCTGCGGTCGTAGAAGATTTTCGGGGTCTTGTAGAAGCCGGTGCTCGACAACGACACCTGGGCGAAATACGCCTGCTGGATCAGGCTTTCAAAGCTCAGTATCTGCTCGCGCACGCGCACATGGCCATTGTGGAATGCCACGTCCGCTTCGCTCACCGCGTAGTGGCGCGCGGCAAATTCCACCAGGCGTTGCTTGATGGTTTCGGCGGCGTTCTGCGCGGCCTTGCCGTTCAGGTCGGCACCGCTGGAGGCGGCGGTCGGCGAGGTGTTGGGCACCTTGTCGGTGTTGGTGGCGGTGATCTGCACGCGGTCGATGTCCACCTGGAACACCTCGGCCACCACTTGCGCAACCTTGGTGTTCAAGCCCTGGCCCATCTCGGTGCCGCCGTGGTTCAGGTGGATGCTGCCATCGGTGTAGATATGGATCAGCGCACCGGCCTGGTTGAGGAAGCTGGCGGTGAAGGAAATGCCGAATTTCACCGGGGTCAGCGCCAGGCCTTTTTTCAGGATCGGGCTGTGCGCGTTGTAGCGGCGGATCGCTTCGCGGCGCTCGGCGTATTGGCTGCTGGCCTCAAGCTCGGCAGTCATCTCTTCGAGCAGGTTGTGCTCGACGGTCTGATAGTAGTGGGTGACGTTGCGCTCGGTCTTGCCGTAATAGTTGGCCTTGCGCACCGCCAACGGGTCGAGGGCCAGATGACGGGCGATGGCGTCCATCACTTCTTCGATGGCGACCATCCCTTGCGGGCCGCCGAAGCCGCGGTACGCGGTGTTGGACGCGGTGTTGGTCTTGCAGCGATGGCCGTTGACCGTGGCGTCGCCCAGGTAATACGCGTTGTCGGCGTGGAACATGGCGCGGTCGACAATCGAGTTCGACAGGTCCGGCGAGCAGCCGCAGTTACCCGCCAGCTCCAACTGGATGCCGTGCAAGCGCCCGCTGTCGTCGAAGCCGACGTCGTATTCGATATAGAAGGGGTGGCGCTTGCCGGTCATCAGCATGTCTTCGACGCGCGGCAGACGCATCTTGGTCGGCTGCCCGGTAAGGCGCGCGACCACCGCACACAGGCACGCCGGGCTGGCGGCCTGAGTCTCCTTGCCGCCGAAACCGCCGCCCATGCGGCGCATGTCGACGACGATCTTGTTCATCGACACGTCGAGCACTTCGGCCACCAGCTTCTGCACCTCGGTGGGGTTTTGCGTGGAGCAGTAGACGATCATGCCGCCGTCTTCGGTGGGCATCACCGAGGAAATCTGGGTTTCCAGGTAGAAGTGTTCCTGGCCGCCGATATGCAGCGTGCCCTGGATGCGATGCTTCGCGGCCGCCAGCGCTGTCGCCGAATCGCCGCGTTGATGGGTGTGGCTGTCCAGCACGAAATGCTGGTTGCGGTAGGCCTCGACCACGTCCAGCACCGGCTCCAGGTCTTCGTATTCGATCACTGCGGCCAGCGCCGCTTTGCGCGCGGTTTCCAGGTCGCGGGCGGCCACGGCCAGCACCACCTGGCCGACGAACTGCACGGTGTCGATGGCCAGCAGCGGATCACCCGGCAGCAGCGGGCCGATGTCTTTGAGCCCCGGCACGTCTTCGTGGGTGATGACGATACGCACGCCGTCGAAGGCGTAGCAGGGCGCGGTATCGATGTTGAGGATTTTGGCGTGGGCGCGGTCGGACAGGCGCGCATACAGGTGCAACTGGTTGGGGAATTCCAGGCGGTCGTCGATGTACTGCGCTTCGCCGGATACGTGCTTGGCGGCGCTGTCGTGCTTGACGCTGCGGCCGACGCCGGAGGTCAGGTCCTGAGAAAACAGCTCGGCCAGTTCGGCCTGGGTTTTTGCCACGGCGTGATGGTTAGACATAAGCGGTCACCCGAGTTTCGATGTGCGGCGTTTGCAGCTCGATGAAGTATTTGCGCAGCAGGTTCTGCGCGCTGAGCAGGCGGTATTCCTTGCTGGCGCGAAAGTCCGACAGCGGGGTGAAATCCTCGGCCAGGGCGGCGCAGGCTTGCTCCACGGTGGCGGCATTCCAGGGCGCGCCGATCAGCACGGTTTCGCAGTGCTGTGCGCGTTTGGGCGTGGCGGCCATACCGCCGAAGGCGACGCGGGCGTCGCTGATCACACCGTCGTCGATCTTCAGGTTGAACGCCGCGCACACCGCGGAAATATCGTCGTCCAGGCGCTTGGATACCTTGTACGCCCGGAACCCCGAGTGCCCCTTGGGCACGATGATCTTCTCGATGAACTCGCTGTCCTGGCGTGCGGTGACGCGGTAGTCGATGAAGTAATCTTCCAGCGCCAGGGTGCGACGGACGTTGCCCTTGCACAGCACGATCTGCGCGCCGAGGGCGATCAGCAGCGGCGGCGAATCGCCGATCGGCGAGGCGTTGCCGATGTTGCCGCCCAGGGTGCCCTGGTTGCGGATTTGCAGGGAGGCGAAGCGCTGCAGCAGTTCGCCGAAGTCCGGGTATTCGTGGCGCAGCGCGGTGTAGCAATCGGAGAGGGCGGCGGCAGCGCCGATTTCCAGGCGATCGTCGAACGTCTCGATGCGCTTCATCTCGTCGATATTGCCGACGTAGATCATCACCGGCAGCGTGCGGTGGAACTGCGTGACTTCCAGCGCCAGGTCGGTGCCACCGGCCAGCAGGCGGGCCTGGGGGTAGGCGTCGTAGAGGTCGGCCAGGTCGGCGACGGTCAGCGGCACCAGGCAGCGTTTGTCGCCGCTGTTGAGTTCAGCGGTGTGCGTCGGCGCGATAGCCTTGAGGCGGGCGATGGTCTGGGCCTCGCGGCTGTCGAACTGATCCTGGGGTTTGTTGCAGCAGGCCTGTTCGGCGGCGGCGAGGATCGGGCGATAGCCGGTGCAGCGGCACAGGTTGCCGGCCAGGGCTTCATGGGCTTTGTCGCGGTCGGGCGCGTCGCTGTTTTTTTGCAGGGCGAACAACGACATCACAAAACCGGGGGTGCAGAAGCCGCATTGCGAACCGTGACACTCCACCATCGCCTGTTGCACGCTGTGCAGTTGGCCCTGGTGCTTGAGGTCTTCGACGCTGATCAACTGTTTGCCGTGCAACGACGACACGAACGTCAGGCACGCATTCAGGCTGCGATAGCGAATCCGCTCGCCCTGCTCATCGCTGTGCAGTTCGCCGACCACCACGGTGCAGGCGCCGCAATCGCCGCTGGCACAGCCTTCCTTGGTGCCGGGTTTGCCCACATGCTCGCGCAGGTAGTTGAGCACGGTCAGGTTGGGGTCCAGGGCGTGCTCGCTACGGAGTTCCTGGTTAAGTAAAAACTGGATCACGGAAGGCCTCGCAGACTCATTATTGTTGTTAACCGCTTTGCGCCGAATCTAGTCATGTCTGACTTTTCGGTCAATGATTTTCTGACCTAAAGGTCAAGAAAATGCGGTCACAACCCTATCAATTATGGTCCAGTCTTCTGGAACCGGCGTTTTTGGGGGCTTCTGGCGGTTCATCGTTGCTTATTTCATGCCAAATTCTTGAAGGTGGGCCGAGCGCCATCAGCGGGCATTTGCGCTACACTGGCGCGCTTGTATCGATAGAAGATTTTGAAGGGAAAACATGACGTTCAAGGCGCCGGACAGTCTCGCCGAGCAAATCGCTCACCACCTCGCCGAACGTATCATTCGCGGCGATCTCAAGCCTGGGGAACGGATCCAGGAACAGAAGGTTACGCTGGCACTCAATGTCAGCCGCGGTTCCGTGCGTGAAGCCTTGCTGATCCTCGAACGTCGCCACCTGATCGCGATCCTGCCGCGCCGTGGCGCCCACGTCACCGAACTCACCGCGCACAAGGTGCAGAGCCTGTGTACGTTGATGGCCGAGCTGTACATCCTGCTCGGCAATGCGGTGGCGCAGGGCTGGCAGACCCAGGCCGACATGGCGCCGTTCGTGCAGATCCAGCAGCGCCTGGTGAGCAATTTCGAACGCCAGGACATCCGCGCCTTCGTCGCAGAAAGCTTCAATGTGATGCGTGCCGCGTACCCCTTCGCCAACAATCCGTATTTGCAGGAAACCGTCGAGAACCTGCAGCCGGCGATGAACCGCGCCTATTACCTGGCCCTGGATCAACGCAAGGCTTCCATGAGCGAATACCTCGCGCTGTTCGAGCAATTGCTCGCCGCCGTGCTCGCCCGTGACCTGCCGCAGATTCGCCTGGTGCTGTCGGCCTACGGCCAGCGCAGTTGCTCGCTGGTGATCGCTGCGTTGGCGGACGCCTAAGCGTGCGGCTCAAGTGCATCAAACTGGCGGGGTTCAAATCCTTCGTCGACCCGACCACGGTGAACTTCCCCAGTAACATGGCGGCGGTGGTCGGGCCCAATGGCTGCGGCAAGTCGAACATCATCGATGCCGTGCGCTGGGTGATGGGCGAGAGCTCGGCAAAAAACCTGCGTGGCGAGTCGATGACCGACGTCATCTTCAACGGCTCCACCAGTCGCAAGCCGGTGAGCCAGGCCAGCATCGAACTGGTGTTCGACAACTCTGACGGCACCCTGGTCGGCGAATACGCGGCCTACGCGGAAATTTCCATCCGCCGCAAAGTGACGCGCGACAGCCAGAACAGTTACTTCCTCAACGGCACCAAGTGTCGCCGTCGGGACATCACCGATATCTTCCTCGGCACCGGCCTTGGCCCGCGCAGCTACTCGATCATCGAACAGGGCATGATCTCCAAGCTGATCGAAGCCAAGCCCGAAGACCTGCGTAACTTTATCGAAGAAGCTGCCGGCATCTCCAAGTACAAGGAGCGCCGTCGCGAGACCGAAAACCGTATCCGCCGCACCCATGAAAACCTCGCCCGCCTGACCGACCTGCGCGAAGAGCTGGAGCGCCAGTTGGAGCGCCTGCACCGCCAGGCCCAGGCCGCCGAGAAGTATCAGGAATACAAGGGCGAAGAGCGTCAGCTCAAGGCACAACTGTCGGCCCTGCGCTGGCAGGCGCTGAACGATCAGGTCGGCCAGCGCGAAGCGATCATCGGCACCCAGGAAATCAGCTTCGAAGCCCTGGTGGCCGAACAACGCAACGCCGACGCCAGCATCGAGCGCCTGCGCGACGGGCATCATGACCTGTCCGAGCGCTTCAATCTGGTGCAGGGCCGCTTCTATTCGGTGGGCGGCGACATCGCCCGGGTTGAGCAGAGCATCCAGCACGGCCAGCAACGTCTGCGCCAGTTGCAGGACGATCTGAAGGAAGCCGAGCGCGCGCGCCTGGAGACCGAGTCCCACCTCGGCCACGACCGCACCTTGCTGCTGACCCTCGGCGAAGAGCTGGACATGCTCACCCCCGAACAGGAAATCACCAGCGCTGCTGCCGAAGAAGCCGCCGCCACTCTGGAAGAATCCGAGACCACCATGCACGGCTGGCAGGAGCAGTGGGACACCTTCAACCTGCGCTCCGCCGAACCGCGCCGCCAGGCTGAGGTGCAGCAGTCGCGCATCCAGCAACTGGAAACCAGCATGGAGCGCCTGGCCGAGCGCCAGCGTCGCTTGCAGGAAGAGCGCGTGCTGCTCGCCGCCGACCCGGAAGACGCGGCGATCCTGGAGCTGAGCGAGCAACTCGCCGAAAGCGAAATGACCCTCGAAGAGCTGGAAGCCAGCGAAGAACAGCAAGTGGAGCGCCTGGAGCAATTGCGTCAGCAACTGCAACAGGCGACCCAGGCCCAGCAACAGGCCCAGGGCGATCTGCAGCGGCTCAACGGGCGCCTGGCGTCCCTCGAAGCCTTGCAGCAGGCCGCGTTGGACCCTGGCACCGGCACCGCCGAATGGCTGCGTGACCAGCACTTGGCCGAACGCCCGCGTCTGGCGGAGGGCTTGAAGGTCGAGGCCGGTTGGGAGTTGGCGGTGGAAACCGTGCTCGGCGCCGACCTGCAAGCGGTGCTGGTGGATGATTTTGCCGGCTTCGACCTGGCCGGTTTTGCCCAGGGCGATCTGCGCTTGCTCAGCCCCGCCGCCGATGGCGCGCGTGTGCCGGGCAGCCTGCTGGATAAAGTCGAGGCCGCGCTTGACCTGGCGCCGTGGCTGGGCCAGGTCAAACCGGTGGAATCCCTCGAGCAGGCGCTGGCCCAGCGCGGTCAACTGGGCGCCGGCGAAAGCCTGATCAGCCGCGACGGTTATTGGGTCGGCCGCCACTTCCTGCGGGTGCGCCGCGCCAGTGAGGCGGAAAGTGGCGTATTGGCCCGTGGCCAGGAAATCGTCAAGCTGATCGCCGAGCGTGAAGAGCGCGAAGCCACCCTGGAAAGCCTGGAAACCGAACTGCAGACCCTGCGCGCCACCCAGCGCCAGCAAGAGACCGGCCGCGAACACCTGCGCCGCCTGTTGCAGGACGAAGCGCGCCAGCAGGGCGAATTGAAAGCCCAGTTGTCGGCGAGCAAGGCCAAGGTCGAGCAACTGACCCTGCGCCGCACTCGCCTCGACGAAGAAGTGGCCGAGATGGGCGAGCAGCGCGCCCTCGAACACGAACAGATCGGCGAGGCGCGCCTGCAATTGCAGGAAGCCCTCGACAGCATGGCCGTCGACACCGAGCAGCGCGAATTGCTGCTGGCCCAGCGCGACAGCCTGCGCGAACGCCTCGACCGGGTCCGCCAGGAAGCGCGCCAGCACAAGGACCACGCCCACCAGTTGGCGGTACGCCTCGGCTCCCTGCGCGCCCAGCACGATTCCACGCGCCAGGCCCTGGAGCGCCTGGAGATGCAGTCCGAGCGCCTGACCGAAAAGCGTGAGCAACTGAGCCTCAACCTGGAGGAGGGCGAAGCGCCCCTGGAAGAGTTGCGGCTCAAGCTCGAAGAACTGCTCGACAAGCGCATGACCGTCGACGAAGAACTCAAGACCGCGCAAATCGCCCTGGAAGACGCCGACCGCGAACTGCGCGACGCGGAAAAACGCCGCACCCAGGCCGAGCAGCAATCCCAACTGATTCGCGGCCAGCTCGAGCAACAGCGCATGGAATGGCAGGCCCTGACCGTGCGGCGCAAAACCCTGCAGGACCAACTGCTCGAAGACGGCTACGACCTGCACGGCGTGCTCAACACCCTGACCGCCCAGGCCAACGAGAAAGACGCCGAAGAAGAACTTGAGCGGATTGCCGCGCGTATCCAGCGACTCGGTGCGATCAACCTCGCCGCCATCGACGAATACCAGCAACAGTCCGAGCGTAAACGTTATCTGGACGCTCAGGACGCCGATCTGGTGGAAGCCCTGGACACCCTGGAAAACGTGATCCGCAAGATCGACAAGGAAACCCGCAACCGCTTCAAAGATACCTTTGATCAGATTAACGGCGGTTTACAGGCGTTATTCCCAAAAGTTTTCGGTGGCGGCAGCGCTTACTTGGAACTGACGGGCGAAGATCTACTCGATACAGGGGTAACGATCATGGCGCGGCCTCCGGGCAAGAAGAACAGCACCATCCATTTGTTGTCCGGCGGCGAAAAAGCCCTGACCGCATTGGCCCTGGTGTTTGCCATCTTCAAGTTGAACCCGGCGCCGTTCTGCATGCTCGATGAAGTTGACGCGCCACTGGATGACGCTAACGTTGGACGTTACGCACGCCTGGTCAAAGAGATGTCCCAGACCGTGCAGTTCATCTATATCACCCACAACAAGATCGCCATGGAAATGGCGGATCAGTTGATGGGGGTGACGATGCACGAGCCGGGCTGTTCGCGATTGGTGGCGGTGGATGTCGAAGAGGCGATGGCGATGGTGGATTCCTGAGCCATGCCGGCAACGAAGATTATCAGCGCGATGTAGGGCGGTTTACCGGTCTGACGAAAGTGGCAAATTGGCATATTTGTTCAAGGCATTTTGACAGACGGTGTAAAGTTATCTTTGGTCGTGCTAGTTTAATGTCAATTTTTCGTATGCGTGGGCAAAACGTCAGTCAGAACATAGAGTTGGCGCCACGTTTTAAAGCGGTTTGCACGGTGCTAAACCCCTTATTTTTCAGCATTTTTTATTAGAGGCACGGGATTACATGGAAATCGGTCTGCGCGAGTGGCTGATCGTCATCGGCATTATTGTCATTGCCGGTATTCTTTTTGATGGCTGGCGCCGTATGCGCGGCGGCAAGGGCAAGCTCAAGTTCCGTCTGGACCGCAACCTGTCCAACTTGCCCGACGACGACGGCAGCGCCGAGCTGCTGGGGCCGCCCCGTGTGCTGGATACCCACAAGGAACCGCAACTGGACGAACATGACTTGCCGTCCATGAGCGCCCCTGTGCGCGAAGCCCGCGAGCCGTCTTCCAAGCGTGGCAAACGTGGCAGTGCCGCCGCCGAGCCGCATCAGGGCGACCTGAACCTGGGCGTGGACGACGGCCCGAGCTTCAGCAGCCGCGATGACGATTTCCCTGACGAGAGCCCGGCCAAGAGTGCGCCGCGCCAGTCGGTGAACGATCAGCCGGCCGCCGAAGAAGTCCTGGTGATCAGCGTGATCTGCCGCGACGCCGCTGGCTTCAAGGGCCCGGCACTGTTGCAGAACATCCTGGAAAGCGGCCTGCGCTTTGGCGAGATGGATATCTCCCACCGCCACGAAAGCATGGCCGGTAATGGCGAAGTGCTGTTCTCGATGGCCAACGCCGTCAAGCCGGGCACCTTCGACCTGGACGACATCGACCTGTTCAGCACCCCGGCCGTGAGCTTCTTCCTCGGCCTGCCGGGTCCGCGTCATCCGAAACAGGCCTTCGACGTGATGGTTGCCGCAGCGCGCAAGCTGTCCCAGGAGCTCAACGGCGAACTGAAGGACGATCAGCGCAGCGTCCTGACCGCCCAGACCATCGAACACTACCGTCAGCGCATCGTCGAGTTCGAGCGTCGCGCCCTGACACAGAAACGCTGAGGTTTGGCCTCAAGCGTTGTCGATAGAATAAGCGCACCAACATTTGAGCAGCTTCGGCTGCTCTTTTGCTTTATGAGAGAACACCCATGACCGCCGCCCACACCCGCATCCTCGAATTGCGCGCTGAACTGGATCAGCACGACTACCGTTATTACGTCCTCGACGAGCCGAGCATCCCGGACGCCGAGTACGATCGCTTGTTCCAGGAACTCAAGGCCCTGGAGGCCGAGCATCCGGAGCTGGTCACGCGTGATTCGCCGACGCAGCGGGTCGGCGGTGCGGCGTTGTCGGCGTTCACCCAGGTCAAGCATGAGATTCCGATGCTCAGCCTGGGCAACGCCTTCGATGAAACCACCATGCTCGAGTTCGATCGCCGGGTGACCGAAGGCCTCGACCTGCCGGCCGGCGACCTGTTTGGCGGCGGTGCCGCGGTGGAATACAGCTGCGAGCCGAAGTTGGATGGCCTGGCGGTCAGCCTGCTGTATCTGAACGGCGAACTGGTGCGCGGCGCCACCCGGGGCGACGGCACCACCGGCGAAGACATCAGCGTGAATGTGCGTACCGTGCGCAATATCCCGTTGAAGCTGCACGGCAGCGGCTGGCCGGCGACCCTGGAAGTGCGCGGCGAGGTGTTCATGTCCAAGGCCGGTTTCGAGCGCCTGAACGCCTCGCAACTGGAAGTCGGCGGCAAGACCTTCGCCAACCCGCGCAACGCCGCCGCCGGCAGCCTGCGCCAGCTGGATTCGAAAATCACCGCCAGCCGCCCGCTGGAGTTCTGCTGCTACGGCATTGGCCAGGTGACGGCGGATATCAGCGACACCCACATCGGCAATTTGCAGCAGTTGCAGAAGTGGGGCATGCCGATCAGTCATGAGCTGAAACTGGCCAAGGGCATCCAGGAATGCCTGGACTACTACCGCGATATCGGCGAGCGGCGTAGTAACCTGCCCTATGAAATCGACGGTGTGGTGTTCAAGGTCAACAGCATTGCCTCCCAGCGCGAACTGGGTTTCCGCGCTCGTGAGCCGCGGTGGGCGATCGCGCACAAATTCCCGGCCATGGAAGAGTTGACCGAGCTGCTCGACGTGGAATTCCAGGTCGGCCGCACCGGCGCCGTCACCCCGGTGGCGCGTCTGAAACCGGTCAAGGTCGCGGGTGTGACCGTGTCCAACGCCACCCTGCACAACATGGATGAAGTGGCGCGCCTGGGCCTGATGATCGGCGACACGGTGATCATCCGCCGCGCCGGGGACGTGATCCCGCAGGTCGTCTCAGTGGTCACCGAGCGCCGCCCGGCACACGCCCGCGCGGTGCATATCCCGGAAAGCTGCCCGGTGTGCGGCTCCCACGTCGAGCGCACGCAACTGGTCAAGCGCAGCAAGGGCAAGGAAACCGTCAGCGAAGGCGCAGTGTACCGCTGCGTCGGTCGCCTGGCCTGCGGGGCGCAGCTCAAGCAGGCGATCATCCATTTCGTCTCGCGCCGGGCGATGGACATCGACGGCCTGGGCGACAAGACCATCGAGCAATTGGTCGACGAAAAACTCATCGCCTCGCCGGCGGATCTGTACATGCTCAAGTACGAACAGATCATCGACCTGGAAGGCTTCGCCGATGTCTCCAGCAAAAAGCTGATCAGCGCCATCGAACACAGCAAGACGCCGACCCTGGCACGTTTCATCTACGCCCTGGGCATTCCCGACGTGGGCGAGGAGACCGCCAAGGTGCTGGCGCGCTCCCTGGCGTCCCTGGAGCGCGTGCAGCGCGCTTTGCCGGAAGTGCTGACGTACCTGCCGGACGTGGGCCTGGAAGTGGCGCACGAGATCCACAGCTTCTTTGAAGACCGCCACAACCAGGACGTGATCGGCGCGCTGTTGGCGCCGGAAAAGTGCGGCCTGCAACTGCAGGACCAAGGCGACCTGAGCGCGGAGTTCGCCGCCAGCACCACCCTCGGCGGTTTGCTCGACAAACTCAACGTGCCCAGCGTCGGCCCCGGCGCCGCGCAGAAACTGGCGGACAAGTTCGGCTCCCTCGAAGGCGTGATCAAGGCCGACTGGCTCGATATGCGCCAGGCGCTGCCCGAGAAGCAGGCCAAGGCCGTGCGCGAGTTCTTCGATAACCCCGACCACGCCCAGCGTGCCCTGGCCATCGAGCAGCAACTCGAGGAATTCGGCATGCACTGGCAGAGCGCGAAAAAAGTGATCGAAGGTTTGCCGGAGGCGGGGCACACCTGGGTGCTGACCGGCTCGCTGGAGCGGATGAGCCGCGACGTGGCCAAGGACAAGCTCGAAAGCCTCGGCGCCAAGGTGGCCGGTTCGGTGTCGGCGAAAACCTATTGCGTGGTGGCCGGGCCGGGTGCCGGTTCGAAGTTGGCCAAGGCCAGCGAGCTGGGCCTGAAGGTTCTGGACGAAGACGCCTTCGTGGACTTTCTGGCTCGGCACAACATCACTGTCTGACAACTTCTTGTGGCGCGGGCGCTTGCTCCCGCTGGGCTGCGAAGCGGCCCTTCGAAGAAAGTGGAACGATCCCGGGCGCGAAATGATCTAGTCTTCGTCACCCCGGGAGAGATCGCCATGTACCGCTTCTTCGAGCAACTCAGTTCGCGCATCGCCGCACCGTTCATGGCCGAATCCTCGCGCAACAGCAAGGTCTGGCAGTGCCGGTGTGGCCAGTCGCTGTTCTTTCGCAACAGCCAATGCCTGGCCTGCTCGGCGCTGCTCGGCTACCCACCGCAACAAAGCCGCCTGTCTTCATTGCAGGCGGGCCCGGTCGTCGACACTTGGCTGCTGGACGACAACCCCGACGCCGGCGCTTTCCGCCGCTGCGCCAACCTCGACAGCCCGGCCGCCTGCAACTGGCTGATTCCCGCCCACAGCACCGCCGCGCTGTGCGTGGCGTGCAGCCTGAATCGCACCATTCCCGACCTGTCGATCGCAGAAAACCCCGAGCGCTGGGGCAAGGTCGAGACGGCCAAGCGCCGGCTGGTGGCGCAACTGATCAGCCTGGGTTTGCAGGTCGTGCCCAAAAGCGTCGACGAAGACAACGGCCTGGCCTTCGACTTCGTTGGCATCGACCTGGAAGGCAATGCGCCGACCACCGGCCATGCCAACGGCCTGATCACCCTCGACATCAAGGAAGCCGACGACGCCCACCGCGAAAAAATCCGTGTGCAGATGCGCGAACCGTACCGCACCTTGCTCGGCCACTTTCGCCATGAAGTCGGCCATTACTATTGGGATCGGCTGATCGCCAACAGCCACTGGCTTCCAGCGTTTCGCCACCTGTTCGGCGACGAACGCGCCAGTTACGCCGACGCCCTCGACCAGCACTACCAGAACGGCCCGCGCGCGGATTGGCACCACACCTGCGTCAGCGCCTACGCCACCATGCACCCCTGGGAAGACTGGGCCGAAACCTGGGCGCATTATCTGCACATGATGGACGCCGTCGACACCGCCCTGGGCTTCGGCATGAGCGCCCGCGAAATGGACCTGGATTACCAGCCGTTCCCCCGCACCACCCTCTACGACCCCGAACACCCCGGCGGCGCGGCGTTCCTGTCATTCGTCAACGCCTGGATCGAACTGGCCGGCATGCTCAACGAACTGTCCCGCGCCATGGGCCAGCCGGATTTCTACCCCTTCGTACTGCCACCGGCAGTGATCGCCAAGCTGCACTTCATTCACCTGGTCATCCAGGAAGAGGGCGGCAGGGCGGATGAGGCCCTGCAGGCACAGGCATGAAGGAGAGATCCGGGCGGTTAGGGCAAGTGCTTGAACCTCTTCATTTTTTAATCCCGCACTAACGGTTGTAACTTCCGATCAGATCGGTACAATGGCGCGGCTTGCCGAGAGGCCAGCGTCGTTATGGTGACCCCATCGGTCCCCCCGCAACGATTACCCGTGAACCTGGTCAGAGCCGGAAGGCAGCAGCCACAGCGGGAACATTGTGTGCCGGGGTGTGGCTGGTGGGGTTGCCTCCATAACGCTCCTCCTTGCCGTACCTCTTCTGTTTCACATCCTTCCAGCTTCTTTTCAGTCATCTGCCGTTGTTTTACTGCGCAGCGTATGACGGCTATTTCACACCGTTAAAAAGCCCTGCTGGACAACCTCAAACCACCTTGTTAGTTTCCGCCGGCCACTTGTTTCAGAGTATGACAATGGCGCTGATTTGATATTGAAGTGCTATCACTTCTTTAACTAACAAGGATGTCTGTGATGAAAAGCCTGCAAGGGTTACCCCGTCTTATCAGTGCTTCAGTTGGCGCGCCCGGTAAAGCCCGTAACTTGCCCGCCGATGTTCAGTGCATTCAGTATTTATTCAATTTGATCATCCCCAAGATGGGGTTTCCGTTGGCTGAAAACGGCAAGTGCGACGGCCAATTGGTGCAGTGCATCAGCCAGTATCAGTTCCGCCATCTCAAGTACGCCCATCCCGATGGCGTGATCGACCCCACCGGCCGCACGTTCAACAGCCTGATCGAGGAAGCGGTGAAGGTGCCGGTGAAGGCCTTCCCGACGATGCGTATCCCGAGCTTTCTCAATGTGTTCGGCAACAACAGCGGCGATGCGGTACAGGCCACGGTCAATGTGTACCTGGACCGCATGCGCGCGATGGTCGAGGCCGAGCGGCGCAATCGGCAGTTGATACTTCAGGCCACGTGCGACGGGGGCATTACCCTGAGCGATAGCGACTTCCAGAACGCCGCTACGCAGTTGGGCAATGGTATTTCCGTCAATATCATCAGGGCCTTTGCCACCGTGGAATCGGGTGGGCGTTCCGGGTTCGGCCCGGCCAAGTTGCCGGTGATCGCCTTTGAGGGGCACCAGTTTCGCAAGTACACCAAGCGTATCTACGACCAGGCGCACCCGTTGCTGTCGTACCCCTACGTCAGAAAGGCCGGGCCGCAGTGGCAGGTCAATAACAAGGATCAGATCAAGGCCTGGGAAACCATGGCCACCGCATTTGCGCTGAATCAGGAAGCTGCCTTGATGTCGGCGTCATGGGGCATGTTTCAGATCATGGGGTTCAATTTCGCGGCATGCGGTTACACAAGCGTATTTGAGTTCGTTGCCGCATTAAAAGTTAATGCCGGTAATCAACTAAAGGCTTTCCTCGCCTTGTGCAGCCACAGCCCGGCATTGATGAAAGCCATGAAAGCCAAAGACTTTACCGCCATGGCCCGTAACTATAACGGCGAGGACTACGGCAACTATGATGACCTCATGAAAAAAGCCTACGACGCACTTGAGAGGAAAAAATAAGATGATCCGTTATCTCGCGATGGGTGTGTTGTCGTGGTGTGCCGTGGCGCCGGTATTCGCCGGTTCCGCTGTGTTGCATTCGGGCAAGTACGAAGGGTTGATGCTGGCGGTGACGCCCGAGCATCAGGTCGAAGGTTTCTACGCCGAAGAACTGGGCGAGGGCGTGACCCGTGGTTGTGCGTTCTACCTGCAAGGCCAGCCCGACGCGTTGACCACCTGGCTTGACGATGCCTACCCCGGCAGCGTGGCGCCTTCGTCCGACGGTGTGACCCTGACCGTCGAACAGGGTCGTCAGCATCCCGGTTGCATCAGTGTGTTGATGCCGGAAATCGCCACCGGCCTGGACCTGAGCCAGACTGCCAACAAGCCATGGATCGGCCTGGTGACCGTGTCCGCCGACAAGGCCTACTTGCTGAAGACCCCGGGCGCCAAGGCGGCCAAGCGTGCGTATATCGTCAAAGGGGATGTGGTCGGCGTGCTGGCGTTCAAGGACGGCTGGGCCCAGGTCGAGTTCGTCAATGCTCAGGATCGGTCGTTCATCGGCTGGATCAGCCAGGATCAGTACGCGCGATTGGCTGCCCCGAAAAGCTGATGTTAGCTCAGGGTTGGCCGAAGGTTTCGCGCAGCAGCCCGGCGAATGCATCCCGGGCCAGATGTCGCTGGGTGTCCTTGTGCCAGAACAGCAGGTTATCCACGGCCGCCAGTTCTTCGAACCGGTATGACGCCAGCTGATTGGCCTGCTCATAGCGCGCCAGAATGCCCTCCGGCGCCAGCGCCACGCCGATCCCCGCGCTGACGCAGCCGATGATCGTGCCCCAACTGGCATAGCTGGCGATGGTCGGCTTGAAGTCATGGGGCTTGACCCAGTTTTCCAAGGCGGCGCGATAAGGGCAGCCGGGCGGCCAGACGAGCAGGGTACGCCCTGCCAGGTCCTCGGCACGCTTGATCGGTGCGCTGCAGGCGCTGGCGATCAGCACCAGGCGTTCGCTGTAGACCACGCTGTGTTCGAGCTTGGAGCGTTTGTTGCCGGCGGCCACCAGCGCCACGTCCAGGCGGTGGTGTTGCAGGTCGTCGAGCAGTTGGCCCCAGGCGCCGGTCACCAGTTCGAGGCTGACGTCGGGGTAGCGTCGATGGTATTCCGCCAGCAGCGGTGGCAGGCGGCCGCTGGCGCTGGACTCTACCGCGCCGATCCGCAAGGTGCCCCGCGGGATAGCGTTGGCGTCCACCGCGCGTTTGGATTCGTCCACCAGGGCCAGGATGCGTTCGCAGTAATCGAGGAAGATTTCACCGGCGGCGCTGATCGCCAGCCCGCGTCCGGCACGGATGAACAGCGGCGTGCCCAATTCGCTTTCCAGCTGTTTGATGCGCGTGGTGATGTTCGACGGCACGCAATGCAATTGCGCCGCGGCCTGAGCCACGCTGCCGGTTTGCGCCACGGCTCGCACCATCTTCAGTTGGGCCATTTCCATTGCTCAGTTCCACTGATTTCAGAAGTCAGAAACGCTTAATTGTCCTACGACGTGACCCGGCCAAGACTGGCGGCATTCCTTCTCTGTTTCTGGATGCCGTTGATGAATTCCCCGTCACGCCTAAAGCTTACGCTAGTCATCGCCAGCGTGATCCTCTGCTGGGCCTATTCGCCGATTGGCGTACACATGGGGCTGCGCAGCTACAGTCCGGGTCAACTGGCGTTGCTGCGATTTTTGATCGCCTCGGTGTTTATGGGCGGCGTCGCGTTGGTGCTGGATATCGGTCGGCCGCGCCTGCGAGATGTGCCGTGGTTGCTGGTGCTGGGTTTTTTCGGGGTGTTCCTGCATCACACTTGCCTCAACTATGGGCAGCAATGGGTCACGGCGGCGGCGTCCAGTGTATTGGCGCAGTCGGCGCCGCTGTTCAGTGTGCTGATCGCGTTTTTTTGCTTGAGGGAGCGGGTCAGTGTCTGGCGCTGGAGCTGTGTGTTGCTGGGGTTGCTTGGCGTGCTGGTGGTGATCTGGGGTGAGCAGGGCGTGGGCGACATCGACCCGCGTGGCCTGTTGATCCTGCTGGCGGCGGTGTCATGGAGCGTGTATTTCGCCATCCAGAAACACTGTGCCCACCGCTACAGCCCGCTGACCCTGGCGTGCTACATGGTGTGGTCGGGCACCTTGATGCTCTGCGTGAACCTGCCAGGCCTGCCCGCCGCCGTGGCGCAGGCGCCCTGGCCGGAAAACCTGGCGGTGCTGGTGCTGGGCATTTTCCCCAGTGCCTTGGCGTACCTGGCCTGGGCTTATGTGTTGAAGCATATCGAGGTCAGCCGTGCATCGGTGGCGATGTACTTGATTCCGCCGGTGGCCATGGCGATGGCGGCGATATTGCTGGGCGAGCACGTCGCCGGGCAGGTGATGCTCGGCGCGATGATCGTGCTCGCCAGTGTGGCGGCCATCAGCCTCGAAGGCCGTTGGCGGCGCGGCTCAGTTGCTCATGCAGAACGCGCGCAACCGATGACCGTCGAGGTCCTGGGCGACAAAGGTGTAGCCAAAGTCCAGGACGGTCGGAGACTGGATGATCGTGGCGCCCCGCGCCAGCCATTGGGCATGCAGGGCATCCACGGCGGCGTTGTCGGGCAGGGGGAAACCCAATTCGCCGCCACCGCCCGTGACCTGGGTGGCCGGCTCTACGCTGTGGCGCGACCACAGGCCGAGCTTGACGCCATTATCGAGAATGAACAGGGCAAAGGTCGGGTTCAATTCAACCGGTGGCTTGTTCAGCAGGCGGCTGTAGAAGTTGGCGCTGGTGGCGGGGCTGTCGACATACAGCAGGAAGTATTGGGCGACGGCGTTCATGGAGGCTCCTTGAGGACGGGGTGGTTGAGCCCAGTCTAAAAGGCGGCGCTGTCAGTTCTTGTCAGGAGCGTGCAGGGGCACGGCGTTTTCGCCGGTGTACAGCTGGATGATGTCGTCGATTTCGCCTGACATCTTCATCCGCAGCAGAGTGCGCAGGATTTGTTGCACCGGCAGGTCCGGGTCGTTGCGCACGGCGCAGCCCAGGCTTTGCTCCTCGATGATGGCGACTTTGTGCAGTCGCTGTTCTATCGGCAGGTGCTGGTTGAAGCGGTCGACGATCCATTCATTGCTCACCGCATACTTGAAGCGCCCGGCCACCAGTTTGTGCAGCACTTGTTCTTCGCTGCGGGCGTCGTCGCGCCTCAGTTGGCCTTTGGCGAACAATGGGTCGAGCGTGGGGTAGCGGTAATTGAGCACCGTTCCGATCGACTGCGGCGCCAGCCGGGCCAATTGCACCGGCTGGTTGCGGACGCTGACCAATACGTTGCGCTGGACCAGCAACGGCAGGCTCCAGAGGTAGTCGCCAGACAGGTTGTCGAGCCAGGCCTGGGCGACATAACAGCGCACATCGATGTCGCCATGGGCCATGGCTGCGGCAATGCGTGCCCGCGCCAGTACGTGGAACTCGGCCGGGCGGCCGACCTGGGTGGCCAGGCTCGACATCAGGTCATACAAAATACCCTGGGTGGGCTGGCCGTCCTCCACTTGCACCATAGGCATCGCCCAACTGTCGGAAACCGAGAAACGCAACGGCGCGGGCGCCGCAAGGCTGGCGGTGGTGAGCATCCATAAGGCGCCCAGGACTACGCGCATACACTCTCCGGGTTCAGGCCTTTTCGGGGCCGCTCAGGCAATCTTAGGCAGATAAGGCAAGCGTGCCGGATGCAATTTCCCCCTTGCTCCGCTAGCATTACCGGCTTCCGCTTCTCAGTTGCGACGGTTTTCGATGAGTTATCAGGTTCTTGCACGTAAATGGCGCCCGCGCTCGTTCCGCGAAATGGTCGGCCAGACCCATGTGCTCAAGGCTCTGATCAATGCCTTGGACAGCCAACGGCTGCACCACGCCTACCTGTTTACCGGTACTCGCGGTGTCGGCAAGACTACCATTGCCCGAATCATTGCCAAGTGCCTGAACTGTGAGACGGGCATCACCTCGACGCCCTGCGGTACCTGCTCGGTATGCCGCGAGATCGACGAAGGGCGTTTCGTCGACCTGATCGAGATCGACGCCGCGAGCCGCACCAAGGTCGAAGACACCCGCGAGCTGCTCGATAACGTGCAGTACGCGCCGAGCCGTGGCCGCTTCAAGGTCTACCTGATCGACGAAGTCCACATGCTTTCCAGTCATTCGTTCAACGCATTGTTGAAAACCCTGGAAGAGCCGCCGCCCTACGTCAAATTCATCCTGGCGACCACCGACCCGCAGAAACTCCCTGCAACGATTTTGTCGCGGTGCCTGCAGTTCTCCCTGAAAAACATGACCCCGGAGCGCGTGGTCGAGCACTTGACCCACGTGCTGGGTGTCGAAAACGTACCGTTCGAAGACGACGCGCTGTGGCTGCTCGGCCGTGCCGCCGATGGTTCGATGCGTGACGCCATGAGCCTCACCGACCAGGCCATTGCCTTTGGTGAAGGCAAGGTCATGGCCGCCGATGTGCGTGCCATGCTCGGCACCCTCGACCACGGCCAGGTGTTCGACGTGCTGCACGCGCTGATCGAAGGCGACGCCAAGGCGTTGCTCGAAGCCGTGCGCCACTTGTCGGAACAGGGCCCGGACTGGAACGGTGTGCTCTCGGAAATCCTCAACGTGCTGCACCGCGTCGCCATCGCCCAGGCTCTGCCCGAAGGCGTCGACAACGGCCACGGCGACCGCGACCGCGTGTTGGCCCTGGCCCAGGCGTTGCCAGCCGAAGACGTGCAGTTCTACTACCAGATGGGCCTGATCGGTCGCCGCGACTTGCCCCTCGCACCAGACCCGCGTGGCGGCTTCGAAATGGTCCTGCTGCGCATGCTGGCCTTCCGCCCCGCCGACGCGACGGACGCGCCGAGACAGCCGCTAAAGCCAGTGGGGATCAGCCAGGCCACAGTTGATTCCGCCAAATCAGTGGCTGGCGCGGCGGTGGTCGCGCCAGCGGTTGCTGCGCCTGCGCCGGTTGCGCCGGTGCCTGAGCCGGTGGTTGTCGCGCCGGTGATCGCGCCGGTGCCGGTTGTCGAGCCCGAACCGGCCCCGGTGGTCGACCTGCCCTGGAATGCCCCGGCAGAGGCTGAACCCGAGGTCGAGCTGCAGCCCGCCGTGGAGCCCGTGCTGGAAACCGCCGGCGAGCAGCCCGAGCTGACGCCGATGCCTACGCCAATGCCGGACAGCGTGGTGCCGGATGCGCCGGAATGGGTCAGTGCGCCCGTCCCCGAGCCGACCGTCGCCCAGGTGGACGCCGCAACGCCCGGCATCGACCTGGACGACGAACCGCCGCTGGACGAAGACTACATCGAGCCGGACATCGATTCGGCCTACAGCTACCTCGACGAACTGGCCAGCGAACACACCGCCGAGCCGGCCCCCGAGCCCGAAGCGGAACCCGCTGCCGCGCCGGCCACCGGCCTGGCCCTGCAATGGCTGGAGCTGTTCCCGAAACTGCCGATTTCCGGCATGACCGGCAGCATCGCCGCCAACTGCACCCTGATCGCCATCGAGGGCGACCACTGGTTGCTGCACCTGGACCCGGCCCACAGCGCCCTGTTCAACGCGACCCAGCAGCGCCGGCTCAACGATGCCCTCAACCAGTATCATGAGCGCACGCTGAGCATCACCATCGAGTTGATCAAGCCCGAGCAGGAAACCCCGGCCCAGGCCGCGACCCGCCGACGCCTCAATCGCCAGCGCGAGGCTGAGGAGTCGATCCACGGTGACCCGCTCATCCAACAATTGATGCAACAGTTCGGCGCGGTCGTCCGTCACGATACTATTGAACCTGTCGAAGCCCCGGTGCCCCAGGCGTCATGACACCGGGCTACTTATTGATCCACGTACTTTTGAGGTGATTCCCATGATGAAAGGTGGCATGGCCGGCCTGATGAAGCAGGCACAGCAGATGCAGGAAAAGATGGCCAAGATGCAGGAAGAGCTGGCCAACGCCGAAGTCACCGGTAAAGCCGGTGGCGATATGGTCAGCGTGGTGATGACCGGTCGTCACGACATCAAGCGCGTGAGCATCGACCCGAGCCTGCTCGAAGGCGTCAGCGATGACGACCGTGAAGTGCTGGAAGATCTGTTCGCCGCGGCCGTCAATGACGCAGTGCGCAAGATCGAAGCCAACAGCCAGGACAAAATGTCCGGCGTGACCGCTGGCATGCAACTGCCACCGGGCATGAAACTGCCGTTCTGATCGGCCAGCCTTAGCTAGACTGGAATGCCAGGCATCGCGCCTGGCATTTTTTTTGGCTGTTTTCCCCTGCGTAGCGGCTACGCAAGGGTAACTTTGTCGAACCTCGGCGCCTTGGCCAGTGTCTGCACTTGATGCCATTGAATTCGACCCTCGATAACGGAGCCCCCCGATGCCTCAAGAACCGATGCTTAACCAGCGCATTGTCCTGGTCTCGCGCCCTCACGGCGCGCCAACCGCGGAAAACTTCCGCCTCGAACGTGTGACCCTGCCGGAACTGGCAGACGGCCAAGTCCTGTTGAAGACGCTGTACCTGTCCCTCGACCCCTACATGCGCGGGCGCATGAGTGATGCACCGTCCTACGCCGCTCCGGTGGAAATCGACGAAGTGATGACGGGTGGCGCTGTCAGCCGTATCGAGCAGTCGCGCAACCCGAAATTCGAAGCGGGCGACCTGGTGGTCGGCTCCACCGGCTGGCAAAGCCACAGCATTAGCGACGGTCGCAACCTGATGCCGGTGCCCAACGGTCTGGCCAGCCCGTCGATGGCATTGGGCGTGCTGGGCATGCCGGGTATGACCGCCTACATGGGCCTGATGGACATCGGCCAGCCCAAGGCCGGGGAAACCCTGGTGGTGGCGGCCGCGTCCGGTGCGGTGGGCTCGGTGGTGGGCCAGGTGGCCAAGCTCAAGGGCCTGCGCGTGGTGGGTGTCGCGGGCGGGGCCGACAAGTGCCGTTACGTGGTGGATGAGCTGGGCTTTGATGCCTGCATCGACCACAAAAGCGAGAACTTCGCCGATGAATTGGCCCTGGCCTGTTTCAAGGGCGTGGATATTTACTTTGAAAACGTCGGCGGCAAGGTGTTCGATGCCGTGCTGCCGCTGCTCAACCCCAAGGCGCGGATCCCGCTATGCGGGCTGATCGCCGGCTATAACGCCCATGAAGCGCCCAGCGGCCCTGATCGACTGCCGGCGCTGCAACGCACCTTGCTGACCAAGCGCGTGCGTATCCAGGGCTTTATCGTGTTCGATGACTACGGCGATCGCCAGCCGGAATTCCTCAGCGCCATGGCGCCGTGGGTACGCGACGGCAAGATCAAGTTCCGCGAAGACATGGTCGACGGCCTGGAACACGCGCCTCAAGCCTTTATCGGTTTGCTCGAAGGACGCAACTTCGGCAAGTTGGTGGTGCGCGTCGCGCAGGATTGAGCATTTGACGCTAATCCGGGGCGCGGGTATAAACCGCGTCTCGTTGTTTTGTCGGACCCTTCGCCCATGAGCTTCAGCCCCCTGATTCGCCAACTGATCGACGCCCTGCGCACTTTGCCCGGTGTCGGCCAGAAAACCGCCCAGCGCATGGCGCTGCAACTGCTGGAGCGTGATCGCAGCGGCGGCACCCGGTTGGCCCAGGCCTTGAGCCAGGCCATGGAGGGCGTTGGCCACTGTCGCCAGTGCCGCACCCTCACCGAGGAAGAACTCTGCCCGCAATGCGCCGACCCGCGTCGCGATGACACGCTGTTATGCGTGGTGGAAGGGCCGATGGACGTGTACGCGGTGGAACAGACCGGTTATCGCGGGCGTTATTTCGTGCTCAAAGGCCATCTGTCGCCGTTGGACGGCCTGGGCCCGGAAGCCATCGGCATTCCGCAACTGGTGGCGCGGATCGAAGCGCAGGGCACGTTTACTGAAGTGATCCTGGCCACCAACCCGACCGTGGAGGGTGAAGCGACTGCGCATTACATCGCCCAACTGCTAAGCAACAAAGGCCTGGTCACCTCGCGGATCGCCCACGGTGTGCCGCTGGGTGGCGAGCTGGAGTTGGTGGACGGCGGCACCCTGGCGCATTCGTTTGCCGGTCGCAAACCCATCGCGCTTTAAGCCACGCGGCAGGTCAAGGTGTGGGAGGGGGCTTGCTCCCACATGGGTTGTGTGGTTTCGGTGATAATCCTCAACGCTCGCTCAGCGCAAATTGCGTCAGGCAAAACGTCGGAATCTCCATATCTTCCAGGCGTTGTGTGCCCCCCAGTTCCGGCAGGTCGATAATCGCCGCCGCTTCGAACACCTTCGCGCCCATGCGCCGCACCAGGTTTGCTGCGGCGATCAGCGTGCCGCCGGTGGCGATCAGGTCATCGAAGATCAGCACCGAGTCGCCTTCACACAGGCTGTCGGCATGCACTTCGAGGAAGGCTTCGCCGTATTCGGTCTGGTAACCCTCGGCCAACACGTCGGCCGGCAGCTTGCCCTGTTTGCGGAACAGGATCAGCGGTTTGTTCAATTGGTAGGCGATGATCGAGCCGATCAGGAAACCCCGGGCATCCATCGCACCGATATGGCTGAAATCGGCTTCGACGTAGCGGTGGACGAAGGTATCGGCCACCAGGCGCAGGGCCTTGGGCGACTGGAACAGCGGCGTGATGTCACGAAAGATCACCCCAGGCTTGGGGAAGTCGATGACAGGGCGGATCAGGGATTTGATGTCGAACGAATCGAAGGTCATCGTCGCAGAGTCCAGGGGCGGAAAACGGACTCGAAGTATACCTTGCGGCCTGGCCGATTGGCGCGGCCGCAAGTGTCTGGATCAGCCCTCCAGGGAGCCGCCCGCCAACGCACACAGCTGGATCGGGTCGAGGATGTGTACTTCCTTGCCTTCGGCGGCAAGCAGTTCGTTCTGCTGGAAACGGGTAAATACCCGGGACACGGTTTCCACCGCCAGGCCCAGGTAATTGCCGATTTCATTGCGCGACATGCTCAGGCGGAACTGGTTGGCCGAGAAACCACGGGCACGGAACCGCGCCGACAGGTTGACCAGGAAGGTGGCGATGCGCTCGTCGGCGGTTTTCTTCGACAACAGCAGCATCATTTGCTGGTCGTCCCGGATCTCGCGGCTCATGACACGCATCAGTTGGCGGCGCAGTTGCGGCAGTTGCAGGGCCAGTTCGTCCAGGCGTTCGAAAGGAATTTCGCACACCGATGTGGTCTCCAGTGCCTGAGCCGACACCGGATGAATCTCGGTGTCCATCCCCGACAGCCCGACCAGCTCGCTCGGCAGGTGGAAGCCGGTGATCTGCTCTTCGCCACTGTCGCTCAGGCTGAAGGTCTTCAATGCACCCGAACGTACTGCATAGACAGAATCGAACTTGTCGCCCTGGCGATATAGAAACTCGCCTTTTTTCAGTGGGCGTCCACGTTTAACGATTTCGTCCAGCGCATCCATGTCTTCCAGATTCAATGAAAGTGGTAAGCAGAGGGGGGCCAGGCTGCAATCCTTGCAATGGGCCTGGCTGTTAGCGCGCAGCTTAACGGGCTCGGACATTTCTTAAATCCTTGTGGGAAAACACACATAAGACATAAGGGTAACGCACTGTGGGTAGAAGAGGCCAGCATGGACGAAAAACCGATGCCGGGATAAAGATTATTGTATCGATGCCGATACAAGTCAGTGTCCCTTAGAGCCTGGAGGCTCACATCATGCTTTCCATCGGTGAAAACTCTGCTGCCAAGCTGCCGGTTCCGGCGGTTCGCGAGCCCAAGGACCTGGTGGCGGAGGCTAAAGAAGCCAAGGCAGCCAAAGCACTTGAGGACGCCACGTCGGCGCCGCTGCGTCCGGCCAAGGCGGTCGAGGGCGTGACCGTGACTATTTCCGGAGCGGCATTGAAGGCTGCGGGTACCGCGAAGAAAGCCAACAGCGATATCGAAGAGAGTGGCCTGCCGGATAACATTCAGCAGACGCTGAAAATGATCCGTCAGATCAAGGAGCAGATCGCCAAGAAACAGGCCGAGCTGGCCGCAGTGATGGCGGACACGAGCCTGACGCCTGACCAGGCGCGGGTCAAGGCCAGCAACCTGCAAGCCTCACTCAGCGCACTGCAGGCGAGCCTGGTGACCGCGCAAGCCTCGCTGGCCAAAGCCATGAAAGGCCTGAGCGGCGAAGACGCCATGAAGGCGGCCTCCCTGGCGATGGCATAGAACCTTCAGATCACCCGCGAAAAGCGCTGCCGGTTCTGATGTTCCAGGTAGGCATCGAACACCATGCACACCGAGCGCACCAGCAGCCGCCCGGCCGGTAGAACGCGAATGCCTTGTGCGTCCAGTTCGATCAGGCCGTCGTCGGCCATCGTTTCGAGTTGCGGCCAGATCTCGTCGAAGTAGCCGCGAAAATCGATATTGAACGCCTGTTCGATCTGCTCGAATGTCAGGCTGAAATTACAGATCAATTGCTGAATCACTTCCCGCCGCAACCGATCGTCCGTGGTGCAGACCAGGCCGCGGTTGGTCGCCAGTTGCGCGTCGGCCAGGGCGTTCTGGTAGCTATTGAGGTCGCTGGTGTTCTGGCAATACAGATCGCCGATCTGGCTGATGGCCGAGACCCCGAGCCCGATCAGGTCGCAATGGCCGTGGGTGGTGTAGCCCTGGAAGTTGCGTTGCAGGGTGCCTTCTTCCTGGGCAATGGCCAATTCGTCGTCCGGTAGCGCGAAGTGGTCCATGCCGATGTAGCGGTAGCCGGCGTCGGTCAACTGTTCGATGGTGGTTTGCAGCATCTGCAGTTTTGCCGCCGGGGACGGCAGGTCATCGGCGTTGATCCGCCGCTGAGGCATGAAGCGTTCCGGCAAGTGCGCGTAGTTGAACACCGACAGGCGATCCGGTTGCAACTTGATCACTTCTTCCACGGTGCGCGCGAAGTTGATCGGGGTTTGTTTGGGCAGGCCGTAGATCAGGTCGATATTGATCGAGCGGTACTGCAAGGTGCGCGCGGCATCGATCACGGCGCGGGTTTCTTCCAGGCTTTGCAGGCGATTGACCGCCCGTTGCACTTCCGGGTCGAGGTCTTGCAGGCCGATACTGACGCGGTTGAAGCCCAGCTCGCGCAGCAGGCCCATGGTTGCCCAGTCGGCTTCGCGCGGGTCGATCTCGATGCTGTAGTCGCCGGAATCGTCATCGAGCAGGTTGAAATGCTTGCGCAGGCAGGCCATCACTTGGCGCAGTTCGTCATGGCTGAGAAAAGTCGGGGTGCCGCCGCCGAAATGCAGTTGCTCCACGGTCTGTTTCGGATCGAGGTGGCAGGCGATCAGTTGGATCTCTTGTTCCAGGCGCTGCAGGTAGGGCTGGGCGCGGCCGCGGTCCTTGGTGATGACTTTGTTGCAGGCGCAGTAGTAGCAGATGTTGGCGCAGAACGGCACGTGCACATACAGCGACAACGGGCGTGCAGCCTTGCGGCTGTCGCGCAGGGCGTGGAGCAGGTCGAAGGAGCCGACCTGGCTGTCGAATTGCACTGCGGTGGGGTAGGACGTGTAGCGTGGCCCCGCCAAATCGTAGCGATGAATCAGGTTGCTGTCCCAACGAATGGCGTCGAGCATGCGGGCGTTCCCCCGGATAGACTAGTCGGCCGAGTCTAGGGGCGTGGCGGATATGGCATCTTGATTTGCGTCAACGGGGAGCGGCGCTATGCCACATGGCCTTTTAGTGGCCCATTAGCCAGTGCTGATGGGGGCCGGGCAAGGTCCAGATACCGAACAGAATCACCAGCACGCCGCCGGCGGTACGCACACTGCGTTTGCGCAATAATGCCGTGACGCGTTCGGCGGCCAGCCCGGTCGCCAGCAGCACTGGCCAGGTACCCAGGCCGAACGCCAGCATCAGCACCGCACTGTCCAGCGCATTGCCTTGGCTGGCGGCCCACAGCAGGGTGCTGTAGACCAACCCGCACGGCAACCAGCCCCACAGCGCGCCCAACAGCAGGGCGCGGGGCAGGCTGGACACCGGCAGCAAACGGTTGGCAACCGGCTGGATGTGCCGCCACAGGCCGCGCCCGAGGCTTTCGATGCGGGTGAGGCCGCTCCACCAGCCGGCCAGGTACAGGCCCATGCTGATCAGCAGCAGGCCGGCCAGCACGCGCATGAACATCGCCGCCGGGCTGTTGGCCACGGCCCAGCCGGCCAGGCCGATCAGCAGGCCGGCGGTGGCGTAGCTGAGGATGCGCCCCAGGTTGTACGCGAGCAGCAGGCGGAACCTGCGGCTGCGTTGCTCCTTGGGGATCGCCAGGGTCAGCGCACCCATCAGGCCGCCGCACATGCCCAGGCAATGGCCGCCCCCCAGCAGGCCAAGGATCAGCGCGGAGACCAGCAGCGGCGCCAGATCAAGCATGGGGTGGATCTTTCGGGTCGGTCGGGGGCTCGGGGCTGTTGGCCTCGTCGACGGCGGCCAGGTGGTTTGGGTCCTGATCGTCGAACAGCACGCTGTGGGCCGGGCCGTCGAGGTCGTCGTACTGGCCGCTGTCCACCGCCCAGAAGAAGATGTAGATGGCGATGGCCACAATCAGCAGCGCCGCCGGAATCATCACGTATAAAGCTGGCATCTGCGCTCCATGCCCGCGCGGCTCAAGCCGGCAACGGGCGGGTTACTGAGGGGGTGCTGGCGGTCGGCGCGCTCGGCAGGCGAGTCAGGCGCAGGGCGTTTAGCACCACGGTCAACGAACTGAGGGACATGCCGACCGCGGCCCAGATCGGCGTGATCCAGCCGAGCGCGGCAAACGGCAGCATAAGGCCATTGTACAGCCCGGCCCACAGCAGATTCTCCATGATCACCCGACGGGTGCGCCGCGCCAAGGTAAACGCTTGCACCAGGGCGTCGAGGCGGTTGGACAGCAGCACCGCGTCGGCGCTGGTTTTTGCCAGGTCGGTGGCCGAGCCCATGGCCACGCTGATATCGGCGGCGGCCAGCACCGGCACATCGTTCACGCCATCGCCGAGCATCAGCACTTTGCGCCCTTCTTTGTGCAGTTGTTGCAGCACTTGCAGCTTGTCATCGGGGCGCAGGCCGCCGTGGGCTTCGTCGATGCCCAGTTCGGCGGCGACGCTGGCGACCATCGGCGAACTGTCGCCCGACAGCAGCAGCGTGCGCCAACCGCGTGCCTTGCAGGCCGCCAGCAGGGCCGGGGCGTCGCTGCGCAGGCGGTCGTCCAGGACGAACCAGGCGAGGGCGCCGTCGCGGTCGCCCAACAGCAGCCATTGCCCGGCTTCATCCGGCGCGGCGGGGATCGGGCAGCCGCTGAGTTCACACACATAGCCCGGCTGGCCGATGCGCAGTTGACGTTCGCCCACCCAGCCTTCCAGGCCGAGGCCGGGGGCACTGAGCACTTCGTCGGCAGCCAGGGGCGCGCGCCCGAAGGCACGGGCGATCGGGTGTTCTGAGCGATTTTCCAGGGCGGCAGCGAGGCCCAGGCACTGGTCGCTGTTCAACGCTCCCAGGGGGCGGATCGCACGCAGCGCCAGGCGCCCTTCGGTGAGGGTGCCGGTCTTGTCGAAAATCACCGTGTCGATCTGGTTCAGGCCTTCCAGCACATGGCCGCGGGTCAGCAGCAGGCCGAGTTTGTGCAGGGTGCCGGTGGCGGCCGTCAGGGCGGTCGGCGTGGCCAGCGACAGCGCGCACGGGCAGGTCGCCACCAGCATTGCCAGGACGATCCAGAACGCCCGCGACGCGTCCAACTGCCACCACAACAGGCCGATCAGCACGGCGGCGACCAGCGAGCCGAGCAGGAACCACTGTGCGGCGCGATCGGCGATTTGCGCCAGGTGCGGTTTCTCGGCCTGGGCCCGCTCCAGCAGGCGCACGATGGCGGACAGGCGCGTGTCATGGCCCAGGGCGCGCACTTCGACGGTCAGCGCGCCCTCGACGTTGAGGGTGCCGGCCGTTACCGCATCGCCGACTTGACGCGGTTGCGGCAGGTATTCGCCGGTGAGCAGGGATTCGTCGATGCTCGACTGGCCGTCGAGAATCACCCCGTCCGCCGGCAGCACGGCACCGGGATGAACCAGCACGCGGTCGCCCAGGGCCAGCTCGGGGAGCAGGATGCGTTCGCTCTGGCCTTCAGCGTTCAAACGCAGGCATGAGGCAGGCAGCAGGTTGACCAACTGCGCGGTAGCGGCGGCCGTGCGTTCGCGGGCCCGCCGCTCCAGGTAGCGGCCGGCCAGCAGGAACAGCGCGAACATGCCCACCGCATCGAAATACAGTTCACCGACGCCGGTGATCGCGGTCCAGATGCCGGCCAGGTAAGCCCCGCCAATGGCCAGGGATACCGACACGTCCATGGTCAGGTGGCGGGTGCGCAGGTCGCGCATGGCGCCCTTGAAAAACGGCGCACAGCTGTAGAACACGATGGGCGTGGTCAGAAACATCGCGACCCAGCGCAGGATGACGTGCAGTTCGGCGCTGAGGTCGATATTGAATTCCGGCCAAGTGGCCATGGTCGCCATCATCGCCTGGAACCACAGCAACCCGGCAACGCCGAGTTGGCGCAAGGCCAGACGGTTTTCGCCGGCCAATTGCTCGGCGGCGCGGTCTGCCTGATAGGGGTGGGCGGCGTAACCGATATGGCGCAGCTCACTGAGCAGTTGGCTCAGCGGCAGTTGCCCGTCGGCCCAGCGTACCTGCAGGCGATGGTTGGACAGGTTCAGGCGCGCCTCGGCCACGGCGGGCAGGCTGCGCAGGTGTTTTTCGATCAGCCAGCCACAGGCCGCGCAACTGATGCCTTCCATCAACAGCGTGGCTTCGGCCAGTTCGCCATCGTGGCGCACGAAGGGTTTTTGCACATCGGCGCGGTCGTACAGCGCCAGTTCGTCGACCAATTGCACCGGCAGTGCCTCGGGGTTGGCCGAGGCTTCGCTGCGGTGCTGGTAATAGCTTTCCAACCCGCCCGCCACGATCGCTTCGGCCACGGCCTGGCAGCCCGGGCAGCAGAGTTCGCGGCGCTCGCCGAGGATCACGGCGGTGAAGCGGCTACCGGGTGGAACGGGCAGGGCGCAGTGGTAGCAGGGGGTTGGGGTGGTCATGGCGTTAGATCTTTGGTGGCGGGTAGGGCCTCATCGCGGGCAAGCCCGCTCCCACAGTGGATCGCGGTGTCCATGTGGGAGCGGGCTTGCCCGCGATGCGTGAAGCGCAGCCTGTTTACTTCTTCAGGTCTTCAGCACCCTGCAGCGGTTCATCCCCGAGCAGCAAGTCCTTGTCGTGGTTGACCTGTTCTTCTTCGAACAAGCGCCAGGTCCTGTCGCCTTCCACGCCGAGCAGTTCGACGAAGCGCCGACCTTCGACCTTGTCGGTGACCTGGCCGATGTAGCGACCGGGTTCGCTGTCGCTGCGGGCCAGGTTGATCTTGCGGTCCTTCTCGGGCTGAGTCGGCGAAATCAGGTTCAGTTCCAGGGTGCTCGGGTTGCTGTAGCCGGTGAGGTGCAGTTCGACTTCACCGGTCAGCTCATCCAGATGCACCTTGGCGCGCAGTTGCAGGGTCTGGGCCAGGCGTTCGCGGTCCAGGGAGCGGTTGATGCCTTTGCCGGCCTCGTAGTAGTTGTCGTTGACCAGATTGTCCGGGTTGTTCACTGCAATGGTCACCATGGACAAGGTCAAGGTCACCGAGCAGGCCAGGATACCAATGATGATCCAGGGCCAGAGGTGCTTGTACCAGGGGCTTGCGGCAGTGGCTACGGGCATTGTTCAGCTCTCTCGTTAACGAACTTGTGGGCCGATGAATCGGCTCTTGGCTTCAATGTGGACGCTGGCGTCATCGGCATCCTTGAGGATGAATTTCACCTCGTTGGTGCTCGACGGCAATTGCTCCGGCGCGCTCGACAGTTCGACCGGCATGCTGACGATGTCGCCGGCAGCCACCTTGATTTCGCGGCGGCCTTGCAGCTTGAGGTCCGGCAGCCCGGCAGCATCAAGCACATACGTGTGGTCGCGCTGGTCTTTGTTCATGATTTTCAGGCTGTAGACGTTCTCGATCCGTCCTTCAGCGTTTTCGCGGTACAGCACACGGTCTTTGCTGACGTCGAAACCCACCAGCGGACGCATGAAAAATGCCGTGGCCAACAGGCTCATCATCGCCAGCAATACCAGCGCATAGCCGATCAGGCGCGGACGCAGCTTGTGGGTTTTCTGCCCCGACAGGTTGTGCTCGGTGGTGTAGCTGATCAGGCCGCGCGGGTAATCCATCTTGTCCATGATGTTGTCGCAGGCGTCGATACACGCGGCGCAGCCGATGCATTCGATCTGCAGGCCATCGCGGATGTCGATGCCGGTCGGGCACACCTGCACGCACATTGTGCAATCGATGCAATCGCCGAGGCCCTGGGCCTTGTAGTCGGCGCCTTTTTTACGCGGGCCACGCACTTCGCCACGACGTGGGTCGTAGGAGACGATCAGGGTGTCTTTGTCGAACATCACGCTTTGGAAACGCGCATAGGGGCACATGTAGATGCACACCTGTTCGCGCAGCCAGCCGGCGTTGCCGTAGGTGGCGAGCGTGAAGAAACCGACCCAGAAATACGACCAGCCATCGGCCTGGCCGGTGAAGAAGTCGAACACCAGTTCGCGGATCGGCGAGAAATAACCGACGAAGGTCATGCCGGTGACAAAACCGATCAGCAGCCACAGCGTGTGTTTGCTGAACTTGCGCAGGAACTTGTTGGCGCCCATCGGCGCCTTGTCCAGCTTGATGCGCTGGTTACGGTCGCCTTCGGTGACTTTTTCGCACCACATGAAGATCCACGTCCACACGCTTTGCGGGCAGGTATACCCGCACCAGATGCGCCCGGCGTACACCGTGATGAAGAACAGGCCGAAGGCCGCGACGATCAGGATGCCCGAGAGGAGGATGAAGTCCTGGGGCCAGAAGGTCGCCCCGAAAATGAAGAACTTACGTTCCGGCAGGTCCCACCACACGGCCTGGTGACCACCCCAGTTCAGCCACACCGTGCCGAAGTAGAGCAGGAACAGACCGGCGCCGCCAAGCATGCGCAGGTTGCGGAACAGGCCCGTGAAGGCGCGGGTGTAGATTTTCTCTCGCGACGCGTAGAGGTCGACACCGTTGTTGGAGTTTTTGGCAGGTGGAGTAACGTCTTGTACCGGTATTTGCTTGCTCATCATTGCATCCCACGGCGGTGGAGATTTGCCTCGGCCAGTACGTGCCGGTCGGGGTCAAATGAAGGGTCTTGCAGTGGCGTAATGATACGCCCCCGATGACGCGCAAAGGGTGCGACCTTTGGTCGCGTTGGGGGAAATCAATTGATGGTGTAGGTGACGTGGATCAATTGACTTGTGAAGTATGGACGGTTTTTGCGCGTGGAGCGGTCATTCGTCCCATGGGTTAATCAGTGAAACACCGATGGATTTGAAATCACTGACATTGCGCGTAACGACGGTTAACCCATGAACCAGAGCAGTAGCGGCGATCAGCGCATCGATTTCATTGGTCCGGTCAGGAGCATGCAGATGTGCACAACGTACATGGGCAGGCTTGCCGCGATCGGTGATAAAAACCGCCCCCATGCGGGCGGCTTTTTTGGCACCGCTTGTGTCTTGGTTGAATTCGCGGCTTGAGATGGTAGTGATGGTCATGGGATCGCCCTCCCTTCGTTAGACACTATGTAGCTACGTAACTACCGGTGTGCCGCGCGTGGCAAGCCCGGTGTAGCAAGCGGTGGGTGTATTTCATTCTGGCGATCTATCGCAGTGGCAAAAATTATTGCCGAGGCTGCCTTTGACATGTTCTCTGTACATCATGTGATCAATTTCTACGTCTAAAGCCCTCGCTAAATTATGAGGAGTCAAATACCCCAAAATGTGCGATCTCCGAAATATATCGATGTAGGTTGAATGCAACTGCGGTTGTAGGAAATATTTATATACAGATGCTTTTTTGTTGAAAAGGAACGGAGCGGGCGTTTGTGCCACAAATAATATGCACATAAAAAGTGGTCATTTACTTGAGGTTTTTAATGAGTAATATTAACGGGGTTTCTAATAGTCCTGTAGTTACAGTGCCTCGCGCTTCGGCACCTTCGATAACTCCACCTCCCACAAATCATCTCAAAACCTCCACCAGTGAAGGCTTGGTTTTTCTTCTGCGTACTTCTTTTGAGAAATTTTCCGATCCGAGTGAGCCGGGCGTTATCAGCAGGGAGTCGCTGGCGAAGAAAGCGTATTCTCCTGAAGGTAACAGTGACAGTATCTACGAATCACAACTGGCACGGGAGGTTTTAGAGCGGAATCGCCTGTTTGAACAGTTAGATGGATTTGGCGAGCATAAACAAGATGGGAAGATCACCCAAGAAAGTCTGGGTGCTTTTGAGGCAAAAGAAAACGGACGATTCAGTACCATGAACGATAAGGAGATTGGGAGGTACTTTTTTGATAATTTTAATGATTTTAGATATCTGGATCCCCTGAGCGAAAGTTATCGCGAAGAGCTGGGAGTACCAACGTTGGAGAGTGCCGCAACTTCGTCGACGTCCGGTTCAGAAAAAAAGATGTTCGCACGTGAACTCTTAGGTCGTCCTGAACTGCTGGAGCAGTTGGGACTCGGATATAGGAGTGCGAGGGTTACACGCGGTGATGTCGAGCAAGCTCTTCCAACTATCAAGTAGGTGCGTGAAAAACTTAGATAGTTGCTGAGCGAGGCAGTTATAGCTGCCAGAAAAAAGCCCCGCCAGTTTGTACTGTACGGGGCTTTTGTGTTTCTGATGAAGCTTACTGCTCTTGAGCCTTCTTATCCCCATGGGACAAGCTGTAAACATATGCGGCCAGCAAATGCACCTTGTCGTTCCCTTGCAGTAATTCCTGTGCAGGCATCTGGCCCTGGCGGCCGTAGCGGATGGTCTGCTGCAGTTGGGCGAAGCTTGAACCGTAGATGAACGCGCCCGGGTGAGTCAGGTCGGGTGCGCCCATGGCGGGCGTGCCTTTACCGGCCGGGCCGTGGCAGGCCACGCAGTTGGCGGCGAAGAGTTTCCCGCCGTTGGCCACATCGGCCTTGGCGCCTTCCGGCAGTTTGCGGCCGTCGAGGTTGGTCACCACGAAGCCCGCCACGTCGGCCACGCCTTGTTCGCCGATGACTTCGGCCCAGGCCGGCATCACCGCGTGGCGGCCTTTCATGATGGTTTCCTTGATGGTCGCGGGCTCGCCGCCCCAGCGCCAGTCGGCGTCGGTCAGGTTAGGGAAGCCGTAGGCTCCCTTGGCGTCCGAACCGTGGCATACCGAGCAGTTGGAGGCAAACAGACGGCCGCCCATCTTCAGGGCCTGCGGGTCTTTGGCAACCTCCTCAATCGGCATCGCGGCGAATTTGGCGAAGATCGGCCCGAACTTGGCGTCCGACCTGGCCATTTCCTTTTCCCACTCATGCACGCCGGTCCAGCCGGTCTGGCCGTTGGCGAAGGCGGTCTGCTTGTCGTTGTCGAGGTAGTTGTAGCCCGGCAGCAGGCCTTTCCAATTGCCCAGGCCGGGGTACAGCACCAGGTAGCCGAGGGCGAAGACGATGGTGCCGACGAACAGCATGAACCACCATTTCGGCAGTGGGTTGTCGTACTCCTCGATACCGTCGAACGAGTGGCCGACAGTCTCGTCCGTTTGCTCGGCGCGCTGGCCCTTGCGGGTCGACAGCAGCAGCCAGGTCAGGGCGAAAATGGTACCCAGACTGAGGACTGTGACGTACAGACTCCAGAACGTAGTCATTCTTTGTTACTCCTAGAAGCTTGCTCGACGTGCTTGATGGCTTCGGGGTCATCCGCAAAGGGCAGCATGGTTGCGTCGTCAAACTCCGACTTGCGCTTGGGGCTGAACACCCACAGCGCCAGGCCGATAAAGGCCACCATCACGACAACGGTGCCCAGGCCACGAATCATCCCGATATCCATGAAGAATCACCGTTTGCTTTTGATGATGGTGCCAAGGCCTTGCAGGTAGGCCACCAATGCGTCCATTTCGGTCTTGCCCTTCACGGCTGCGGCTGCACCGGCGATGTCTTCGTCGGTGTAGGGCACGCCCAGGGTGCGCAAGACTTCCATCTTCTTCGCGGTGTCCTTGCCGTCGAGCTTGTTTTCCACGAGGAACGGGTACGCCGGCATTTTCGACTCAGGCACAACGTTGCGCGGGTTGTACAAGTGCGCGCGTTGCCAGTCATCGGAGTAGCGTCCGCCGACACGGGCCAGGTCCGGCCCGGTGCGCTTGGAACCCCACAGGAACGGGTGGTCCCACACGCTTTCACCGGCCACAGAGTAGTGGCCATAACGTTCGGTTTCGGCGCGGAACGGACGGATCATCTGCGAGTGGCAGCCGACACAGCCGTTGGCGATGTAGATGTCGCGGCCTTCCAGTTCAAGGGCGGTACGCGGCTTCATGCCTTCGACCGGCTTGTTGGTCACGTCCTGGAAGAACAGCGGAACGATCTGGGTCAGGCCGCCGATACTCACGGCGATGACCATGAAGAAGGCCAGCAGGCCGATATTCTTCTCGACTACTTCGTGCTTCATCAGTGGGCTCCCACAACGGCGATCTTGGCGGCGGCTTCGGCTTCTGCAGGGTCGGAGGCACGCACGGTGCGCCAGACGTTGTAGGCCATGAACAGCATGCCGGAGGCAAAGAACGCGCCACCCAGGGCACGGACGATGTAGCCCGGGTGGCTGGCTTGCAGCGCTTCGACGAAGGAGTAGGTGAGGGTGCCGTCATCGTTGATCGCACGCCACATCAGGCCTTGGGTAATGCCGTTGACCCACATCGAGGCGATGTAGAGCACGGTGCCGATGGTGGCCAGCCAGAAGTGCGTATTGATCAACCCAACGCTGTGCATCTGCGCACGCCCGAAGATTTTCGGGATCATGTGGTACAGCGCGCCGATGGAGATCATCGCTACCCAGCCGAGCGCGCCGGCGTGTACGTGGCCAATGGTCCAGTCGGTGTAGTGCGACAGCGAGTTGACGGTCTTGATGGCCATCATCGGCCCTTCGAAGGTCGACATGCCGTAGAACGCCAGCGAGACGACCAGGAAGCGCAGGATCGGGTCGGTGCGCAGCTTATGCCAGGCGCCCGAGAGGGTCATCATGCCGTTGATCATGCCGCCCCAACTTGGCGCCAGCAGGATGATCGACATCGCCATGCCCAACGACTGTGCCCAATCCGGCAGCGCGGTGTAGTGCAGGTGGTGCGGACCGGCCCAGATGTACAGGGTGATCAGCGCCCAGAAGTGGACGATGGACAGACGGTAAGAGTAGATGGGACGTTCGGCCTGTTTTGGCACGAAGTAGTACATCATCCCCAGGAAACCGGTGGTGAGGAAGAACCCCACGGCGTTGTGGCCGTACCACCACTGGATCATCGCATCCGTCGCTCCGGCGTAGGCCGAATAGGACTTGAACAGGGTGACCGGCAACGACGCATGGTTGACGATGTGCAGCATCGCCGTCACCAGGATGAAGGCACCGTAGAACCAGTTACCCACATAGATGTGCTTGGTCTTGCGCTTGGCGATGGTGCCGAAGAACACCACCGCGTAGATCACCCAGACAATCGCGAGCAAAATGGCGATGGGCCATTCCAGCTCGGCGTATTCCTTGGTGGTGGTGTAGCCCAGCGGCAACGAGATGCCGGCCCCGACGATCACGGCTTGCCATCCCCAGAAGGTGAAGGCGGCGAGGCCGTCGGAAATCAGTCGCGTCTGGCAGGTTCGCTGCACGACATAGTAGGAGGTGGCAAATAATGCACATCCGCCGAAGGCGAAAATCACCAGGTTAGTGTGCAGCGGGCGTAGGCGGCCGAAGGTCGTCCATGGCAGGCCGAAATTCAATTCCGGCCAGACCAGTTGCGAGGCGATGAAGACCCCGAGCCCCATGCCAAGGATCCCCCAGACCACCGTCATGATGGCGAACTGGCGGACTACCTTATAGTTATAAGCAGTCGGACTGATTGCTGTGCTCATTCTAAGGTTCCACGGTTTAGGTTTTTTTATAGGTAAAAATCGGTCGCAAGTATGTAGAAACCGAGGTGCCATTGCAACGCAAGGGTGACCTGTGTCAATGCGTGCCACGCCAGATTCTGCGCCCTTTCCATGTTTGATGTAAGGACAAAATCCGAAATCAAAAACTGATCGATCGGACATGAATTTTTGCGTGACGCGTCGGCGGGTGACTCGCTGTGTGTCGACACGCTGCTGAAGCGATGAACGGTCAGTGGCACGACAGCCGGTCGCTGCCAGCCTTTGCGCCTGTCATCCCTGCAGAAGTGTGCAACCCAGCGCGTGCAAGTCGACCGTCGACCGGTCTGTACCGATCCGCTGTGCAGACAAGCGTAGACCCGAATGGCAGGAGGGGAAAGCAGTGCTTTGGAAGGGTGCGACACTTGGTCGCGTAGGAGGGTTGAGCTACCGCCCCCGGATCAGGGGCGGCAGTTCAGGGGTGGAGCGTTACTCTGCCTGGCGTTGCGGCGTTGCGCCGTCAGCGTTGTGGGAGAGGCTGTAAACATAAGCGGCGAGCAGGTGAACCTTGTCATTGCCTTGCAGCACTTCCTGCGCCGGCATCTGGCCTTGGCGGCCGTGGCGAATGGTTTGCTGCAACTGCGCCAGGCTGGTGCCGTAGATAAAGCCGCTTGGCGCGGTCAGGTTCGGCGCGCCCATGGCTTCGACACCGTGGCCTTGCGGACCGTGGCAGGCCACGCAGGTGGTGTTGAACGTGGCTTGGCCGGCGACCAGGTCGGCGCCGCTGTCGGCTGGCAGTGGCAGCTTGGCCAGGTCGTGACGCACATAGGCGGCGACGTTTTTCACACCGTCTTCGCCCAGCACTTCGCCCCAGGCCGGCATCGCCGCGTGGCGACCGCCCATGATGGTGGTCTTGATCGCCTCGGCGGAACCGCCCCAGCGCCAGTTATTGTCCGCCAGGTTCGGGAAGCCATACGCGCCCTTGGCATCCGAGCCGTGGCACACCGCGCAGTTGGAGGCGAACAGGCGCCCGCCCATTTTCAGCGCTTGTGGGTCTTTAGCGACTTCTTCCACTGGCATGGCCGAGAATTTGGCGAAGATCGGCCCGAACTTGGCGTCGGCCTTGGCCATTTCCTTGTCCCATTCCTTGGTCGAGGTCCAGCCGCCTTCATAGCCCGGCAGGACGCCTTTCCAGTTGCCCAGGCCCGGGTAGAGGATCAAGTAGCCGACGGCGAACAGCAGGGTGCCGGCGAACAGCATGAACCACCACTGAGGCAGCGGGTTGTCGTATTCCTCAATGCCGTCGAAGGCGTGGCCCATGGTCTGGTCGACACTGCCCTTGGTCTCGCCCTTGCGGGTGCCGAACAGCAGCCAGGTCAGGCCGATCAGGCTGCCGATGGTCAGTACGCAGATCCATGTACTCCAGAAGGTAGTCATGGCCGATTGCTCCTTGTTGCAGGCGCTTCTTGAGCGTCGGATGGGGTGGCGGTGGGTTCGTCGGCAAACGGCAGCAGGCGTGCCTGCTCGAATTCCGCATTGCGTCGGTTGTTGAATACCCACAGCGAGAGGCCGATAAAGGCGATGGCGACGACTAGCGTGCCGAGGCCGCGGATGGTGCCCGCATCGAATTCAAATCCCATGGCTCACCTCTTGCTCTTGATGGCGGTGCCGAGGACTTGCAGGTACGAAACCAGCGCGTCGATCTCGGTCTTGCCCTTGAGGCTGGCCACTGCGCCGTTGATGTCGTCGTCGGTGTAGGGCACGCCGAGGGTACGCATCACTTTGAGCTTGGCTTCGGTGTGGCTGCTGTCGAGCGGTGCCGTCACCAGCCATGGGTAGGCCGGCATTTTCGACTCAGGCACTACGTTGCGCGGGTTGTACAAGTGCGCGCGGTGCCAGTCGTCCGAGTAGCGTGCGCCGACGCGCGCCAGGTCTGGCCCGGTACGCTTGGAGCCCCACAGGAACGGGTGATCCCAGACGCTTTCGCCCGCAACCGAGTAGTGCCCGTAGCGCTCGGTCTCGGCACGGAACGGACGGATCATCTGCGAGTGGCACTGTACGCAACCTTCGCGGATGTAGATGTCGCGGCCTTCCAGTTGCAGCGCGGTGTAGGGCTTCATGCCTTCCACCGGTTTGTTGGTCACGTCCTGGAAGAACAGCGGGACGATCTGGGTCAGGCCGCCGATGCTCACGGCAAGCACCATCAGCAGCATCAGCAGGCCGACGTTCTTTTCAATCGTTTCGTGTTTCATCACTGACTCCTCAGGCCGTCTGCGCGGCAGGGGTGGCTTCGACAGGTTGTGCCGAGCGCACGGTGCGCCATGTGTTGTAAGCCATCAGCAACATGCCGCTGAGGAACACCGCACCGCCCACCAGTCGCACGACGAAGCCAGGGTGGCTGGCCACCAGGGTTTCGACGAAGGAGTAGGTCAAGGTGCCGTCTTCGTTGATCGCACGCCACATCAGGCCCTGGGCGATGCCGTTGACCCACATCGAGGCGATGTAGAGCACGGTGCCGATGGTGGCCAGCCAGAAGTGCGCGTTGATCAGGCCGACGCTGTACATCTGCTCGCGGCCGAAGACTTTCGGGATCATGTGATACAGCGCGCCGATGGAGATCATTGCCACCCAGCCGAGCGCGCCGGCGTGTACGTGGCCGATGGTCCAGTCGGTGTAGTGCGACAGCGAGTTGACGGTCTTGATGGCCATCATCGGCCCTTCGAACGTCGACATGCCGTAGAACGCCAGCGAGACGACCAGGAAGCGCAGGATCGGGTCGCTGCGCAGCTTATGCCAGGCGCCCGAGAGGGTCATCATGCCGTTGATCATGCCGCCCCAGCTTGGTGCCAGCAGCACCAGGGACATCACCATGCCCAACGACTGTGCCCAGTCCGGCAACGCGGTGTAGTGCAGGTGGTGCGGACCGGCCCAGATGTACAGGGTGATCAGCGCCCAGAAGTGGACGATGGACAG